>NZ_JADPKG010000028.1:0-9995 GCF_023073875.1 Bradyrhizobium sp. 154
CGGTCAGGATGCGGAAGCGGCGGCCATCGGTGAGCTGGTCCGAGACGAAGTCGAGCGACCAGCGGTCATTCGGCGCTATAGGCACCACCATCGGCGCCCAGGTCCCGAGCGCCCGCTTGCGGCCACCACGGCGACGGACCGCGAGCCTCTCTTCCTGGTAGAGCCGGAACAGTTTCTTGTGGTTGACCACATAGCCCTCCCGCTCTAGCAGAACATGCAGGCGCCGATAGCCGAAGCGGCGGCGATCTTGGGCGATCGCTCTCATGCGCTGGCGAAGGCCGGCATCGTCCGCCCGAGTCGTCTGGTATCTGATGGTCATGCGACAGCAGCCGATGGCTTTACACGCCCGCCGTTCGCTCATCCCGAAGGCGTCTCGGAGATGGGCGACAGCTTTCCGCTTCCCCGCGGGCGTCACCACTTCTTTCCCAGGAGGTCCTTCAAGGCTGCGTTGTCCAGCATGGCGTCGGCCAGCAACCGTTTCAGCCGCGTGTTCTCATCCTCCAGCGTCTTCAGCCGCTTGGCCTCCGAGACCTCCAGCCCGCCGAACTTGGCCTTCCATTTGTAAATGCTGGCGTCGCTGACGCCGTGCTTGCGGCACAGATCGGCGACCGACACGCCAGCCTCATGCTCCTTCAAAATCCCGATGATCTGCTCTTCCGAAAAGCGGCTGCGCTTCATGCTCTGGTCCTCATATGGGCCAGAGCGAACTTCAATCTGGATTAAGTCCAGGGGGCAAGGTCACTTCGAGGGTGTTGATCCGAGAAACCGTAGTGAAGCAGAACCATGCAAAGGCCGTCACCACGCTCGCTAGGCTGAGTACAGTGCCTGCTCTCTTCGTAAACTCCCAATAGTCCATCTCAAGCTCCCAATTCCGGTGTTTGGGTGATTGATGTCGCCGGTGTATGCAACCTCTACCTTCGGACTATTGTCGTCCTCAGGCTGGGGAGGAGCGGGAAGATGACCCGACGAGCGGTCGCAAGAGAAAAGTTCAAGCCCGCGGCATCAGGCAACTGCGAAATGGTTACTCTGTGCGGCGGCAGGTGGCACGCTTCGTCGGTAGCCAATCAAGGGGGGCGGGGGAGAATTGCAACGTCGCTGCCAGCAGGTCATATCTCGCGTGAGGCACCCTCGGTGAATATCTTACGGTGCCCACGCACTGGACCTAACCTCCCGGCCCGCTACTTCGCTTGTGAGCTGTGGAGTTCTTCGACCGAGCCGGCAGGCATTGGCACCAATTGCTACCCCGCATGCACTGAGGCTAGTCATACCACGCAACTTCTGCGATACTAGCTGCGCAAGAAAATGGGCCAGCTTTGCTAGCCAACGTCCGTCGCCTGAAGCTTTCGAGAGGTGGCTGGACTAACAATGCTTTGATCTTTTTCGAGGAGGCGCAAATGCTTTTGCGGAGCTGCTGCGCGTTGTTTTCGTTCTTATTCTGTAGCTCCCTCGTCGCGGGATTGGCGTACGCGCAGGCCGAAACTCGCGAATGCAAAGTGATGGCGGCGACCAATGTCTTAAGTGCACCTGGTGGACGCGTCATTGGTCAGCTTTCAGAGGGCATCTTTCTCTACACAAACAAGGAAGCACAGGTGTCCGGTTCAATCTGGCGCTATGTGCTGGAGAAGTCGATTGAGGGCTGGGTTCGCGGCGAGGATTTGGAATGCACTCTCGCAAAGTGGTGGTATGGGACGGATGAGACCGAGGGCCGGACAGACGTGATGCCAGGGCGTGGGAAGTCCATCGCAATTTCGTTTTGCCATATAGAGGGTGATCCTGCTGTTGGAATTGGGGACAATCCAACAGAGACCATGGCTGCAGCGATAACGAAATGCATTGCGGCGACGCCGACGCGAGCAAAATGCTGTAAAGTAGTCGTTGCAGGCGACTCTCAGAATCCGTGCGTAGCCCTAACAATGGGAGAACATGCCTCATACGGTGTAGGAACGGGAATGACGGCGGCTGCGGCGGAGAAGAACTCCGTCAATAATTTGGGATACGGCCGTACGCAGTCAGATGTCTTGCGATGTTTGCCGGGGTCCTCGTCCGATCCATTGGGGCGTGGTGGATGGAATCATAACGGTTCAACGATGACGCTCCGAGTCGTCCGCGATACTATCGAGATTTTCTACGACTCTCCAAGGACGGGAATGACTAAAGCCGGCGCAAAGCCTGGCGATCTTTTATTTAGCGGCAAACGCACTGGTCAAAGTATCTCCGGTACAGCCTGGGTATTCAGCAATTATTTCCGTTGCGGGAAGACCCCATACGATGTTGCGGGAAGCATCGAAAGCGCATCTCAAATCAAAATGCGCGGACAAGCCCCAAAGCTCGACGATAGATGTCAAGCCACCAGCTATCGCGATGAACTACTTGAGTTTGCCCGGTAATATTGGAGCCACTGGTCATGCCGTTTGTTGTTATTGACGAGCGTCGACTTTTAGACGGTGAGGTGGAGGAGATGTTGGCATACCAGCGCCTGCATCCGGGGATGGCTTTGAACAGGCGCGGTCTGTTGCTGTCCATTGGCTCCGCCGTAGTGCTGTCTATCCAAGCCAATCCGAACGCAGTGGCGCAGGGATCGCAGTTGTCAGACGCAATCATCCAAGGTGGCATTGCTCTATCAAAGGCACGCTACGCCATCCAAGAAACGATCCGAGCAACATTCAGCCTTTTAAACGATACCCGCGAGGTGCAAAGGCGGCCGACATTCGCAGCAGTATCTACACTGGAATTGGGGATCGTGGAACAAGAACTCGTTTTTGCGGAACTTCTACCGAGGACAACGAAGGTCATTCATCATTCTGGCTTCGAGGCCCGTGTGATCGGCAAGAATGACTACCTTGCGAAGACCCAAGTCAGCAGGGCCTCGATGGGATTTATAGTTCAGCAATGAAGTTAGCTGGCCCCGTACTAAGTGCACTTTCTACGACGATAACTGTAGCTTGTGTGAGCGCGGCACTTGCTCAGCAAGCCAATACATTGCCTGGTCAAGGCAATTCAGCGGCGATAGCGTTTTGTCCTATCAACAAGTCCATTGGACTTGGGAAGGGTACAGTTCCAGCAAGCACACTGCTGGAAGCGCTCAGCAACTGTTCGGTCAGCGATCCCTCGTTGGCTACGTGCTGTCGCATAGTGATTGCAACAGACGCATCTGCTCCATGCGTGTCATTAGCGATCGATGAAAATAACTATGCGGTAGGCGGTGGGGCGACAGCTAAGCAAGCAGCGCAACTCGCCGCGAGCGGGACGACAAATCCCCAAAAAGGTGCCGCCGCGACCGCTTGTGCCAACAGCGAGGGTAGGTGATCGCGTTTGCGCTATTTAACCTGTCTGATCAGGTGCAACAGATGAACTGCGACCACGGCGGCCATCCCGATAAAGACGGCTCCGAGCGTCATGAAGTATCGATTTGAATAGGTCTCATAACCCAAGACACCGGATATCGTCGTGCCAGTGGATGCGGAGACGATAGAGATTAGAACGTACAAGAAGAGAGATAACGTCGCTGCTGGGAACCAGTTCCGTGACAGGATGAATCTCTTCGTGAATATCATCGTGAGCAGGCAGGCTGGGACCAGAGCGAGGAGATCAATTGCTGCACTCCGCGGATCAGAATAACTTAGAAGACCGAAGGCTATTTGAAGAAAGTTGTCAGCCATAAAGAGTGCCGTAGAGAGTAAAATCACACCAATGATACTTCCGATGGCGGACCAGAAGCCCTGTTGGCCTCGCTGAAAATCCGGCACGATCAAGAAAAGTCCTCTGATGAAGGCTGACAGGGCGCTTCGTTGCAGCTCCGCTGTGTCGCCAGGAGGATCTTTGAGCGGGATATGCTGTGGGGCTTCTCGCTTGCTGCTGATCTCAGTGATCAATCGAATAGCAGCATCTCGGCGGTCGCGTGCACTATCCGAAGTTTCAATCACGTCCAAGAGTTTCTGAATGACAGAGTCTTCCTTTTGATTGGACATGGTTGGAAGGGGCGAAAAGCCGAGTCGACATAAAGCCGTCATTATCATCGAGCGCTCATGGACAACAACGGTGTGGTGACCTTGAAAGCCAAATGGAATTTCCATCACTTCAAGTTCAGGTGTGCGGACAGAAATGAGTTTGTTGTGATGGATGGCGAACCGTGCCTCATCACGCACAAAGCGGCTCGCTACAGAATGTTTGCTCCAGATGACTATCGCCGCCGCAGCCTTAGAGATCGCATCAACGATTGCGTCGTGAAAGTCTTCTGAGGCTGCCAGCCGTGCGTCCCACCAGACGTCGAGACCTGCACCTTGAAGATCTTTGACTAACGCGATAGCGATGAGCTCGTCCTTACGAGCATACGAAACAAATACAAACATCGAGCGTTTCCGTTAGAAGGCTACGACCCTGACTGACGCATCACAGACTAGCCTTTGGCTCATCCTAATCGTACCCCGGAATATCTGCTAATGGCAGATTTTGTATAAGTCGGCTGTTATGCCCGAGCTACCCAAGCCGCTACCCTGGTAAAGGGCTGACTACTAGCGTTGAAGGCCGACGCACAGGAGCACACATTAGGGCCCTCATGTCGCCTTCATGGGTCAAAACGACTCACGCTTATGCACGGCACGTCTCTGAACGCACTTGGCGGTAGAGGAATGTTCGGTAACCCATCTTCGAAGCCGACAGGCTAATGACATTGAGGGGTGTTCCGCGCCGCCGCTTGGCGAGGTCACCTCTGAAATAGGTGCCCCACTTTTGCGACTTCGGCCGGAGGGACGCCGGAGAAAACTCTAAAATCGAAGCGCTACGCCTCTACGATGGGCTCTCTCTACCACCCCAATCTTACCGCCGCAGGCCAAATGTCTCTTCGATCTTCTTGATGCCAGCCTCACCATGGCACCGCTCTGAAACGCGAAACGCCTGAGAATACATCGAGTCGATCTCCCGCTGAGATCCAGCGAGTTCAATAGCTTTACCGTACTGCTCGATCGCCTTTGTTAGATCGCCGAGGATCAAGAATGCCTCGCCCTCAGTAGCAAGACGCCAGTGAGTAACGGCGCACTTATCGCAGTGTGCCAGTGCCCGCTTTGCCATCTCCTGGCAGGGCGAAGTTATCGCCGAAAACGGCGGGAGACTCATGAGCTGTAAGAAAGCGAGATTGATTGCGTGGTAGAAGGCCTGATCAAAGTCGGAGTTCGTCTCGGCCTGCTCCAGCCCTGCTTGATACAATTCGACTGCCCGAGCAAAATCTGAGGCCGTTCGATTGGTCAACCAACGTCGCTTTAAGCGTCCGGCAAGCGTTCCCATCGCGTCGGTAGAGGAAACGCCCCCCTGATGGTAGCGTTCAAGGATTTCGAGCGCCTCGGCGCCTCTCTTGTTGCTCTCTAAAGCAAGGGCCAAGCTGACGAGAGCGTTATCATCCAAGCTCCCCACGTTAGGCAGCAATGTCTCGATTGCCTGCTTGAAACGCCCAATCTCGATAGCCAGCTTGGCGCTATCAGCCGCTGGCAACGCCCGGTGGCCCCCTCGAAGTGAATCCACGACGATCGCTACGGACAGGTGCTTGCTATCAGGCGGCTTCACAATACCGAGGTGATTGCCCGGAACGACCGCCTGCTCAACGGCGCGGAACGGGACTAAAGACGACGAAGCAGGAACGAATTCATCGCGGTCTCCGGCGATCGCACGGAAATCAAACGGCGTCTCGGTCCCATACAGCTCTTTCCAATCCTCCCGGAGACTAATGATGAAATCGCTCCTTGGAGACATATCGCGAAACTGCCGCTTCAGACGGGAAACGAGCCGAGCCTTTGGCAAACCACCGCTCGGAGTTCCGAAGATCAAGAGGTGACCAACACGAGCGGCCAGCGCTGGACTATCGAGGATCGCCCTCTGAGCAACGAGACCACCCATACTGTGAGCAACGATCGCAATTGCTTGGTAATCTCTAAGAGGAGGAAGCGACAGCGCCGTGTTGAACGAGCGCGCCACGATCGACAGATCTGGGTCTGCTGTCCAGACGTTTGGAACGTCAATTCGGAGACTGGATGGAAACCCAAGTCCGATGACATCCCACGTCGCCACGCTTGGTTCATTGAGCAGGTAGTCCAGGAGGCCGGACCAGGTTGCTCTCGTATCACCGGAAAAACCGTGCAGTAGAATAACAGCGGCTTCACCAGACCCAACTCGATGCTCGACCCGGGTGGGCGATTGTGATTTTTGCGGGAGAAAGATTTCGAAGAGCCAAGAGATAAAACCCACTTCGCTATCGTGTCGGAACTACACGCTCCCTCATGCCTGCTTGAAGTGCGAACTGACGAAATTCATTTGTATAATCAGCTGAAGATCGAGGATGTCCGTCCCATACTAGTATTGCGACCGGTTTGGTCGGATACGCGGCGGCTACTGCCTCCTTCACAATAGCTCTATTCGTTTCCGTGAAGGCCGCTGCGTCTGAACGCGATCCGGCTATGATCCTCAACTGCCCAGACCGTTCGGCAATCTCGATCAAAGAGTCGAATGATGCGCCCCAGGTGTCACTCCGGTCGACCACCGATGTGGCTCGAAATCGATCAATATCAAACGGCAATATTACCCTGCGATCGATGTGCATTTGCTCTGCGACTTGAAGCGCTAAGATGTCTGCCCCAGCCGCGCATGAACAGACAAGCAGCTCAATACGCTCTTCGATGAAGACACGTCCGATCGCCTTCTGAACGGCAGAAACGTTCGCTGCCGGAAAGCTATCTACGCTGCTTCCTTCTGCATCCACTCGTCTTCCTGCCAAGGCCGCTACGATCACGAAATGCTCCCAGCTACGATTTACTGAGCTCTTGGGAGAGCGAAGACCACGGAACAACCTTGATCTTATTGGGGCCTACCCAACTAGGAAGGCCTGGAGCGGTCTTTCCTGCATGGACAGCAATGACCCGCTTACCTAACTCTATACTCTTCTCGACTTCCCATCGAACCCACTGGCTCGTGGGCGTGTCTTTCGAAAGATAAACAACCGTCGTTGAACTCTGATTTATCCGCTCAGTCAGCTTGCCTTTGATATATTCTGCCCGCACGCTATCGTAAGGCTCTTTGACCGAAAAGTCATTGAACTCAATGTCGCTGTTTTCATTTTTGGATTGACCGCGCAATAGGTTCACTTCGTCTACATCTTCATGGGCAAAGCTTATGAAGACATTTTTGCGGCCTCCTTCGAGCACGCGCTTTGCTTTTTCTTCCAGAGCCCGCGTGTCGCCCAGCCGATTGCTACCGCCACCGCCGCCGCCTCCCATGTTAGCCTCCTAAAAGTTGAACTCCCTGCAGGCGATACAAACGCCGCACGGCTCTTCGTCGCCCACGTGACAAGAATATGTGCCCCGAATTCCCTTTTTTGCTGCCAGCGCAACGACATCTTTCTTGTAAAACGAAGAGAGCGGAGCCAAAATTTTGATCGGCCTGCCCATGCATCGAGATATGAGTGCTTGCGCGTCGCTGAGAAAGCCTGAGGTCTGATCGGGGAAGAGGCTTGTACTTTCGTGCAATAAGCCAATGGCGACCGCATCAGCGTTTACTTGGTGTGCATGCGCCGCGGCCACAAGCAAAAAGAGCATGTTTCTGCCGGGAGTGAACGCGTCTTCATGCACTCGAAGTGTGGTGTCCGTGAGCCCCGATCTAATAAGTTGTCCGAAGCCGGGCAGGTTCGCGACAGTCGGCTCCGGCAATCCAATTTCCTGCAAGGACGTTTTGCAGGCATTTAGCTCCCGGATGTAAGCGCGTTGCCCGTAGTTTATGAAGAGGGGGTGTTGCTGGACACCAGTTTCGCGAGTGAGAAAGGCGACTAGCGTTGAGTCCAAACCGCCCGACACAAGGGTTACCACGCTCATGGAAGCACCATCGAATTTTTCCGCGCCACCCGCATAACGATCCAAATGGCCCAGTCCAATAGTCCCACTGGGTAGCCTATAGCATCAGCATGCCCCTGTAGCGCGTGTTCGCATCGGTAATACCATTTCAGGTCGCCGGTGGCTTTCGATGTGCCGATCTTTAGAGCGGTCATGTAATTGAGGACATGGCGGTCGAGGACGGCTAACTGGTATGTGAATCCGACATTGCGAAGAAACATGCTCGCTTGCTTGGGACCCATCCCCGGAGCTTGTCGGAGAAACCACGTGCGGGCAGTCGCAGCCTCATCAAATGTGCTTATAAGTTCGACCAGGCTTTCTCCGTCGCGCCGTACAGCGTAGCACGTTTTCGCGAGCTGAACTGACTTGCTGCCATAAAATCGGTAGCTGCGATGGCGGCCCCCGACTTCGAGGGGGGACCGAAGGATATCCTCGATTGCGCTGGCGGTTGTGGCTACATCTGTAATCGACGGATCAAGAAGTATCGCGGAGCGATCGATGCTATCCGCTGCGGCGACCGCTAGTTCGTATGGAACCTGACTGCTAAGCAGGCAGGTTGAAAGCTCTCTCCATAGGAGGCGTTCGTTGGTCTCCATTTTGTGCTGCTCTGTCCGAGATGCAACATCTGGGCAGATTGCTGAGACAGCGGCGCGAAGCAAGTGAGGTTCTATCGTTCGCATTCAGAACACCTCCGGCAAGGCTGCTTCGAGTTGAGGCATGCTTCCTGTTGGCAGCCGCTCGCTCAGAAATCGTACGAGCTTGCCGCCGTGAGTTGCCGATCTCAGGTCTCCGACGAATTGAGCAAAATAGTCCATGTTATGGAAGATAACCTTTCCGGCGTAGTTGATCGCGTCGCTGCCTGCTGCTTCGCGGACTATCGGCGATTGCGCGACTCGCGTCTGATACGCGAAAAAATCGTAATGCTCAAAGTGATATAGCGCATTGCTAGCCGCGTCGGCCACAACCCGGCACCATTCCAGGCCGTCGAAGCAGTCTGCGCCGACCGCGGACAGTACGGCGATAGCCAGTGGATTGCCTGTGCCGAGAAGGTGGATCGGTTGGTACCGGCCCGAAGCAGCAAGCTCTGCTCGTATCTTTGCAAGCGCTTTGGCTTTCGCAATGAGACCGGCCCCCAGCTCTCGTTCGGGGATCGCAATAAAGGGGGGAGCCAACGTCTCAGCTAGCCGTCGAACAACGTGCGGGATGTACTTCAAGTTATACGTCCCGTCTTTAGCGCGAGGCGCGTGAACTATAGGCAGCACAGGTTTGGAGGTATGCTTCGAGTCGCGCTTAACCGAGTCCGCAATCTGCTTCACCATGCCGTCGGGATTGTTCGGCGGGTCGAGTTCATCGAAACAGAATGCGAAATCGTGGGGGGTGCTTCTCAGAACCTCATGGAGCTTGGACCGCGTCCACTTCTTGTCTGATTTGCGCGAAGCCTCATAGTTTCCGGAGTCGAGAAGAACTTTCGTGCCGCTCTTTTGCGCTTTTTTAACGGCTCGATTGAATCCCGCAATGCTCTCGCTATGGAGCGCATCGTATGCGGAGATCAGTATGGCTTCCGCTCGAAACAGGCCGAGAGCTTTGATTGCTTCGAGAGGTGTCAATCTCGTTTCGTGAGAGGAAACCGAGAAGAAAAATGTTGGTGGAGCGATGCTTATACCTCCCACGGAAAACCGCGCTGGTCGCTTTGCTGCGCTTTGTGGAACGACCAATCGCAGCTTGTCTCTCAGCTTTGCTAGTCCGGGGTGATCCTGCTCGCCATTCCAGTTATAAAGCTGGACGCCGTCAATCGATCCGAAGCCGAGCGGCGGCGTCACTGACTTGTCTATTATCACCGGCAGAAGAGGAATTTTGTTCTGAGCGGCTAGGTTTGCTTCGTCGATTACAATTCGACTGAGCCGAGAAGAAGCAGACCAGATCGGGATAACGCATTTGGCGGACGTTATTGCCGCCTCAATCGCTAGTCTGAAATCGCCGGTCACGGTCTTGTCCCACCAAACGGACCATCCAGGCGAAAGAGCTTTTTGTCAATCGGCGTTCGACTGGGACCCCCTATCGGCATCCAAAAGGGACCCCTTTGATCGGCGTGCTCTGCTGGGAGCGCTCGGGTCGTCGGAGCTGGTC
>NZ_JADPKG010000008.1:0-9656 GCF_023073875.1 Bradyrhizobium sp. 154
AACTCTTTCACCCATTTGCGCAGAACGTTCTCATGAACATCCAGGTCGCGCCCGGCCTGCGCCACCGACACCCCACGCTCCCTAACCAGCTTGACCGCCGCGATCTTGAACTCGCGACTGAACTTCCGTCTCTTCATCGGCCACCTCCGGCTTCATGAAACACCTAATCTCGGTGTCCATCAAACCGGCAGCAGCTCACCCCTCCGATGGCCCGCCAAAGCCGCGGTCACCTCTCGCGAAGGTCGACGAAAGGATTGTGACGATCTTGTCGCCGCCCCCATCTCTGACCACCACCTCGTTCTGAATGATCGCGCCTTTCTCCTTACCCTTGTCATAAATTCCCCTCACGCGGGCGTCCGCCGTCACGTTCGCCGCGACGGGTATCGGCTTGTGAAACGTAAGGTCACGTTCGCCGTCAACGACCATGACGCGATTGAGGTCAATGACCCCGGGGCGAGCGCCCCAAACGCACACGGAAGCAAACGTCGGGATCACCTTTAATGGCTTCGACGTCGCAAACGCTTCGTTGACAAATTGTAGCTCCTCCTCTTTCAAGGGATCTGAGCCCATGCCCACTCCAAGCGCATAGAGCATTACCTCCCTGTCAGTCCAGGAATAGCGAGTTCCACAGGTCCTTAAGTTTAGTGCAGCGGGATAGTCGAGTGGCATCCGAGCCTTTCTACAGTTGAGACCAGGGCACGCCGGCGGCTCAACTTGATTGCGCTTCGGGGGGCGGCGGGCCTACCGCACTCGCTCGGAGCCCATGGGCTAGAGGGCGTGCGTTAGATTTCATTGTTCGGGCAGATCATCAAACCAGCAGGCTGTCGCGACGTGCGGTCGGGAAAAGATCTTTCCGATCTTCTCGGTAACTTTATTCTGGTGGTAGCGCATATACACCCGGCCATCATGGGCTAAATCCAGAATCTCTATTTTTCCGGTGTAATGGGACATGATGTATTTAAATGTCTTCTCGATCCCGCTCAGACGTTGGTTGATGCCGCGCACAACCTCTAGGCCGCGGTCCAGTGGGACTTGGAAGTGCGATGCACCCTTCACCGGCCTCGCCTGAAATAAGTAGTAAGGTCGCACTCCGATTTCGTGGCATTTGGCAAAAGTCGCGGCCAATATCTCGGGATCGTCGTTGACTTTGGCGAGAAGCACGGACTGATTAAGGAATTGCACGCCTTGTGCTCGCAAGGCGCGAATTTTGTGCTCCGCGTCCGATGAGATCTCACCTACGTGATCGAAATGCGCGACGATGATTGGGGTTTTACCCGCCTTGTGGATACGCTGGAATAAGGCCGGTAGAGCGGAATCCGCAAACCGCCTTGGCTGATAGGCCAGCATTTTTGTGCCAAATCTGATGGAATTCAAATGGTTTATTGGCAGCAGGTGGTCAACGATCTTGTTCAGTTTGGCGGTGCTGAGCACGAACGGGTCACCTCCGGAAAGAAGTACGTTCGTCATCTCAGGATGGCGCGCAATATAGTGCGCGGCCTGATCGATATCCGGTGCGATTTCATCCGAAACCTTGCCCACAATGCGCTTGCGAAAACAGTAACGGCAATATGAGCCGCAGCGTTCCGTCACCAGCAATAAGCCGGTCTGGGCGTACTTGTGCTGGAGTCCCGGCACGACCGTGTTGTCGTGCTCGCCGCTCGTATCTAAAGTGCCCGGACTGTCGAACTCCTCGACTGAGGGCTCGACAACGTACTTCAGCTGATCGTAGTAACCGCTTTTGATAATTTGTTCGCGATAAAACGTTGTGACATGATAAGGCGTGATGTTGTTGGCCTGCAGTTCATTCTCGCTAACCACGCGCGTTTCTTCAATGAGCTTCAACACGTGTGTTCTGCAATCCAGCGGATGTGCTGTGGTTTCCATTGCCGGCACCTCCTGTGCCCTTATCATTGTTTCAACGCGATCTTCCCCCTCTACAATACAGTATCAACAGTCGACCGATACCTACCTGGTGTGGTGAGGACTATGGGGCCCGAGAGTTGCCAAAGGTGCACCGGTACTCGCCTGATGTCGGCGCGCCGAGGTTAGCGGCGCGACCGCGAACCTAAGTCGCAGCCATGAGAGCGCGAGATCACCTAAATCCCAAGGACACCCAATTAGGCTGCTTCTTCGTCCAAGTCGAGTGAAGCCCCTCTTGAGGCCGGCTGGCACCGCTCACTTGTCCGACAAGCAACGGCGACGCCAGGTACGCATACGACGAAGACCGCCTGATTGACGCATGCGCGCGGGGGCCGGGTAGCGCTATGATAGCGCTGCGTGAAGGTTAGGCAGCTTGCTGATCGGTGGGTTCGTCGACTTGGCGCGGGAGCTTCCATTCCCAGGGCAGCAGTTCGTGCAGACGCGAAGCGGGAAGATCGGCGATCCGGGCGAGGACGTCGGAGAGCCAGGCTTTGGGATCGACATCGTTAAGAGGACAGGTGGTGATCATCGTCAGCATGATGGCGGCGCGGTCGGCGCCGCGCAGGCTGCCGGCGAAGGTCCCATTTGCGCCTTCCCAAGGCGATGCCGCGCAATGCTCTTTCGGCGGCGTTGTTGCTGAGGCAGATCCTGCCATCGTCGAGGAGGCGGGCAAAGTCGGCCCAGCGCCTGGGCATGTAATTCATGGGTTTCAGGATCTCGGAGGAGCGCGAGAGGGTTTCTCGCTCGCGCAGCAGCGAGGCGTGCATGTCGTCGAGCAGCGGCTTGCTTGTCTCCTGGCGCACGGCACGCCGCTCGTCGGCGCTGCGGCCGTTGATGGCGCGCTCGATCTCGAACAACGTATCGAGGCGTCTGACCGCCTCCAGCGCGATCGGGGAGACCGGTTTGCCCTTGCCTTCCCTGGCGTTCTTCCGATATCGGCCAACTCGAAGAAGCCCCGCCGCGCATGCGCGAAGCAGAATGCCGGCGTGATCGGCATCGCTTTCCTTTGCGGGTCGAACAACGGCTCGAACCCGCTGTAGCAATCGGCTTGCACGATACCGGCGAACGCGGCCAGATGCTTCTGGGGATGCTCGCCCCGTCGATCGCTCGAGGCGTAATAGACCGCAGCCGGCGGCGCCGGCCCACCGTAGGGCCGGTCATCCCGCACATAAGCCCAGATCCGGCCGGTCGTGCACTTGCCCTTCGCCAGGATGCGGATGGTGGTGTCGTCGCCGTGAAGGCGCTCGGCCGCGAGCACATGACGCTCAATCAGCTGGAAGAGCGGCATGACGGCGAAGGCTCCCTGGCCGACCGGTCGGCCAGCGTCGACAACGGCAGGTCGATCCTCTCGGCCTTAAAGCGCCCACTCTGGCGGTTGAGCGGGATATGCATGCCGAACTTGTCGAACAGGATCGTCGCTAGCAATTGCGGACCGATGAAGCCGCGCGACGTGGCATGGAACGGTGCCGGTGGCTGGCTGATCTTCTCGCAATCGCCGCAAGTGAACTTCTCGCGCACGGTCTCGATGACCTTGAACTGGCGCGGCATCTCCTCCAGCGTCTCGGTCACATCCTCGCCCAGCTTCGCAAGGCGCGCCCCACCGCAACAGGCGCAGGTCTTTGGCGCCTCAATGACGATGTCGTCCGGCCAGGGCTTGCGTACCGGCCGCTTGCGCGTGAAGGCGCGCACGCTCTGGGTTTTCGCCGCGGCGGCGCGCGCGGCAAGCTCATCCTCGCTCGCCGTGGTGGCGAGTTCTTCGAGTTCCAATTCCAATTGTTCGATCAGCCGCGCCGTGCGCTCGGAGCGCTGCCCGTACAGTTCGCGCTTGAGTTTCTCGATCCGCAACTCGAGATGCGCGATCAGCGCCGCGTTATCCGACAGCTCCGCTTGCGCGCTGGCAGCCATCGCCTCGGCTCGCAGCCGGGCCTCACGCTCGGCCTGCAGCGCTGCCAGGGCACTGACAAGGTCCGATGGAAGGTCGTCCGGCTTCGATATCATGAAGTCATTGAATCAGATCAAGCAGCAGATTCAAACCCAAAACGGCTATCCGACCCGCGTCGGACGCTGGGTTTCTTGCGGGTTGCGCCAATCGATTCCGGACAACAGGTAGCTCATCTGCGCCGGCGAGATCGTCACTGCTTCGCCCGCAACCGAAGGCCAGATGAACCGCCCTCTCTCGAGTCTTTTGGTGAACAGGCATGCTCCCTGGCCATCGTGCCAGATCACCTTCACAAGATCGCTTCGGCGACCGCGGAAGACAAACAGATGACCGCTGTGCGGTTATGTTGCGCGCAACATAACCGCACTTATGTGTCGGACGAGATTATGTGGCGGAGGCGCCCTAACGCCAGCCAGGGCCGGCCACGGCTGGATTCCTCCGCCACATAATATTTCGTGGCCCTCGTGCGGACGTGGGATCCCCCTGCGCCGTTACGCCGGAGGGGCACAATGCTCGAGTTCTATTTTTCGTACCGTGGGGTGCTTAAACGCCTTCGTGACGGGGCGCTCGGCGCCGAGATGGATCGCATCGCGGGGCACTTTTTCTCGCTCGGTTACAAGCAAGCATCCGCTAAGCTTTATCTGAGCCGGATCGCGCGGTTCGCGCCGTTTTGCTGCAGCGCATTGCGGTTCACAGCCGATCGGCGAAGCTATCGTCGATAGCTATCTACGCACATTCACCACGGACTCACCGCGGATTGCGGCAGTGTCTGCGCTCCAACACGCGCGACGGGTGGCGCCCGAACGATTCATTGCCTCGACGCCTATTGTAGTCGATGATCCGGATGCTCCGCTTTTGCGCTCCTTTTCTGACTATCTGAGCAGGGTACGAGGCCTTGAGCCAAGGTCCCGCGAGGGCGTTCTCTTGGGCGCACGGCGCTTTCTGGATTGGCTCCGCCATCGCCATCCTGGCCAAGACCTCGAGGCGTTGACGGCAGAGCATGTCCTTGCCGCTGTCGAGTATCGGCTGTCACTCTCGGCGACCTCCGGCACTCGCACGGCGGCGATCTCTCACATCCGAACGTTTCTCCGCTTTCTGCATTGGGGTGGCCACCACGAGCAGGATCTGGCTCCCGTCGTCCCAAGAACGCCATATTGGCGACTAGCCCATTTACCGCCCCGGCTTTCGTGGGATGATGTTCGCCGCACCATCGATGCGATCGGCAAGGCGACGCCGATCGACCTTCGCGATCGAGCTGTCCTGTTGTTGCTCGCCACCACAGGCATTCGCAACGGCGAGCTACGCGCTCTTCAGCTCCGGGATATCGACTGGCGAGCTGGCGAGGTTTTTGTCCGGCGCACCAAGGGCAAGCGTGACCGAGTGGCTCCGCTCATCGAGGAGACCGGCGCCGCGCTCGCCGACTACATCCTACGGGCTCGACCGAAGTTCGATAGTCAGCATCTGTTCCTGTCCTTCACGCCGCCCGAGGGACCATTCAAGTACGCGTCGTCTGTTTCGAGGATCGTGCGGAAGAGATTGCAGCATGGTGGGATCGAGCTCGGTCCCGTCGGAGGCGCACATCTCCTGCGCCACAGTCTAGCCACCCAGCTCGTGGGGCGACGAAGGCCGATCAACGAGGTCGCCGATCTTCTAGGGCACCGGAGCATCAACACAACGGCGCTGTACGTGAAGGTCGCGGCCTCGCAGCTCGCTGAGGTCGCGCTCCCCTTTCCGGGAGGCGCCGCATGACCGCCTTCGCCGCATTCCTCGACGACAAGGTCGAGCGCTACATCGAGCTGCGCCGCTCCCTCGGCTACGCCTTCAACAAGCAAGCCGGCACGCTGCGGGCTTTCGTTCGCTACGTCGAGCGATCTCAGCTGGGTGCGCCCGCCACTCGGACGATGGCGCTGGACTTCGTCCTGTCGTTCGGTGGCGCCGCCGACAGCCGCGCGGTCCGTCACGGCGTGCTCCGCCGATTCTACGAGTACCTGGTCGTCTACGCCCCCCAGACCGAGGTCTTGGAGCGCAAAGCTTTCCCGCGGTTCAGGGCGATTCCGCCGCCGCGCATCCTAAGTGAGTCTGAGCTGACGTCGCTTATCGACGCTTGCAGCTTCATTTCGCCAGGGAACCTCTCACGGGCCGCACGATGGCGACGCTAATCGGATTGTTGGCCAGCACGGGGTTACGATCGGGCGAAGTGGTCAGCCTTGATCGCGGCGACGTCGATCTGACCAACGGGGTCGTCCTTGTCCGTAAAACCAAGTTCCGTAAAGACCGCCTGATTCCTGTTCACCCAACGACCCAGGCAGCCCTTCGTCGATACGCCCGTGAGCGCGACACCGTGTTTCCCAGGCCCAAAGGCGAGGCCTTCTTCCTCAGCTCGCGAGGCTGCCGTCTGTCGGCGACCGGCCTGCAAAGCAACTTCGCTAAGGCCCGCAAGCTCGCGGGTCTTAACAATGGCAAGCCTCTGCGACCGCACGATCTCCGGCACCGGTTCGCGGTGACCAGGCTCAGGCTGTGGCACCAACAGCGCGCAGACGTCCAAGCGCTGCTGCCCTTACTCGCCACCTACCTCGGCCACCAACTATAGCGACACAGCCTACTACCTCACCGCTCGTCGGATCTCCTCGCCATCGCGGCTGAGCGTGCCTTCCTCGACGGAGGCGCGGCATGAACGAACACCTCCTGCTGGCGCCGCTCCTGGAGTCGTACTTCCGTCGCCGGCTGACCAAGCAGCGCAACGCGACCTCCGCGACCTTAGCCAGCTATCGCGACGCCTTGCGCATGCTGATCCTCTTTGCCGCGGCGCGTTTGCAGAAGAAGCCGGCGGCGCTGGCTCTTGAGGATCTCGATCGGGACCTTGTTCTCGCCTTTCTTGACGAGCCTGAGGAGAAGCGGAACAACTCCGTCGCAACGCGCAACGCCCGACTAGCCGCGATCCGATCTTTCTTCCATCACGTCGCTGCCGCCGATCCCGCCTCGTTCGGCGTCGCCCAACGAGTTCTGACGATCCCCACCAAACGGGCCCACATCGAGGTGACGCATCTCACCAACGCCGAGGTGGAGGCCATCATCGCAGCCCCTGATCAGACGACGCCCCGCGGCCGGCGCGACCGGGCCTTTCTGCTCTTCTTGGCGAGAACCGGCGCTCGCGTGTCCGAAGCGACCGGCGTCAACGCGAACGACCTTCAGTTGGAGCGAGGACGCCCGCAGGTGCTGCTTCACGGCAAGGGACGCCGAGATCGCGTCGTTCCCGTTCCTAAGGATCTGGTGCGATCGCTGACGGACCTATTGAGCGAACGCGGCCTCGCCAATCATGAACCGGCCGATCTTTCGTCGGGGTCCACAACGAGCGCCTGACGCGTTTCGGCGCGACACACATCGTGCGGCGTGCCGCCTCCCAGTCCGGGTCCACGACGCCAAGCTTGGAGGGCAAGCCGATATCGCCGCACATCTTCCGGCATTCCCTCGCCATGAAGCTTCTCCGGTCAGGCGTGGACCTCCTGACGATCCAGGCCTGGCTTGGCCATACTCAGGTCGCCACAACCCACCGATACGCCGCTGCGGATGTCGAGATGATGCGCCGGGGACTCGAGAAGGCGGGCGTCTCAGGCAACCGCAGCGCGCGCTTCCGGCCGAACGACACCATCCTGCAACTGCTGGCCAACATCTGATTATTATGTGGCGGAGAAGCCCTGGGTGGCCGGCCCTGGCTGGCGTTCGGGCGCCTCCGCCACATAATCTCGTTCGACACATAAGAGCGGTTATGTTGAACGCAACATAATCGCACAGCGGCGCAGCCTTCGTGTTCCGATCGAAACGAGCGGACCGAATCAAGATTTTGGTGTGGGACCGAACGGGCCTGGTGTTGGTTCACAAGCGCCTCGAAGGTTGCAAGTTCGTTTGGCCAACGATCGCGGACGGCGTGATGCGGATGTCGCCGGCGATGTTCGCGGCCTTGTTCGAGGGGCTGGATTGGAGGTTGGTCCGCCCGGAAGAAGCACGGCGCCCGCAGGTCGCTGGATAAGTGCGGCAGAATGACTCGGCAGCTATTTTGAGCGTGGCACGCGCGGCGGCGATGTGCTCGAAATAGCACATGAGCATCGCGGCGCTACGCGGCGAAAACGAACGCCTCAAGGCGCTTTTGGCGCAAACGCAGGCGGCCTTGAGCGAGCATCAGGGGGCGCTGGCGGCGTCGGAGGAAGCGCGACGTCGGCTGGAGATCATTCTCGGCGAATTGCGACGCGAGAAGTTCGGCGCGAAGTCCGAGAAGCTGCGGCCAGATCAGTATCACTTGCCGCTGGAAGACGTGGAGATCGCGCAAGGCATCCTGGACGCGGCGCAGGAGAGAGCCGAGACTGTGATCCTTGGCCGATCGCGGAACGTGCCGGATCAAGGTCCTCATCGCAATCGCGGCTGCTTGCCTGCCCATTTGCCGCGGGTGGAACGGATCATCGAGCCTGCGAGCACGCTCTGTCCGTGCGGTTGCGGTGCCATGGCGAAGATCGGCGAGGACGTCAGCAAACGGCTCGACGTGATCCCGGCGCAATGGCGGGTGTTGGTCACGCGCCGCCCGAAATACATCTGTCGCCGCTGCGCGGGCCCCGTCGTGCAGGCGCACGCACCGGAGCACGTCGTGCCCGGCGGGCTGCCGACCGAAGCGGCCATCGCGCACGTGATCGTCTCCAAATTTGGCGATCATACGCCATTTTACCGTCAGGCCGAGATCTATGCGCGCCAGGGTATCCGGCTTGATCGGGCGACGCTGGGCAACTGGTCCGGCCGCGCCTGCTTCCATCTTCAGCCCATCGCGGACCACATGCGCCACCACCTGGCCATGGCGGATCGGCTGTTCATGGATGAGACCAAGGCGCCGGTACTCGATCCGGGGCGCGGCCAAACGAAGAAGGGCTACTTCTGGGCGATCGCCTCAGACGACCGCGGCCACAGCGGCCCAAGTCCGCCGATCGTGCTGTTCCGATATGCCCCCGGTCGCAGCGGTGCCTTTGCGGAGCAGTTCCTGGATGGCTTTTGCGGACGCTTCCTGCAATGCGATGCCTATGACGGTTATGACCGGCTGACCGAAGTCGTTCGACCGCAAGGGCCGTGGACGCTCGTGCATTGCTGGAGCCATTTGCGCCGGCGCTTCGTCAAATTGGTGCGCAACAGCAAGTCTCCGATCGCCGAGGCCGCCGTCCGGCAGATCGCGCAGCTTTACGCCATCGAAGCCATGGTGCGCGGCTCGTCGCCGGACATCCGGTTGGCCGCGCGCAAGGAGCACTCGCTGCCCCTCATTGCGGCTTTAAAACCGTGGTTTGAGAAGCAGCTTTCCATGATCTCCAGCGGCTCAACGCTCGCCGAGGACATCCGCTATGCGCTCAATCACTGGCAGGGGTTGACCCGCTTCCTCGAAGACGGGCGTCTCGAACTCGACACCAACCCGGTCGAGAACGCCATCCGGCCGGTCTGCCTAACCAGAAAAAATGCGCTCTTCGCGGGCCATGAAATCGGGGCAGAAAACTGGGCCATGCTGGCGTCGATAGTCGCTACCTGCAAGCTCAACAGCGTCAACCCGGCTGCCTACATCGCTGAAACACTCGAGGCGATCATCGACGGTCATCCCCATAGCAAGATCGATGATCTCATGCCGTGGCGATTCCGCAAAACGTCAAGCCAGCCTCAATAGGGTCACGGCTAACTTTCAATTACCCATAATCTTTGCCTCGATCGCGGCTCCCAGTTCGATGTCAGTCAGCCGCGATAGTCCGCGCCAGATCACGGTATTTCCTGGAGGCGG
>NZ_JADPKG010000063.1:0-9583 GCF_023073875.1 Bradyrhizobium sp. 154
TGCAGATAGTTGCGCTCAATCGTCCGGTCATAGCTGTTGTCGCGCATCGGATCGTCCTCCGCTGGAGCGATCCAATCAGCGAATTAGTGAACATGCACAATTGCGAGGAGCCCTTGCGACGAAGCAATCCAGACTGCCACCGCAGAACAATTCTGGATTGCTTCGCTTTGCTGACGGTGAGGAGAGAGTTAGCCCCTCACCGGCAGCGTCACCACGTCATACCCATGCCTGATCGTTCGCTTCAGCACGGGATCTTCCAGCTCGAATTCGAACCGGTCGGCAGGGCGGATGCCGCCCTTAGCGGCGAAGGTGCCGCCGAACATTGCGCAGCCGTCGGGCAGCTTCCCGCCCGGAAAGCCGCGTGCGATGAGCTCAGTGACCGGGAGCATGGCATCGAGGGTGCCCTCCTGATAGAGCATGCGCTCGCCGTCGATCGTGGCGTAGGAGCGCAGGATCATCTTGTCCCAATGGCCGACGACGTCCTCGAGCTCCCACAGCGTCGACGCGATCGGCTTGTCGCACATCTGCTTGGACACTGTGACGTTATAGGCCTCGACCTTGCGGTCGGTGTGATCGGAGCCGCAGCCGACGAAGATGCGGCCCTGCCACCCGAGCAGCACGAACTCGACCTCGCCGGACGAGTCGCCGCCGGTGCATTCGATGCGGTCTTCCATCGTCAGCCGCCGCGCCGAGACGCGATAGTAGATCGGCGTTGAGGCCGGCCGGGCGATGCCGACGGCCTCGAGCTCGGCGATGTGCTTGTCGCGCGCGACCGGATCGCGGCCGGTCCAGCCGGCGATGAAGGCCTGGTCGATCGCCAGCGTCAGCGGCGTTGTGGTGTCCTGGGCGTCGACGGTGAAGGTCAGGTCAAACACGGATTACGGCCTCCATGCCGGCAGCAAGTTCGAAGATGCGGCGGTCGGTCCCGCCCGCCCCCGCCAGCATCAAGCCGACAGGAACGTGGCCCTCGCGATGCGCAGGCAGCGAGATGGCGCAGCCGTCGATCAGGTTGATCAGGCTGCAATTACGCAAGGCGCGGATATTTTCGCGGGCGAATGCCTGGTCGTCGGCGAGATCGGCGATTTTCGGCGGTGTGTTGGGCGTCGTCGGCAGCACCAGGGCGTCATAAGGCGCAATCCGTGCATTGACGCGGGCGATCAGCGAGCGCCGCTCGTTGAGCAGATCGATGTAATCGGCCGCGCTCTGCACCTCGCCGCGCATGATGCGCACGGCGACCCTGGGATCATAGACGTCGCCCTTCGCGGTGATGAGATAGCGATGCCAGGCATAGCTTTCGGAAGCTGCAAAGCCGCCTTTGGCGTTCATCGGGCCGATGTCGTGGAATTCAGCCATTTCGATGCGCTCGACCATGGCGCCGTGATCGGCGAGCGCCTTCAGCGCGCGCTCGAAGGTCTCGGAGACCTGTGCATCGAGGTCGTCGAGCGCGATCGTGGTCGGCACCGCCAGCCGCAAGCCCTGGATCGGCCGCGGCTTGAGCGGAACGATCGGCTCGTTGGCCAGCACCGCGTCGAGTATGGCACAGCAACTGACCGATCGCGCCAGCGGCCCGATGCTATCGAGCGAGAACGACAGCGGCACCGCGCCGTCGAGCGGCACACGGCGCTGCGTCGGCTTGTAGCCGACGATGCCGTTGAAGGCGGCCGGAATCCGGCAGGAGCCGCCGGTGTCGGTGCCGAGGGCGCCATGCGCCATGCCATCGAGCACGGACACTGCCGCGCCCGAGGACGAGCCGCCGGGCACATGGCCCTCCGCCCGGTTCCATGCGCCCTTCGGCGTCCCATAGTGCGGATTGATGCCGATGCCGGAATAGGCGAACTCGGTCATGTTGGTGCGCCCGATCACGACGAAACCGGCTTTGCGCAGCCGGGCCACTGCGACCGCATCCTGCTCGGCCGGTGAGGAATCGTCGAGCGCGCGGGAGCCGGCGCGCGTCACCTGGCCCCTGATGTCGAAGAGATCCTTGATCGAGATCGGGATGCCGGCATAGCGCGACGGCGCGGCCTTGGCCTTGCGCAAGCCGTCCATCGCGTCAGCGGCCGCGAGCGCAGCATCCTTGTCAACATGGATGAAGGCGCGCTGGCCTTCGCCGGCCGGATCGGCGATCCTGGCGATGCACGCCTCGACCAGCTTGCGGGAGGTCGTGCGGCCGCCTTCGAGGTCTCCGGCGAGCTTCGCCAGTGTCGGAAAATCGGGCATGTCTGTCTCACGGAATATTGGCGCGCGCAATCTATAGCGCCGGCCGAGGTCGACACAAGCATTGTGCGCATGATGGCATGCATGCGCATTGCTGGACCGTTGACGCACTATAGTCGATTGTCGCATCAAGATCGAAACAGGCGGGCGCGAAGCCTGTCTCTTGGGAGGAGCTGCCGATATGGCCGAACCGCAGCGCGCGCGACCGAAACCGACGCCAGAGACCCAGCATTTCTGGGACGGCACGAAGGCGGGCGAATTGCGCCTCCAGCGCTGCGACGCTTGCGCGCATATCTACTTCCCGCCGCGCCCGTTCTGTCCGTCCTGCGCCTCGCGCAAGGTCTCGGTGTTCAAGGCGAGCGGCAATGGTTTTCTCTACAGCTACGTGATCAACCACCGTCCCGCTGCGCCCGGCTTCACGCCGCCTTACGCCATCGCCGTGGTCGAGCTCGATGAGGGGCCGCGAATGATGAGCAACATCATCGACTGTCCGCAGACGCCCGAAGCGCTCGAGCTCGACATGAAGCTCGAGGTCGCCTTTGAGAAGCTCGACGACAACATCACCCTTCCCGTCTTCCGTCCGGCGAAGGGCTAGGCCATGCGCAAGAACCAGGTTGCCGTTGTGGGCGCGGCCGAGACCACCGAGCTCGGTGTCATCCCCAACGCCTCGCAGCTCCAGCTCCACGCCGACGCGGCGCTCAATGCTATCGCCGATGCCGGGCTGAAGCTCTCCGACATCGACGGCTTTGCGACTGCGGTCGAAACGCCACAGCAGGTCTGCCATTATCTAGGCATCAAGCCGACCTGGGTGGACGGCACCTCCGTCGGCGGCTGCTCCTTCATGCTGCACGTGCGCCACGCGGCCGCGGCGATCGAGGCCGGTCTGTGCAAGACCGTGCTGATCACCCATGCCGAGAGCGGCAAGTCGATGATCGGCAAATTGCCGCGCTCGACGCCACCGGACAGCCTCAACGGCCAGTTCGAGGCGCCCTATGGGGTCTACGGCCCGCCCAGCATGTTCCCGATCCCCGTGCTGCGCTTCATGAAGACCTACGGCATCACGCACGAGCAGCTCGCTTCGGTCGCGGTGGTGCAGCGGGAATGGGCGGCCAAAAATCCGCGCGCGATGATGAAGGAGCCGATCACGGTCGCGGACGTGCTCAACTCGCGCATGATCGCCTATCCGTTCCGCCTGCTCCAGTGCTGCCTTGTCACCGACGGCGGCGGCGCGCTGATCCTGACCTCGGCCGACCGAGCCAAGGATTTTCCGAGGAAGCCGGTCTACATCATGGGCACTGGCGAGAGCGTGGAAACACCGATGGTCAGCCAGATGGAGACGTTCAATTCCTCGCGCGCGTTCAAGACCGCAGGGCCCCTCGCCTTCAAGGAGGCCGGCATCGCGCACAAGGACGTCGACCATCTCATGATCTACGACGCGTTTGCACATCTGCCGCTGTTCGGGCTCGGCGACCTCGGCTTCATGCCCTATGAGGAAACGGGCAAGTTCATTGCGGACGGCAACACGCGGCCTGGGGCTAAGCTGCCGCTCAACACCAATGGCGGTGGTTTGAGCTATATGCATTCGGGCATGTACGGCATGTACGCGCTCCAGGAGAGCGTGCGGCAGATGCGTGGCACCGCGCCGGCACAGGTGCCGAACGCGAAGGTCTCGGTGTGCCACGGCGTCGGCGGCATGTTCGCGGCGAGTGGCACGATCGTGTTTACGAACGAGAGGTAAGCCCTCGTCGTTCCGGGATGGTCCGAAGGACCAGACCCGGAACCTCGAGATTCCGGGTTCGTGCTTCGCACGCCCCGGAATGACGCAGACAACAGGAGAACACACGCATGAGCAAATCACTGCAAGACAAGGTCATCATCGTCACCGGCGCAGGCCGCGGCATCGGGCGGGAGATCGCGCTGCTTTGCGCCGCGGAAGGCGCTAAGGTCGTCGTCAACGATCCCGGCGCCGCCGCCGACGGCGCCGGCTCGAACACGGCGCCCGCCGAAGAAGTGGTCGAGGAAATCAAGAAGCGCGGCGGCACTGCCGTTGCCAATTTCGAGTCGGTGGCCGAAGCCATTCCCGCGAGCAAGATCGTGAAGACCGCGACCGATCATTTCGGCCGGCTCGACGGCGTCGTCAACAATGCCGGCATCCTGCGCGACATGATCTTCCACAAGATGAGCGTGGAGGCCTTCGAAGCGGTCATCAAGGTGCATTTGATGGGCTCGTTCTATGTCTCCCACGCCGCGGCGCGGATCTTCCGCGAGCAGGAGTCGGGCTCCTTCGTCCATTTCACCTCGACCTCCGGCCTGATCGGCAATTTCGGCCAAGCCAACTATGCCGCCGCCAAGCTCGGCATCGTTGGCTTGTCCAAGTCGATCGCGCTCGACATGGGCCGTTTCAACGTCCGCTCCAACTGCGTCTCGCCGTTCGCCTGGACCCGCATGATCGGCACCATCCCGACCGAGACCGAAGCCGAGAAAGCGCGGGTCGAGAAGATCAAGCAGATGGGACCGGAGAAGATCGCCCCGCTCTGCGGCTATCTGCTGGGCGATTCCGCCAGGGACGTCACCGGGCAGATCTTTGGCGTGCGCATGAACGAGATCTTCCTGTTCAGCCAGAACCGTCCGATCCGCTCGGTGCAGCGAAGCGAGGGCTGGACGCCGCAGTCGATCGCGGAACACGGCATGCCGGCACTGAAGGGGTCGTTCTACAAGCTGGACCGCTCGGCCGACATCTTCACCTGGGATCCCGTCTAGCTGGATTCCAAGCTATTGCTGCATCGCGGTCTCCGGTTGTTCGGCCGGGATCGCCCGCTTTACGCCCGATTGCAGGCGGATGGTTTTCCTCCCAACAAAAAAATGGGAGGCGACTATGACGAAACCACTGACCATTTCTGCCGAATCCAGCGAACCCTCTCTCGCGCGCCGCACCCTGTTGAAGGGCGCGGCGGCCGCAGTCGCGGCGACGGGCGTTACCATGAACGCGGCCTTGGCAGCCTCCGTCGCGCCCTTGGGCCAGACAGGCGCGCCGACGAGATCGACGGCGCCGTTGCCCTTGGGACCACTGCCGGGCAGCCGCTATCCGGACTCCCACTTGGAATCCGCCAAGAAGGGGCCGCCATCCTTCGGGCCCTCCGGCTTTCCCGCCTTCGCCGGCACCATGGCCGTCGAGCGGGTCGCCACCGGCTTCCGCTGGGCCGAAGGTCCGGTGTATTTCGCCGCGGGGCGCTACCTGTTGTTCAGCGACATTCCGAACAACCGCATCATGCGCTTCTCCGAGGATGACGGTCACCTCAGCGTCTACCGTCAGCCCTCCATGAACTCGAACGGCAACACCATCGATCGCGAGGGACGCCTGATCACATGCGAGCATAGCGGTCGGCGCGTGACGCGGACCGAACTCGACGGCTCGATCACCATCATCGCCGACAAGTTCAACGGCAAGCGGTTGAACTCGCCCAACGATGCGGTGGTGACGGCCGATGGCGCGATCTGGTTCACCGATCCTGCCTACGGGATCGGCGGCTTCTATGAGGGGATCAAGGCCGAGCCCGAGCAGGACAAGAAGAACGTCTACCGGGTCGATCCGAAGTCCGGAGAGGTCAAAGTCGTCGTCGACGATTTTGTGGAGCCCAACGGGCTCGCTATCTCGCCGGATGAGAAGAAGCTCTATATCTGCGACACCGGGTTCACCGATGGGCCGGACAACCCGTCCCATATCCGCGTGTTCGATCTCGACGTGACCGGGGGGAAGGTGTCGAACAGCAAGGTCTTCGCTGAAATGCCAAAACCGAGCATCACCGACGGCGTCCGCTGCGACACCGAAGGACGGGTCTGGTGTTCGGTGGGCTGGGGCGACCCGAACGAAGACGGCGTGCGCTGCTATACCCCATCGGGCGAATTGCTCGGCAAGATCCATATTCCGGAAACAGTCGCCAATCTGTGCTTCGGCGGCCAGCAGCGAAACAGGCTGTATATTTGCGGCTCGACATCGCTCTATGCCGTCTACACCAGCGTGCAGGGCGCCATGAAGCCGTGAGATAGTGCCGTCATTCCGGGGCGGCTCGAAGAGCCGAACCCGGAATCTCGAGGTTCCGGGTTCGATGCTTCGCATCGCCCCGGAACGACGACGTCAACCCGTATTCCTCAAGCCAGCCGAGATGCCGTTGATGGTGAGCTGGATCCCGCGCAGCACCTGCTCGTCCGGGTTCTGCGCGCGATGCTCCTTCAAGAGCTCGACCTGGACGTGGTTGAGCGGATCGAGATAGGGGAAGCGGTGGCGCACCGAGCGCTCCAGCAGCGGATTGCTTTGAAGCAACCGGTCCTGGCCCATGATGTCGAGCAGCGTTTCGATGCAGGAATGCCATTCGCGGCGGATGCGGCCGAAGATTTTTTCCCGCAGGGCTTCGTCCGGCACGAGCTCGGCATAGCGCGAGGCGATGGCGATCGAGCTTTTCGCCAGCACCATGTCCATGTTCGAGAGCAGCATGCGGAAGAACGGCCATTCCTGGTAGAGCTCCTTCAGGAACGGCATGCCCTTGTCGGGATGCTCGGCGATCCACTGCTCGACCGCGCTGCCAAAACCGTACCAGCCCGGCAGCATCAGACGGCATTGCGCCCAGGAGAACACCCAGGGAATGGCACGAAGGTCCTCAATCGCGCGCGTCTTCTTGCGCGAGGCCGGGCGGCTGCCGATATTGAGCGTCGCGATCTCGTTGATCACGGTCGATGACCAGAAGTAGTCGACGAATCCATCGGTCTCGTAGACGAGGCCGCGATAAGCCCTGAAGGCAAGGTTCGACAATTCGTCCATCGCGGTCAGATATTCGCGGCGCGGCGCGCTCTGGCGCGGATTCAGCAGACTCGCCTCCAGCGTCGCTGCGGCGAGGATCTCCAGATTGTAGCGGCCGACCTCGGCGTTGGAATATTTCGACGAGATGATCTCGCCCTGCTCGGTGATGCGGATCTGGCCGTTCACGGCACCGCCGGGCTGCGCGATGATGGCATCATAGCTCGGACCGCCACCGCGACCGACCGAGCCGCCGCGGCCGTGGAACAGGCGAAGGCGCACGCCGTGGCGCTCGAACACGTCGACGAGGCCGATCTCAGCCTTGTAGAGCTCCCAGCCCGAGGTGACGAAGCCGCCATCCTTGTTGCTGTCGGAATAGCCGAGCATGACCTCCTGCACGCAGCCGCGGCTGTCGACGAGGCGGCGGTAATCGTGCAACGACAGCATGCGGTCCATGATTCCGGAGGAGGCCTGCAAATCCTCGATGGTCTCGAACAGGGGGACGATATTGATGGCGCTGCGGCCGGAGGGATGGACGAGGCCGACCTCCTTGAGCAGCACCGCGACCTCGAGCATGTCCGACATGCCCTTGCACATCGAGATGATGCATTGGGGAATCGCGTCCGAACCGAACTTCGCATGCGCTTCCGCGGCAGCATGGAACACGTTGAGCTCGCCCATGGTCTCGTCGCTGTACTTGACGAATGGCGAGACCAGCGCGCGCGTCGAGCGTAACTCGTTGGTGAGCAGCGAAATGCGGGCGTCCTCGCCGAGCGCGAGATAGGACATGCCGGGGTTGGCAGCATCCATCAGCTCGGCAATGGTGCGCTCATGCACGGCAGAGTTCTGGCGGATGTCGAGCCGCGCCAGATGGAAACCGAAGCAATCCACCGCGCGCCGGAGCAGCCGCAGCCGGCCGCGGGCGATGACGCGGGCATTGTTCGAGATCAGCGAGCGGTGCAGCACGTCGAGATCGGCTTGCAGCTCCCTGACGCTCTCGTAAGGCTTGCCCTTGCCGACCGGCCGCCGCGTGATCTCGACTTCCAGCTTTTCGGCGGTCGCGGTAAGGCGCGCATAGATGCCGGACACCGCGAGGCGATAAGGCTCGCCGCTTCGGTGTGGCGAAGTATCCGGCGAGCGTTCCGCCAGCGTGCGCAATTCCTCGGAGACATCGGCGAGATGCGCGGCGATCGACAGCTCGGAGCCGAGCACGTGCAGCTCGTTGAGATAGAACTGCAACACCCGGCTGGACTGCAGCCGCAGCGTGCCGCGCATGACGTCGGCGGTGACGAAGGGATTGCCGTCGCGGTCGCCGCCGATCCAGCTGCCCATGCGCAGAAACGAGGCGAGCTCGCCCGCCGCCTGCTCGCCGCCCTCCTCCAGCCGATCTTCGAGCGCGTTGATCAGGCGCGGCACCTCGCGCAGGAAGGTGTAGTCGTAGAACGCCAGGCCGTTGGCGACCTCGTCGAGCACCGTGAGCTTGGTCCGCCGCAAAAGGTTGGTCTGCCACAGCGTCAGCACCTCGCGGCGGAGCTGCTCGTCGCTGGCGGCGGCCTCCTCGGCGGTCAGGGCGACGCGCTCGCGGCGATCGAGCAGGGCTGCGATCTCCATCTCGCGGTCCATGGTGCTCTTGCGGCGGACCTCGGTCGGGTGCGCGGTCAGCACCGGACTGACCAGTGCGGTCTTGAAGAAATTGCGCAGCGCGTCGGGGCCGATGCCCGCCGCCTTGGCATGGACGAGCGTTTCCGCCAGCACGCCGGAGCCGCCGTTCTTGCCCGCGGTGCGGGCGCGCATCTGCCGGATGTTGTTCTGGTCCTCGGCGATGTTGGCGAGATGGGAGAAATAGCTGAAAGCGCGGACGATCCGCACGGTCTCGGAGATCGACATGCCATCGAGGATCTGCTCGAGCTCGCGGCGGGCGAGCCGGTCCTCGTCGCGGTGGAATCGGATCGAGGTCTGGCGGATGCGCTCGACCAGTTCGAACAATTCGGCGCCCTCCTGGTCGCGCACGGTATCGCCCAGGATGCGCCCGAGCAGGCGGATGTCGTCCCGCAGGCGCGCCTCCGCTTCCATCGCCTGGACATCCTCGGGACGGTTGGGGCGATGCTCGGTGGCGTCGGATGGTATGGTCTGGAGGGACATGGCTCGCTCCTCGGTTCGAGCTCGCTTGGATGCCCGGCACGAGCGAGTGTGCGATATTTTTCTGCCGCAGTGCAAGATGAACTTGGTGGCGGCGCGGCAACATGGCTGACCGTGGCAGGATGGGTCTTGCAGAGCGGCGCGCACACGTTCTCGGTCTCGCGGCGCAGGCGCCCGAGGTTTGCTATCCGTCTTCACCCTCATCGAGAAGAGAGGGCGCAGGGAAGGCCGGGCGCCGGCTGGCACCCAGGGTCCGCACGCGAGAAACGCACGCGGGGTGACCACAGGTGACGCCGGGACATCCCGGCCTTCCCTGCGCAATGGTTTTACGGCTTATGGCGCGCTCTTGTGTCTGGGAAATCTGCCAGAATGTGCAAACGGGCGGTTCTCGCAAAACCGCCCGTTGCTGGATCTGAGCCCGGTCGCGCTCAAAGGCCG
>NZ_JADPKG010000095.1:0-8433 GCF_023073875.1 Bradyrhizobium sp. 154
ATGGTCGTGTTCCGGACATGGCGTCTTGAACCGAACAGAGCTGAACAATGAATATCGGATGACACCGCAAGTCGACGAACTCGCACCTCAGTAACGAGACTGGTCTCCTCGATGAACTTCATGACCAAGGTGTGAGGCCGCAGGGCCGCCCGTGCAGCGTCTATGGCATTGATCTGGATCGTTCGAGCAACACCTCGTCCGGATACTGGGATGCGAACTTTTCACCGTGTCCCACCAATTGGCGCCAACAAGGACGTTAGCGAGATCCCCAGCATGAACGGCCCGGGGGGCGCCTTGCGCGACAAAAGTGTTCGTCAGCTGTGGCGCAGCATCAAAATATGAGGAGGTCTATCCGCGCGCCTACGACACCGTGTCCGACGCGCGCGGCTCAATCGGCCTATACCTCGACGTTTACAATGGCCGGGTCCTCACTAGAGCCTTGACGGCGGCCCCGCGGATCAAGCTTGCTTCCACCCGCTGCCGTTCCGCGCGGCAACTTGATTTTGGCGGAAGCTCCACTTATCGACGCGGAATTGCTGTTCAGACAATCGGGACCACCTTAGTCGCCCGTGAAGAACTCCCAAGCTGTTGATTGAGAATCCGGAAACGGGATTTTGCGGTAGCTGAATTTACCGGAAAGCGGGCGTTTAAAGCGGGATTCCTTGCAAACTTGATTTGTGATTCGCTCGTCTCGGACTGCTTTGGCGAGGGGCGAGATGCGACCACGGGAGCGGGGCGAGACGGGAGAGCAGGATCTTTTCCGCTCTCGGCTTGATCAGATCATCGACATGAAACATCCGCTGGTGGTGCTGGGGCGGACGGTGGATTGGAGATTCCTGGAAGAGCGGTTCGGCGAGGTCTACACCGATGATCCCGGCCGGCCGCCGCTGCCAACGCGCTTGATGGCGGGACTTTCGATCCTCAAACACACTTATGATCTCTCCGACGAGGTGTTGTGCGAGCGGTGGGTCGAGAACCCCTATTACCAATACTTCTGTGGCGAGGAGTTCTTCCAGCACCGGCTGGTGTTCGATCGCTCATCGCTGACGCGCTGGCGTAACCGCATGGGCGAGGAACGGCTGGCTGCGCTGATCCAGGAGAGTTTGTCGGTTGCCACCAAGACCAAGGCGATCAAGCCGTCCGAACTGTCGCGGGTGATCGTCGACACCACGGTTCAGCCCAAGAACGTGACGTTCCCTACCGATGCGAAGCTTCTGAACCGGGCACGCGAGAAGCTGGTGCGGCTGGCGCAGCATCACGGGGTGGCTTTGCGCCAATCCTATGCGCGAGTGGGCAAGTTCGCCCTGATCCAGCATCAGCGCTATGCCCACGCCAAACAGTTCAAGCGCGCCAACCGGGCGCTCAAGAGGCTGCGGACCTATCTCGGCCGCGTCATCCGCGACATCAGCCGCAAGATCGATGGTGACGGCGGGCTCGAAGCGGCGTTCGCAAAACTGCTTGCGCTGGCGCGGCGCGTGCGCGAGCAGAAGCAGCATCAGCGCGGGCCGAAGGTCTATTCCCTGCACGCGCCTGAGGCCGAGTGCATCGGCAAAGGAAAGGCCCATCGGCCTTACGAGTTCGGCGTCAAAGTCTCCGTCGCCACCACGATCGGCCACGCCAAGGGCGGCCAGTTCGTCACCCATGTGAAGGCGCTGCCGGGCAATCCCTATGACGGTCACACGCTGGCCACCGTGATCCCGGACATGGAGGTGCTGGTCGGCAATACGATCGCGCGCATCCTCGCCGACAAGGGATATCGCGGCCACAATGCGCCGCCCGATCACAAGTTCAGGGTCTTCATCTCCGGCCAGAAGCGAGGCGTGACGCCCAAGATCAAGCGCGAATTGCGCCGCAGGGCCGCCGTCGAACCCGTCATCGGCCATCTCAAGGCCGAGCATCGCATGGGTCGCAACTATCTCTGGTTCCGCCAGGGAGACGCTGCCAACGCCGTCCTGGCCGCCGCCGGCTACAACTTCCGCCGCCTCATCCGTTGGCTCAGCCTGTTGCTGCGCCAAATCCTCTCCGCTCTCACCGCCGCGCTTCAGGCCGTTCCAGCCTGAAGCCAGAGTTCTTCACGGACGACACCTTAGTTTTGCAAGAAGTTACTATTCGGATCTAAACGCATCGACTGCCTGTCGATGCACTAGGTGCGCTCTCCAAATAACCATCTCCTTCCAATCTGCCCTTTGCGGGTAGAAGTGCGTTTTCGTGGCACTACGAATCTGGCGGCCCACTTCGCAATCTGCCAACTCTGGTCTATGCTTGAACAGCCAATGTTCATTGCGCAGTATTGTCAGATTGGTAAAAGTCCCGAACTCCAGCGCCACGTACGTGTGCCGGTCCCCCAAAGAGCGCTCCCAAAGCTCGTCTTGCGAGCCGTGTATCACGGCGGAAGTTGAAGTCCCCAGATCCGGGGACGTCACTGACGGGCCGAAAATATTTGCCGCTCGTTCGTAGCCGTTCATTCCTGATGACTGTTCGCATTGTAATGCGCCGTAGCCGTAGGGGCCGAGCCCAGAATGATAATCGACAATCACCACCCTATCGCGCTGCGTTACGTCGAAATCGAGTACTATCTTCTCAAGAGTGCGCCTGGCTTCTGTAGGTTCGGCTCCGCCATAAAACAGCCCACCGGGCCTAGTGTATTGGCCGCGCGTCCTCGCAGACATGTAAGTCACATTCCCGTGCACCGCTCGATATTCCTCGATCGCGGCTTCTGCGCGACGAAATCCCTCCTCCGTACCATCGGCAGGGACGAGATGTTCAGCCAATTGTTCATATACTGTGTTTGGGGGTAAGGGCTTTGAGAAGTCGATGAAGTTCCGATTGAGGTCGCATCCCTCGGCAGTCGCTCTACGATCCCAAGCAAAACCGTAGCAATTGAGCGCGTGGATTAGGAGTACGGCTGTCGAGTGCGGAAGTCCCTCGTTAAGTGTGGTTTGCAAGAATAAAAGCTGCGCTGCGGCCCCGCAATAGCCCTCCGGTCCATGCGTCCCGGAAATTAGAATCAAAAGTTTCTTTGCGTTTGGATCGCCGAAATAAGCCGTATCCGTGAATAGAGCTTCACCAGATGGTCCCGGCGTACTGCACGGATACAACGTTGAAGTCGGTGCCGCCGCTAAGAACTTCTGCCTAGCCTCGACGTACGTGTCAGAAAATACCACTGAGGCGATCTGTTTTGCGATGTTAAGGTTCATCCTGCTCTATCTCCTCCTTCGCCTTCCGATGTCACGGCGCAAATAGAACCGACTTCCTCGCGCTTGATCCGATGCGACATGCCGCGGCAAATGTTACCGGCTCGACCGGGCAACCTTGTCATTCTATCAGTTCGCTTTGTGCGGAATTCCAATAATAGAAAGGAATGCTGCCGAGATTGTGCGTCTATTGGTGGAATTTCAAACGATTATTGCGAGGCGTGTGAGAACATGACGCATGGATGGCCCGACAATGCATCTTGCTGCCCGGTCTAAGTTTAGTACTAGATGCGGTAATGGGCCCGGCTCCGGAGCAAGGGGTCATGATGGTGGCTGTCCCCCGATAGATGATGAAACGGGGTCACGACTTGAGTCGGCCCCAAGCATCTGGAGACGGAGGACAGCCGTGGAGAATTATGCCGGAATCGACGTGTCATTGGAACTGTCGAGCGTGTGTGTTGTGGAGCCCAGGGTAAGATCCTGAAGGAAGCGAAGGTCGCAAGCGAACCCGACGCCTTAGTTGACTTTTTTGAGACGCTCGGCTTTGCAGTGAAGCGGATCGGGCTGGAGGCTGGGCCGCTGTCGCAATGGCTGCATGCGGGCCTGAAAGGCGCAGGATTCGAGTCGGTTCTGCTGGAAACGCGGCACGTGAAGGCCGCATTGTCTGCAATGACGGTCAAGACAGACCGCAAGGATGCGCGCGGGATCGCCCAGTTGATCCGGATGGGATGGTTTCGACCGGTGCATGCAAAGTCGGTCGATGCGCAAGAGATCCGGGCACTCCTGATCGCACGCAAACAGCTTCTCGGGCGGCTGATCGATGTAGAATTAAGTATCCGAGGGATTTTGCGCGGCTTCGGTCTGAAGGTTGGCCCGGTGACGCGACGGAATTTCGAAGCGCGGATTCGAGAGTTGGTTGCAGGCCAGGCGACATTGGAGCGCATTGCTGGTGCGATGCTTTCGGCACGATCGGCCCTGAAGGCAGAATACGGAAGACTACACAAGGCTGTGCTGGCAATTGTGCGTGATGATGCAGTCTGCCGCCGGCTTATGACAGTACCAGGCGTTGGCCCCCTGGTGGCCATCACCTACAAATCGGCGATTGATGATCCTCATCGCATTGTAAAGTCAAAGGCAGCAGGCGCGCTGTTCGGCTCACGCCAAAGAAATAGCAATCGGGAGAAAAGGACGTCACGGGCCGAATCACGCTGGCCGGCGATAAGACGGTGCGGACGGCCTTGTATGAAGCCGCCAACGTTCTGCTATCGCGCATCACGCGGTTCTCAAAACTCAAACGCTGGGGGATGGACGTCGCCAAGCGGAGAGGCTCGAAGCGCGCAAAGGTCGCCTTGGCACGCAAGCTCGCAGTGATCCTGCATCGGATCTGGGTCGATGGCACGACTTACCGATGGGCCGAAGCGGGCTCAATCGCAGCCTAGAAGACGTGGAGGAGATCGAGAACGCAACCCGGATGAACTGAAGCCCGGTGCCCGAAGTCCCGTCGCCGGGACGGTGGATGCGGTGAAGCCGTTACACGCCCAGTGGCCGTCGTCCGACGAACCACGCGTATCTAGATAGGCTCACCGCTCCCTCTGACAGCATGATGTGGCGGCCAGGCGTCGACCACGAACAGAAGCATGAGCTCGGCGGCGTGGCGTTCACTCGGGAGGCTTGACATCATCGGGCCCATTACAGAAGGCGCGTAAACGCTGTTCCCACCTTGCCGCGTGGGAATCTCTGTAGGAATGCCATAGCTTCCGTGGCGTGATCACCTCGGCCCAGCGCTGCCGCCCCTGGGACCTAGTCGAACAAACTCGGCGATCTGCACGTCGCTGTGTCACGCGTTATGCGATACTCGGGTCCCATCCAGCCTGCTGTTTGGCTGCAAGCGCCGGATGCTCGACGGCGGATGCGCTTCTGCCCGATCATGCTCGCTGACGCAGGTAGCGCTAGCCGCCCGGGTCGTGTGGATCTGGTGGTCAGGCGACGACAGCCGATGGTTACGCGCTTATGCGCGGCTCAGGCGGCAGGCTCGCTGCGGCAAGAGCTGGTGAGATATCTCTTGATTATCTCTACTTGCCCTCGGAAGGCCATGAATTGATTGGGAGTCGTGTGGCGAACTTCTGCACCAAGGTACGAGAATCCGTCCGATGGAAGCGCTCGCGGGATGAATTTGATGATATTCTTCTTCAGACAGGACTAGTCTCGTTTCTGTTCGGAAGCGGCCGACAGGGGCAACCGGCGGGGAGAAGGAAGTGATAACGCATTGCTGTCGTGGCCGTGGGTCCAATGGGGCATGCCATAGTAAAGATCTTCGCGGCGCGTGGCCAATCTCTATGCGATGTGAGCGCCGACGCGCTCGCCAAAGCGTGTTCCGAGATCGAGAGTATCTTCGGCCTTCTCGGGTAGGATCGCGCCATAGCCGGGGCGGCGAAATTGCCCGCTAACCTGCAAGAGAGTGGAGGGCGCCGACGTGGTGATCGACGCCGCGCCCGAGAAGCCGGAGTTGTAGCAGAAAATCTTCCGTTCATTGGATTTTGTTGGTCCGGCGCACTGTTCGCTTCCAATCGTCGGTCATCCCGATCGCAACGATTGCACAGCCAGTTCGAGATACCGCAACGTCATGTTCGACCTGGCTATGACGCTGGAGCCGCATCGCTTTCTCGAAAAGCTCTCGGCATGAGGACCGGAAAAGGAGTTTATCAATGGACAGACAAGAAGGCCGGGGCTCTGCACCCGCGGTGTAGGACCTTCCTCGCCTCTCAGCTCTCGCGCAAAGCTGACGTTGACATGGGCAGGAAGGCGCGAGCACAATCAGTTAAGCCAAATGGATAATTCCAGCCCATGATTAAAGGCAACCTTAAGGGTCGCATCGCGCTCGTCACCGGATCGACGAGCGGTATTGGTCTTGCTATTGCGCAACGCCTCGCGCGAGAAGGCGCCACAGTATGCCTGCACGGCTTAGGGGACGCTTCACAGGTGGAGGCGGCGATCTCGGCCGTCACATCGGCATCGGGTCTTCGACCGCGACACTTTGAAGCCGATCTGACCGACCCAGATGCCGCTGAGAGACTCATCAAGGGCGTCGAGCAGGCGGTTGGCAGTGTTGACATCCTTATCAACAGCGCCGGAATCCAACACGTCGCCCCACTAATGGAGTTCACGCTGGAGCGATGGAACGCCGTACTTGCGGTCAACCTCACAGCAGCGTTCCTAACGATTCAGCGCGCACTGCCTGCGATGTTGCAGCGCAATTGGGGCCGCATCATCAATATCTCGTCTGTTAGCGGCTATGTTGGCGTCTCTCACAAGGCGGCCTACGCGGCCAGCAAGCACGGGCTGCTCGGTCTGACTAAGGTAGTCTCGTCTGAGACTGCCAGAACGGGTGTGACATGCAACGCGATCTGTCCCGGTTGGGTCTTGACGCCCCTCGTTGAGCGACAGATCGAAGCACGAGCGATACGGGAGCGAGTCAGCCTTGCTATTGCCCAGGCTGAGATGTTGTCGGCGAGCCAGCCGTCGGGCCAGTTCGTAAAACCCGAGCAAGTGGCAGGAATGGTTTTGTTTCTGTGCTCGCCAGATGCTGACGAGGTCCGCGGCGTCGGCTGGAACATGGACGGTGGCCGTCTGGCCTCGCGCTAGTGGTTCGCATGCAGCTCGGGGAGGGAGCTCCAGCCTGCACAGACTGCACCTCAGTTGGTGCGAGCTCATTTTTCGCACCGATCCATCAACTTTCCCTTTCGTCGAAACAATAGCAAATGCGATTTTGTGAGTTTTCACGAGGCGGCTCGGAGCGCCGAACCGGTGTAATCCCAAGCAGCGTTGAAGGAGAGGGCTGGTGCTACTCGATGAAACTCATGATCGGAAACGACTGAGTTGGGTGACTTGAGCAAATAGTCACGCTGAGGTCGCGATCCAAAATCTGCCGATCGGCATTTTTCGCCACGTTGGAGCTCGGAACGCCGAGGTGGAATTGCGATTGGGAGATGATTTTGGATGACCCCGAGGGGCTTAATCCAGTTTGAAGTTCGCTCTGGCCCAGATAAGGACCAGAGCAGGAAGCGCAGTCGCTTTACGAAAGAGCAGATCATCGGGATTTTGAAGGAGCACGAAGCTGGCGTTTCGGTCGCCGATCTGTGCCGCAAGCATGGCGTCAGTGACGCCAGCATCTACAAATGGAAGGCAAAATTCGGCGGGATGGAGGTGTCGGAGGCCAAGCGGCTGAAGACCCTGGAGGACGAGAACACACGACTGAAGCGTCTCTTGGCCGACGCCATGCTGGACAATGCGGCCTTGAAAGATCTCCTGGGAAAGAAATGGTGATGCCCGCTGCCAAGCGGAAAGCTATCTCGAACGTCTACGGAATGAGCGAACGGCGGGCGTGTAAAGCCATCGGCTGCTGCCGCATGACGATGAGATACAAGGCGACCCCGCGCAGATGATGCCGGCCTTCGCCAGCGCATGAGGGCGATCGCCCAGGAACCTCACCGTTTCGGTTACCGATGCCTGCACGTGCTGCTCAAGCGGGAGGGTTATTCAACCATAAGAAGCTCTTCCGGCTCTACCGGGAAGAGAGGCTCGCGGTACGCCGCCGTGGTGGCCGCAAGCGGGCAATTGGGACCAGGGCACCGATGATGGCGCCGATGGCCCCCAACGATCGTTGGTCGCTCGACTTCGTGTCGGATCAGCTCACCGACGGCCGTCGCCTCCGCATTCTGACCGTCGTCGACGATTGCACCCGCGAGCGTCTGGCGCTGGTGGCCGATACCTCGCTCGGGCGCCCGGGTGGCGCGGGAATTAGACCGCCTGATCACCGAGCGCGGCAAGCCCAAGACGGTGGTTAGCGACAACGGCACCGAACTCACCAGCAACGCCATTCTGACGTGGGCCGATCAGAGCCGCGTCGCTTAGCACTACATCGCGCCAGGCAAGCCCAAGCAGAACGCCTTTGACCTTGCCCCCATAGTTTTATCAATTCCTGAGTTCGCCCGGCTGTTGGATTTGTCCATTGGGCGGTGGTAGCGACGGGAGCTGGCGCGGAGCCCTCGGCATAGCGCAGCGCCAGATCCCGGCGCGGATGGCAGGTCAAGGCGAACTCGGACGGCGTCTTCCATCCGAGCCGCGAGTGTGGTCGTGCATCGTTGTAATCGGCCCGTCAGCATCCAAACGTGACGCGGGCCTGGGCGGCGAGGTGAACAACGTCTCGTTCAACAGTTCATCCCGCAGCCGGCCGTTGATG
>NZ_JADPKG010000037.1:0-8078 GCF_023073875.1 Bradyrhizobium sp. 154
CCGCAAAGCTGCCGCCCGAACCGTCGATGCGGTCTGCGCCGCAATCGGCCACGCACTCGATGCCTTCACCGCCGACGAATGCGCCAATTACCTCAAAAACTCAGGCTATCGAACTTGATGCCATCACGCTTTAGTGTCGCCCCGATCAAGTCGAACCCCCTGGCGCGCATAGATCTCGGCCTGACGGTAAAACGGCGTATGGTCGCCAAACTTGGCGACGATCACCTGCGCAATCGCCGCTTCGGTCGGTAGTCCACCAGGCACGACATGCTCTGGTGCGTGCGCCTGCACGACAGGGCCGGAGCAGCGGCGGCAGATGTATTTCGGGCGGCGTGTGACCAGCACGCGCCATTGTGCCGGGATCACGTCAAGGCGCTTGCTGACGTCCTCGCCGATCTTCGTCATGGCGCCGCAACCGCACGGGCAGAGCGTGCTCGCAGGCTCGATGATCCGCTCCACCCGCGGCAAATGGGCAGGCAAGCAGCCGCGATTGCGATGAGAGCTTTGATCCGTCGCGTTTCGCGATCGGCCCTGGATAACCTTCTCGGCTTTCTCCTGCGCGGCATCCAGGATGCCTTGCGCGATCTCCACGTCTTCGAGCGGCAAGTGATATTGATCTGGTCGCAGCTTCTCGGACTTCGCGCCGAACCTGTCGCGTCGCAATTCGCCGAGAATGATCTCCAGCCGACGCCGGGCTTCCTCCGACGCCGCCAGCGCCCCCTGATGCTCGCTCAAGGCCGCCTGCGTTTGTGCCAAAAGCGCCTTCAGGCGTTCGTTTTCGTCGCGCAGCGCCGCGATGCTCATGCGCTAATTCGAGCACACCGCCGCCGCGCGTGCCACGTTCAAAATAGCTTCCGAGTCATTCTGCCGCAGTTATCCCGCCGCCTGCGGGCGCCGTGCTTCTTCCGGACGGACCAACCTCCAATCCAGCCCCTCGAACAAGGCCGCGAACATCGCCGGCGACATCCGCATCCCGCCGTCCGCGATCGTTGGCCAAACGAACTTGCAACCTTCGAGGCGTTTGTGCACCAACACCAGGCCCGTTCGATCCCAGACCAAAATCTTGATCCGGTCAGCTCGTTTCGATCGGAACACGAAGGCTGCCCCGCTGAACGGATCGAGACGAAGCATCTCCTGCACCTTCGCCGCAAGCCCATCGTGGCCACAGCGGAAGTCGATCGGCCGCGTTGCAACGTAAATCTTCAGATCCGCACCAGCCGCGATCATCGTGACGCTCGCACCGCGCGGATCACTCGGGACAGCTGCTCGGCATCAATGGCCATATCCGTCCGCAGCACGACATCGCCGATCGCGATCTCAAGCTTGATCGCCGGAACCTGACGCTCCTCCAACGCACCTTCCACGACCAGCGGCGCGAATGTCGGCTGCGACGCCTCGCACGGCGGCAACATGCCTCGCTGTCGAAATCGCCGTCGCCAATCGTAGATCTGCCAGCGCGTCGCTCCGTGCTTGCGCGCCACCTGGGACACCTGGGCACCGGGTAACAGACTCTCGGCGACGATCCGAGCTCTCTCAGCTTCCGAACGTACGCGGCGCCCCGATGGTCCTTCAAGAACCTCCAGCCGGCTCACCGACCCCGTCGTTGAGCCGTCCAAATGGACGTCCTTTTTGCTGTCCAATCCCATCCCAAACCTCCGTCCAAGCCGGAGGCTTCTTTCGCACAGCTATACCGATCCCGAAGCAAGGGTTCCGGCTAAGCGCTTACACTTGATCCAGCAAATCGCGAATTTCAACAGTTGAAAACGCTACTCACCATAGGAGTGAGCGGGCGCGATTTGTGCGAAACGGGACACGGATTAGCCTATCTGCCGACGAGGTGCCGATACGGCCGGGAAGTCCTCTCTTCAGCAAGCTAACACAGATTGTGAGCTCCGCATGTCGCGAGCCACCCGTCGAGTTTTGCGATCGAGAGCTTTCACCAGCCGGGAACCACTCATCCTTTCATCATCGACGCCTGCCTGGTATGTGTTTGGCCTCAGGCCGCGGTAATATCATGATCGCGATGACAATCTCGTCATCGAGCCTGACCCACAGGCTATTCACAAATTCCAGGAAAAGCAGAGTCCCTCGGGCTTCTCTTTCCAGCCTGCTGCGTGGCGCGTCTCCGCGGCATTGTTCAGCAATAGCGGCCCCGAACCTAAATCGCATGGGAGGAGGGGCATTCGCAATGGTGCTCGGATGCTCCTCGCCGGGGGCACTCGGGAAAGGGGCTCGCCTTCGGCGATCGCTATCACTGCCCCGTTCCCGGGTGCCGCTGTTAACCGGTCGCGTCGCTGCACTCGGACCCGCGTGCCCCTTCGGGTCGCTATGCTCACGCTCTCCGGGTGCCATTTTCCGCTGAGGCGATGCGCCGTTGGCGCACGCCTGATCAGGCTTGAGGTGCGAGGGATCGACTTTGAGCTGAAAGGCACTTTTCAGCGCTTCCGCCGGCGCCATTTAGCGACCTTAGCGTCGCATCCCAAATTTGAATGGCATCGGTCAGATAGGCACTGCGCGTGACCGTCAGACCGCCTCTAACGCGTCCGACAGAACCATATCCGGGACGCTGCAGAAGAGCATCGTTTTCGCAGTCTGCTGAAAGACAAGTTCGCCACCAATCCCGTGATCGATTTCCAGGTGGAGACGCTCGACGGATGTTCGGATTATGAATGTCAGGGTAGGTCCTTAGAGATTTTTCGGTTGCTCAAGAACGTGGGGCCACAAAAGGCGGTCCCTTCAGTGCGACGAGGTGGGGCACGTTGTCATCCTCGGCGGCTGACCCCATTTCACCGCATCCGGCAACGCTGGTCCGCTCTTGAACCCACTTTTCGGAAGTCTGTTTCCGGAGGGCGGCCTAAGCCAGTCTAAGTTTTTATGACTCGTCGAAAGGCGCCGTTCGTACGCTATCCGTCGCCGGCCTATACATCCAGACGCGCCGCGGTTGCCAGCAGCTGCTGCTTGCTCTGTTCGATCGCGTGGTGACGCAGGTTGGACAGGATCAGGGAGATCACGCCGACCACCAGCGCGATCAGGAATGCACTGCATAGCACGAGGGCGACAATTGGGCGGGTCGAGGCGGTCCGGCGTTCACATCAGCGCGGTCGAACGCGCCGGTATGGGAATTCTGAGCGAAGGTCAGACGGTGTCCTATGACGTCGTCGCTGACCGTCGCACGGGCAAGTCCGCTGCCGAAAATCTTCGTGCTGCTTAGTTAAGAGCACGACAGACCTGTCGCTCTAGCCACGGATGTACTGGCAGAGCTTGTGGTCCTGCCCCGCGCCCGAGCCATCGGGAGCCGGGCTTTTGATTGAATCAGTAATGAAATTCAAAAGCAGCGCGTCTGTGGCATCGCTTCGACAGCTGGTGCCTGTGGTCGCTGAGCTACAATAAAGGCCTAGACTGAAAGCCGAAACGAGCGGGGTCTTAGTCTTGGCGTGCAATCGCGCGAATTGAATTCCGCAGTGGCTTGTTTTGTCTTTCCGGCGCATAAACCGGGATGCTAGATTCTCATCATCGATCCTGTCGGTGCGGCGCCGTCTATAGCCGAACTGAGGCGATGGCCCCTAGTCGGCAGATCGTCAGCTTCGAATGCTTGGTTTGCGGCGCCACGATGGAATCGTGGAATACCGCCTGGGTGCCCGCCTACAGGTTGATTGCCGGGCCCATTCGGCATTCGCCCTGCGAAGGATGACTTCAACTCGCGGATTGAACCAGCAGCCTATGGCGGGATTGGCCGTTCATGGCAGAGTCATTCGGCAACTCGTTTAGTATCGTTGAAGTGACCGCGGACGATTGGTCGGCAGACGGCCCCACAACGCAGTTTTGGATTGCGTTTGCCAAGCCAAGTCAGGCGCTGACGTTGGTACTTGCAGCCGTGCCCGAAGGCTGGAGGGCGGAACTCGTGGTTCAACCCCTGACGCAAGAGCAGCAAAGGCTTTTGAAGAGCTAAACCTCAAGCCGGGCGATGTTTACAGGCTGCCCCGGTAAGTTTCCCCTCTGCGGACCACGTCCGCAAATTCACCGACGTGGGTGCATCCGGAACGTGGTAATGGTCAGCGGTAAGCAGGAGACTCAATGAGCATCGTAAAACGCCATCTGGCCGAGCAAGAAGAACGCCTGGTACTAATCGAGGAAATTTGCATCGATACAGGAGCGCTTGTCCTGGATACCGCTACAGACGAAGTTTACTTTTCTGCAGACCAAGCGGCTTACAAGAACGCCTATGTCACTGTGTTTCAAGCCTGGGCGAAGGGCACGATCAAAGGCACAGCGGAACAGATATTCGACGCTACAAAATCTATTCTTGAGGATTAGAGATCCCGCCTAGGAGACGAGGGGGCGAGATAGAACCCGTAACCGTTGAGGTAAAGAACATGCCATATGCCTACAAGCTAAATGAAGACGTTCGCCACCAACCCCAAGGCCCACAAGGACGCGCCGCAACTGAACCGCCGATGATTTACACGATCGTACAGCACATGCCGATCGAGTCCGACGGACGAGTCAGGTACCGTATCAAGTGCAAGTCCGAGAAGATCGAGCGCATCGTTACGGAAGATCAGCTTTCGTATTTTCAGTGAGGCCGATATCCTTCCCGCAAGCGTTCATCGGACTCCCACAGCGTCGGGAGGCAGCAAGGAGGAAAAATGTCGGACCGGCGGGAGCTCTATCGGAGCCCAAATGGCGACGCGTGGTTCATCGCACGCGAGCCGACAAATGGTCATGCTTTCATCATCCACCAGCCTAATGCGCCCTCTGGTGGCCGGTCATCTCATATCGAGTTGGGCGAGTTCTTGCGTGACGGGAAGGGACCCGAACAGCAAGCATTGTTGCGATTGATTGGAACGCTGGTCGAGGTACCGCCGTTTGCGTAGGCTCCCAATGTCATTGTCGATCGAGGTGAAAGGCTCGACGGAGCTTGGCTGTGCGAGGTGGAAGCTGCCTAAGGCTGTCCTAGGTCCTCTTGGGCTCCGGTTTTGGCGCGCATATCGCAAAATGATTCGCTAAAAGTTTCGCCTCGGAGCCCAGAGCTAAGACGTTGCACATGCGGCCAGCGCCTCACTTGGATGTCTTGCGCCCGGCGTCTCGCGCCAACCGCTCCGCCCTGAGACGTTTGTGGTTTTCGTGAAACTCCGGATCGGCTTGGCTATCCGCGATCGTCTGCCGCGCTGCGTTCGGGTTTTGCGCCTTTCGCTCCGCCTCATCGGCGACCTGCTGCTCGGCGGAGCGTTTCGGTTTGGTCATTACCGCATCCTTGTAGCCACCGATTGGTGGCGTCGCCAGAGTTCTTGCACGGACCACAAGTGATGGTGTCACCCTGCTCGCCGTCAGAGCCGTAGCCGCCAGCAAGACTGCCGGCTTCGGTCGAGGCCCGAACCAAAATCAGGTCTATCGGCCCGTCGCCCATCACTTGGTACGCGATGCTAACGTCGCCGCTCAGGGCATACCGCGTCTCGGGCAGCTTGAAGTCACTCATCGAGCGAACCTCGGGGCTTCCTCCATTGTTGCCAACTGAGTAGCCGAGATCAACCCCCTAGCATGTGCTCCTCTGCGTCACTCTAAAGCACGTCGGCGTTGGTCCTGCGCATGTTCGCTTCGGGTCCTTTAGGCGACGTGGCATGCTAGGCCCGTATGAACGAAGGCCGCCGTTTGAGGCGGCCCTTCGGGTGAGCTGTGCACGGGAGCGGTGCCGAGCGATGGCGGATAGCAGCGCCCTTTACAAACGCCCTCTGCAGGTCTGGCGATACCTGCGGCAATTTCCTTCGCCTCGTTCGCCCAATTCGTCCTTGTTGAGGCAGGCTTGTCGCAATTCGGCGCATACATCCCTCCGAACTGGCCGTTGGCAGGTCTCCCGGTATCTCCGGCAATTTCCTTCGCCCCGCTCACCTAGCACGTCCTTGTTTTCGCAGGCTCGCCGCAATTGCTCGCATTCCGCACCTCGCATCCGGACGCCTCCCGGTCCAATCTCAACGGATTGGGAAAAGGCGGAGACTGGAATTGCACAAAGAGCGGCTGCCGCTGCGGCGCCGAACGCATATTTTCGCATTCTTTGCAACATTCCTGATCCTCCCGTTGGTGTGGCCGATGGATTTTGGCGGACGCACCCGGAGTTATCGCATCTCGGCTCCCGCCACCCTTAGTTGGCACAACGCTTGGTGTGGCGGGTCGTCTCCGCTTAGCTGTGCATCGCTGGTAGATTACTGTGCGACGTTTGAATTGGTTCCACGGCTCGGAACGATGTAATTCAACGCTCTCAATCCTCAGATGGCCTTAAAGGCGGACATGAACGCCGGACCAAGCGGGCAGGCCAAGACCTTCAGCAGCCGACGTGACAACGGCTGGAGCTTTCGTCGCGCGAAGACGTCCCGCTTTCAAGACAAACGAACGCCAGTTCCGGCCGAGCAATGATCCCCTCTTTGTGCACCCGCCAAACGTAACAAGTTCAGGCGGGTGACCGTCGGCCACTTGGGGGCAAGCACCCGGTCAGAAGCGAACATTCCTTGATGGAACATTGTCTTAGAACTTGAGCGTGGTTCGTAGACCGAACACCGACGCGTTCCTGAGGGCCTGTCCGGCCAGCGGCCCGGCCGGTAGCGTGGCGCCGCCGCCGGGATGGAGAATGTATTGGAAATTCGGCTGCACCGTCCAGCCGTCCTTGACCTGATATTGATAGACCGCGGTGAGCAGGCCTTCGAAGCTTCGCACTGGCCAATTCGGACCCGCTAAGGTCCGATAGTCCGCATCGAGCGCCTGGGCCCGCTTCGAGACATGGGCGTCATCGAGGATCAGGAGTATTCCTCGATCCGTCCGTTGGTCGACTGGCTGGACTACAACGGCTACACCGTCGTCACCAAGAGAACCAAGGAGTTCATCGACGTCTCCGGCCGCCGCAAGGTCAAGGGCGACATGGACGTCGAGCTTGCCGTCGACGCTATGGAACTCTCCGAGCACATGGACCAGATGGTGCTGTTCTCCGGTGATGGCGACTTCCGCTCCTTGGTCGAAGCCGTGCAGCGGCGCGGCGTCCGCGTCACCGTGATCTCCACGATCGCCGCCCATCCTCCAATGGTAGCTGATGAGCTGCGTCGCCAAGCCGACGTGTTCACCGATCTAATCGAACTCCAAGCTAAGATCGGTCGCAATCCCTCTGAACGGCCGGCGCCGCGCCAGCGCGAGGCGCGCTATCACTCGGAGCAGGTCCCAGAGCGTGAGACCACCGCAGAGTTCAAGGGAAACGATAGCGTGCTCGAGGAGTGAGCCCCGAAGCGAGACCGCGCTGGTGAAAATCCAGTCATTGGTATGGCTCGGAAGCCGGCGCACGTGGCCTCGGAGAGCGACGAAGAGCCCGGCATTTGCGCCAGGCTGATCGCCAATATAGTTCCGTTATCAGCAACAGACGAATTAGAGACAAGTCCACGCGTCCGGTCAGTTCGGATTCCGACATTGCTGCTTGCTCGCGAGCTTCGCATGATCGATGTTGGGTTGCGCCTTCTCGACACGCGCGCGACGGTAACCGGGGTGCGCTTTCACGCGCAAAAAGCCGAGCAAAGCATTCGACGCTGCTGCGAAGCCTAAATCGAAACTAGTTCCCTTGCCGAGGCGGTTGACGGAACCCAGCTGGTTGGAACGACGCGATAAATTTGGTTATCGTCGATAATCATGATGACCTTGTCGCAAAATCAGAAAATATGTTTGTGGAAAACATGGGAGGTTCGAATGGAAGTAAGCTCCGACATGTAGAGGCGAGAACACTCGGCAGAAGACGGCGTACCAAATCGAGCTGCCGAGCAAGAGGAGTGAACTGAACTCGGCGGCGAGACCGGCCTTTAGCCACTTTGGCAGAATTGGTTTGTGCTGCAGTTTTTCACGGATACGTCTTCTGCAGTAGGGGCATCGCTGCGATGGCTGCCGTAGGATGAGATCGACGATAGCGTGACGTACTGCGGGCATGGTTGGCTGAGGCGGAGGCCCGTTGATTCTTTTTTTCCGCCCCGCGTGTGCGAGGCGACGGTATTGCAAGAAGGCGTAGGCGATCATGGTCATTAGTGCGTGACGATGAAGACCTTGCCATGATCGCC
>NZ_JADPKG010000069.1:0-4272 GCF_023073875.1 Bradyrhizobium sp. 154
CTGCGAATCGGTGCCAGACAAGGAATCACGGTCGATTCCCGCGATGCAATAGTTGGTGCGCTCCCTCAGCCCTCTCGGCTAAATGTGGGTAATTGAAAGCGCCGCCGGAGGGATACTTCAGGAGGCGCGGATGGCTGCAATCAGGCTCGGTTTGCCGACGATGTTCATCACCCGTGTGAGGTTGTAGGCGAGAACATGCAGCGCCATCTCAGCGGCGATATTCCGTAGGCGCTTCATCAGGAAGTGGGTCGCGCCCATACGGGGTTCCTAATCGGGCGTTCAAAGTCAACACATTCCTACGCTTTTCTTCGACTCGTCGAACTTCAACCATTACCGACTCCCTGCCTCAACGACGCGCACTTCACCGCAGCCGCGTACGCGACGTGCATTCACCAGGCGGGGTCCATGCGTTCCTTCGCGTTCAGCACTTTGGCCGTCGCATGCTCTTCATCAGGTTCGTAAACAGGGCTGTCCAAGCAGTCCGGCGCTCTCGTCCCCGAAGGGCGGCAGCAGGCAAGAGATAGCGGACATTCCCCGTTTCGCGGCCCCGCCAGGGGACGCTCACCGCGCGCGCGGATCTCTAATTTCGCTCCTCCTCAACATGCTGGGCGCAAACCCAGCGCTAACGCGTTGTCATCTGCCTCGCCGCTACCGCGCCGGCTTCAACCGCAACCGCTGCGTAATCTTCGCGCCGAACCCGACGTGGAAATCAGTCTCGCTGACCCACATCCGGTGCAGAATGCTCGCGAGCTTGCGCGCGACCGCGGTGATCGCACACAGCATGCTCGACCGTTTCGCGATCCGCAGGCCCCACGCCCGCAGTGCCGACCATTTCCTGACGCGTAGCAGCAAGCTTGCGGCCGCCTCGCAAAGCGCCTCGCGCACCGCGACGTCGCCCTGTTTGCTGATGCGCCCCTCATAGTCGATCGACGTGCCGGACTGGTGCCGCCTTGGCGCCAAGCCAAAATGCGCGCCGACCGTTCGCGATCGGGCAAAGCGATGAGGCTCATCCACGCCTACTTTGAACGACAGGGCCGCTACCGGGCCGACGCCTGGAACCGTCATCAAGCGCCGGCAGACGGCATCATGCTGGACCACCTGCAGCAGCACACGATGCAGCCGATCGTAGCCCTCGAGGATGGCGCGGCGCACGTCCAACATGGCCTCGACGGTCATTGCGAAGATCGGGTCGCTACGGTCGATCAGCTCGCGCACACGGGCCTCAAAGGCACCGCGGGCGACGCCTCCAACGAGTAGCCCATAGGCCCGCAGGGCACCACGAATGTGGTTCTCGAGAGCGATCAGTTTGCGCTTGAGCAACTTCCGGCTGGTCAGCAGCGTGCGCATCTTCTGCATGTCGATGTTCTTGACGTGGACGGCGCGGTACCAGCCCAGTCGCATCATCTGCGCGATGCCGCGCGCGTCGTTCCGGTCGGTCTTGTTCCGCATTGTCGATAGCGAAACGCGCATGTGACGCGCCTCGACGACAATGATAGGAAGGCCTGCTGGCTGCAGTTCGCGATACAACCAGATGCCAAGCGATGACGCCTCGACTCCTACTCTCTCGAGGCGATCCGCGTAGCCCTCTACTGCGGAGCGGATCGCCGCTGGATCGGTCATAACCTTGACCTCGCGAATGGTGAGACCCTCGCCATCGACGATGCAAAGACTGGTTTCTTCAAGACCGACGTCCAACCCAACGTAAAGCTTCATTGGAGCTCTCCTGTGTGGCAACGAACGCCTAAGTCGTTGCACCAGGCTCCGGATTCGGCCACACGGCGGCTATCCTCGTGCACCGGTTTCTCGAAGCCCGATTTGAAGAGCCTTCCTGCTGTCGTTGTCTCCCGGTCGCCGGTTCCCGAAAGAGCCGCCGCGAATTGGCAGCCAGCTGGCGAAGCCCCCATTGCTTCCGAGCGCTTGCGATAGCGATCGTTAGGGTAACAACCGGGAACCAAGGCGACCAGTCGTTACCGCCGTAATCCTTGTTTTTGTTGGGATTCGAAATAGCCAGATTGAGAGGGAAACAATCTTCTGGCGGAAGGGGTGTCAACCAAGGAGCGCTTATTTTTCGAAGGAATTTCGATTTCTACGGCTCAACCCACGTCCTATCCCACGTGCCGCAAACCAAGGCGATGTAAAGCCCTATGCTACAAGTGCTCTGACGGTTTCGATTCGAGAGCAGAATGCCAAAGCAGCCGATCTCCGGGGCGATCCCCGAAAGCCTTATCACAGAGCCCGCCAAGGAATCCTTCGAAGTCTGGTGGCCGAAGTACCTCGCGGAGGTCGAGAAGAGCGTCACCGCGGCGGAGCAATACTTAGAGGTTCCGACTGCAACTATCTCATCGATCCTGCACGATCCGGACTACGTCGCGACGGTGAAGACCTATGCGGTCATCGAGCCGATGTTGAACGACCTGATCTCTACGCGTCGACTACGGTCGGTTTTTGGTGTGTTGTCGCAGGAAGAAAGCGAAGAGAGCTTCCAAGGCTTCGTTGCGCGGTTAAACATCTCAGGACGTACTGGCAAAGTGGCACTAGCGAAAGGGTTGGGCTTGCTCCGACCGGATCAGGTCCGATTTATCGAAGGCGTCGCCAGAGTGAGGAACCGATACGCTCATAATGTTCGGAACATGCACCGACCACTTCAGGACATCCTCAGCGAGGAGCAGCAAGGCAATGGCAAAATCGTTGAAGACGTCACGGGCAACGCCGGCGCCTTCATGGAATTCGTCTTTGAGCGCCACCAGTATGAGGCGGCCGTTCAGACGTTCGCGAGGGACGCGAAATCCATGGACAGGATAGAGCCTTCCTTGTCGTCGCAGTGATGGGCTTCTACGTCATGGTCGGCAGCAAAGGGCCTGCCAGCGTGAACCGGTCGACCACCGAGGCAGCTTAATGGGGAGCCTTGTCTTGCCGGTTAAGCAGCTCCAGTCGTCGTTCGAGCTCTGCTTTCTTCGCGACGAGTCTTTCGGCGAGAATATCATTGACGATCGTGTGCAGTTGCCACAGCTCTTCGAGAGACATGCTCTCAAACGGCTTCCGCTCCATGAATCACCCGACCCACGCTTTCCAATAGCTTGGGCTTAGAAGCGGGAGCCTGGCAATTCCTCGTAGGTTGAGCAGGAAGGTTATCTACAGGTGCGGCGTCGGGCCACCTTCTTGAAAGCCGACCGGCTCGCCCTCAACCGAAAGCGCCGCAACTCAGCGTGCGCCAGTCGATTCCGCAGGTTGGCCAATTCGGCCATCTGACCTTCGAGAAACGCAAATCGCTTCTGCAGTGAAATGGCGCGATGGAAAACAACTTGATCAAAGGTACTCATCATTATCCCTCAACCCAATAAAACGATTTAAAGTACGCGAGATATCGTGACAGAATTATCACTGCGTTTAATGTTCACTAGTGTGTACAACTCAAAAGAATGCCCGGCAGCGTGAACCGGCGGGCTCCCGTCGCAAATCCCGCCTCTCATCACGCGGCGGTGTCGATCTCCGCTCTACGGGCGGTTTGGGCGATTCGCTCACCATCCTCACGAACGTGGGCCTCCAGTGCATGCAGAACCGGCTTGCGTTGTCGGCGCCCATGGAGAAATGCCCGGGCCACTAGACCGGGCTTTGGCAATCTTGTCCCTGCCGGTCCCCGATCCCGGAGGCCAGTTGTCAGGGGGCTTTGAACCTGGCAATCGACTCGCGCAGATTCCTCAGATAATCGAGCAACGGACCCTGCCCGAAGTGTTCATCCGGCTCTTTCTGCTAAAAAGCCGAAAAGGATGGGCGGCCGCCAATAGACAGCGAGGCGGTGAACGTCCGCATGACGGCTGACGCGCTGAAAATATTAGATGATTGGCGTCGCCAGCAGGAAGACCCTCCCGGCCGACCCGAAGCCATCCGCCGCCTCGTCGAGATCGGGCTGAAGGCGGAAGGGAAATAAGCTCAAGCTGAGCCACTAGCCGCGCGCCACAGGCAGAACGATCGAGCCGTCATAAGGCTGTGGCATAGGCGTTGCATCATAATTGCCAACTGAGATTTCAGTGCTCAGGTGGAAAATAGGCGCTCCCGACGCATATTCGGGCGTGGACCTTTTTTTAGTATATTGGGACTTGGCTCATGGCTTACGACGCAGCCACCGTACAGATGCTTCGCGACGTTCTCGACGAAGTTCTCTCCAGCCCGTCATTCACCCTTCAGCGGCAGCGATCCGCCATAGAGGTCGCCGAGCGCGTGCTTAAGCTCGCTGCCCAGGGGGAGCGTCAACCCGAGAACATCAAGCGACAC
>NZ_JADPKG010000077.1:0-3894 GCF_023073875.1 Bradyrhizobium sp. 154
CCAAACGGCGCGCGCGACGAGTTCATCCTCGCAGCCACCGCCCAAAACCTTCGAAAGATGGCCAAGCTGATCCCGATGCCCACCCCGACGCTCGCATAGAGTCAGTAAGAGCAGTTCCGGCCACGTCGCGACGGAGCTATTACAACGAAATACTGCCGGCCTTTTTCAACGGAATCGGTCATGAGCCGACGCAGTCCATTTGAGCAACGAGTCTTTTACTCCAGCTGAAAACGATCAGATGAAAGAATGATGCGGCGTTGGGACAGCGTGACTGTCGAATCACATCGCTTGCGCGAGTAGAAGTTTGAGCATTGAATCAGCGATGATACCCATAACTGCAAGTGGTTTCTCGGGTATGCCTGCGCTCTCGCAGGATGAAGCGATGCAGAGATTCGCCTAGGCTTTGGGCGCGTGATGGCTTCATGCGTAGCTGAACCGGAGAGGTACGCCTAGTCGGTCCTGCCAACTGATTGGGAGTAGCCACACGCGCCTCATGCGCGCACCTAGCGCGGTCGACGGCCAACAAACGGGAGGACAACAATGAGCACCTGGCTTAGTGAGCGAGAACAGCGTCTCGTCGCGGGCGCGGAGGCGGCATCGGCGGCAACGCCTATCCCGACCCAGATTGTCTCCAATGGCGAGTATCTCCCGCCCCCGCAGAGCGATACGCAAAAGAAAGTCGAGGCACGGATCAACGAGCTCGCTGATGTCAACGGCAGGCATCTCGGCTTGAGCCGCAGGCAGTTCTTGCACACGAGCTGCGGCATGGCGGCAGCGTTCCTCGCCATGAACGACATCTACGGCAATGTTTTCCAGGTCGCGCCCGCTGAAGCCCGCGAGCCCGAGCTGATGCTGGCCCGCGCGCAAAGCCTTGCAGGCCAATTCATCTTCGATGTCCAGACTCATTTCGTGCGGGACGACTTCGACCACAAGGAACTGTTGGGGCTGGCGGACTTTGCGAGCCAGCACTGGAATCCGAAGATGAAGGAGGAAGGCGTCTCCTCGCTCGCCCGCTACAAGTTCCAGAACTATGTGAAAGAGATCTACTACGACAGCGACACCAACATGGCGCTCCTGAGCGGCGCGCCCTTCGACGACCCGAGTTGGTGGCTGCTATCCAATGAGCAGATCGTCAAGGCGCGAGAACTGATCAACGACTTCGCCGGTTCGCGCCGCCTGCTGGCGCATAGCGTCATCACCCCCAAGCAACCCGGCTGGATGGACGAGGTGGACAAGGCGATCGAGGTCTACAAACCGGATTCCTGGAAGTCCTACACGATTGGTGATCCGCTGGCGCCCTCGAAGTTCCCATGGCGGCTCGACGACGAGCAGGTGATGTATCCGTTCTACGAGAAAGCAGTGAAGGCCGGCATCAACACGCTGTGCATCCACAAGGGGTTGCTGCCGCCCGATTACGAGAAGTCGTTCGCCGGCGTCTGGGAATATGCAACGGCGTGGGACATCGGAAAAGCCGCGAAGGATTGGCCGCAGATGAACTTCGTGATCTATCATTCGGCGCTGCGGCCGTTCCTCGAGCTACCCGATCGTGCGTGGGCGGATTTCGAGCAGACCGGCCGTATCCAGTGGGCTACCGATCTCGCGGAAATCCCGCAGAAGTTCGGCGTCACCAACGTCTATGCCGAGCTCGGCACGTCCTTTGCCAACTCGGCGGTGGCGCATCCGAAGTTCTGCGCCGCGCTCATTGGCACGCTGATAAAGGGGATGGGTGTTGACCACGTCATGTGGGGCACCGACTCGGTCTGGTACGGTTCACCACAGTGGCAGATCGAGGCGCTGCGCCGGCTCGAAATCCCGGAGGATATGCAGAAGAAGTACGGGTTTGCGGCGCTTGGCGACGCCAACAGCGCTACCAAGCAGCTGATCTTCGCGGGCAACGCAACCAGATTCTACAAGATCAAGCTGAAGGCGGCCGAGAATACCAGGATGCCGGCCTTTTCCGAGGACCGCCTCGCGGCACTCAAGAACGAGTACACGCAAGCTTCGAAGCAACCATCGAACCTGCGCTACGGCTACGTTCGCGCCGCATAGGAACGGTCCCAAGAGCGTGGGCAAGCTCCGCTGGCAATGGACGCGCGGCTCCGCAAGTCCGACTTCGATTTGGGGTCAAGATGCGGAGAACTCGGGGTAGCGAATCTAGTCCGCTATGTCTCACCGAGCGGACCCTTCCGCTCGGCCCTCAGGAGCCGACATTGCTTTATGAGTACACGGCCTAGCTCAGTAGCAGCGCATGATGTTGACGGTGTGCTCGCCGCCGCCGCGGCCGGGCACCGTCACCTGCTCCGTCGGGCAGCTCGGCACATAGGGCCGGTCGGACGGCACGACATTCGGCGGAAAGCGGTGCGCCCAATCCCAGGGAACGTCATACGTATAGGTATAGCGCACATCGCTGGAGAACGACTGAGCCGCCTCGCCGAAAGGTTGGCTATACGTCGCACCGTCGTAGAAGAACCCGCCGCCACCCGGCCAATAGACCCAGGGATTGCCGCGCCGGTGGAACCGGGCGCCAGGCCCGATCGGCGCACGCGCCATTGCATTTGGAGGCGCGGCGGCCAGCCCGTGCGGCGCGGCGCCACCGGGCCTGGCAAAACTGTCGCTGGGGCTAAGGAGCAGCGCGGCTGCGCTGAGCGAGGCGAATAGCGCCCCTTGTGATCTCGACATCATGATACGCACCAACTCGTTTGGCTTCGCGGGTCGCGGCTCCCCCACCACACGCTAGGCCGGGCTGTCGCCCGCCAGCAAACGTATAATTAATTATTGGTTAAGCCACGGGATTAATGGGGAACATGGTGCGGCAGAACGCCTGGAATTTCCGTCCCATTTCAGCGACTTCGTTCCGCGGCACGCGATTCATAACCAGTTGATCGGAGTTGATCGCTCCCCGGCCAATACGTCCGGAACGCTCCCGCATTGCAACCGTTGGCCCCGACACAAGCAAGGAGCATCTTCAATGCAGAACAAGTCAAAACTCCTCTGCCTGGTCACGGCATCGCTCGTCGCAGGCGCAACAGCCGCATCGGCGCAGGGCTACGACTGGAATGGGCCGCGCGTGGGTTGGGACCGCACCGCCCCCGCCTACGAACCGGTTCAGCCGCGCGCGTACTATCCGGATGTCGCCGGACCATATGGCGCGTACAACGGCACCCGCCATCCGACCCCGAGCTCAACGCAGGGCGATGTCGGTCCTGACGGCAACAACAACGGCACGCTGACCGGCAGCTATCGCAACTGGTAGCGAATCGGGCTTCGTTGCAAGGACCCGCCGCTTCATCGAGCGGCGGGTCGTTCTTTTTGCGGCATACATTGTGAGCTGAAGATCGCCGTTGTCGCCGCCTGCGTCATTGCAAGCGCAAGGACGATGTTGAAGCAGTCACGCGCGATAACGGCGGCAGCCCGGACGGAGCGAACCGTAATCCGGGAGCGGATGGAATCCCGGATTACGCTGCGCTCCATCCAGGCTACATGATATCGCGTTGCCGGCGGGGCGAAACACCAAGCCGTGGGTCAACGTGCGCCATCCAAAATATTCCGCTTTACCGAAATGCGGAAATCGCGTATGTGTCGCGGCAACCCGGCCCAAGCAAGAGGGGGGTATCGCGATCGTCACGACACGCGGGCCGGGCGGCGGTGGACGCAGGTTACATCGGCGCGAAGAGCTTCGCAGGGCGGAGAGCCGTGAGCGAAGACCTCGCGCACTCGACCGGTGCGATCGGCGTATGGCGAAATCGTGTGGTCCTGGCGCCCGGGGTCTGTGCGCCAAGTCTTGCGGTGATGTGAGCGGCCCAACCGGACCGCGGCATCAGTTATCGGCAAGGCGACGGGGGCAATAGTGCATCGCTCCCCGGGGAGCAACTGTGTTGAAGTAGACCGGTGATG
>NZ_JADPKG010000018.1:0-3665 GCF_023073875.1 Bradyrhizobium sp. 154
TGACCTTGCCCCCTCGACTTAATCCAGATTGAAGTTCGCTCTGGCCCATACGAGGACCAGAGCATGAAGCGTAGCCGATTTTCGGAAGAGCAGATCATCGGGATTTTGAAGGAGCACGAGGTTGGCGTGTCGGTTGGAAGCACGGCGTCAGCGACGCCAGCATCTACAAATGGAAAGCCAAGTTTGGCGGGATGGAGGTCTCGGAGGCCAAGCGGCTGAGAGCGCTGGAGGACGAGAACACGCGGCTAAAGCGGCTTTTGGCCGACGCCATGCTGGACAATGCGGCGTTGAATGACCTCCTGGGAAAGAAATGGTGACGCCCGCGGGGAACCGGAAAGCGGTCGCGCATCTCGTGGAGCCCCACGGGATGAGTGAACGGCGAGCGTGTAAAGCCATCGGCTATTGCCGCATGACCATGAGATACCGAACGACCCGGGCGGACGAAGCCGGCCTTCGCCAGCGCATGAAGGCGATCGCCCAGGAGCGCCGTCGCTTCGGCTATCGGCGCCTGCACGTTCTGCTCAAGCGGGAGGGCTATGTGATCAACGACAAGAAGCTGTTCCGGTTCTACCGTGCGGATTCCGATGATCGCGCGCAGGTATTTCAATGATGCCGCGCAGCGTTCCGATCTGATCGCCCGCAGTGAAGCACCCGATCGTAAAGGGTAATTGGACCATCTTTAGTCCATGGTGAAGCGGGTGCCGAAGAGATCACGTCACATGTTTGACGGTGTCGCTCGACGGAGCGAAGCTGGCCGGACGCGCACCCCAACGAGTGCCGTAGCGGCCGGTCAGCTTCGCGGGCTGCAGTCTCGGTCTTGATCGGCCGACGATGCGATCAAGGCCGAGGAAGGACAGGAGGGCGACGCATGGATTCACCGTTCAGTTCGAGCCTGTGAGCATTGTGAAGCAGGCGATCAAGTATAGCATCAGCGTAAGTTGGGTCATTTATGAGCTCATGCCATTTGGCAATTGGAAGCTGGCTGGTGACGAGTGTTGACCGACGGCCGTAGCGGTCTTCGAGGATCTCAAGCAGATAGTGACGGGCACTGGCGTCGATGGCTTGGAGGCCCCAATCGTCCAAAATGAGGAGGTCGACGGCGGCGATGCTCTTCATCCGCGAGGCGGCTCGGCCATCGCCCCGGGCAAGGTCCAGCTCTTCGATCAGCCGCGGCAACCGGGTGCAAAGTACCGATTGGTTGTCCCGGTGGCCGAGTGCACAACCAAGCCAGCTTTTCCCGACGCCGGTTGGCCCGACAATGGCGCAATTTTCATGGTTCTTGATCCAGTCTCCTTTGAGCAACATGTCGAACAAACGGCGGTCAAGCCCACGGGGAGCGCGGTAGTCGATATCCTCGGGCACGGCATAATGACGCAGCTTTGCCTTGCGAAGACGAAGCGCCAGGCGCCGGTTGTTACGCCAAGTCGCCTCGTGGTCCAGCCGCAACGCGACCCATTCGGCGTGAGCGAGACCCAGGACCTCCTCGTTGTCGGTGAGGCTCGTGAAGGCCTCGGCCGTGCCGGTAAGGCCGAGCCGGGTAAGCAAGTGGAGTGTGGGGTGTGTCAGCATTTTCTCTCCTTAGTGGTAATAGCCCGAGCCTCAAATGTTGGTGTGTATGATCGGCTCGCGCTCGGGGGACGCAGGTGTTGGGACGCGATCGAGACCCTTCTCTAGGATCGATTTGACGCTTGGGTAGTTGCGCGCCTGGATCTCAATCGCGCGCAGCGCGGCCGCCTCGAGGCGCTCGGCGCCAAAGCGCTTCTCAAGCCGGAGGATACCCATGCAAGAACGATAGCCCTGTTCTGGATGCGGCCGATCCTCGATGATCCGGTCGACCAGCAGGCGCAGCATCGGGCCGATCCGGCTTGCCTCGCTGCGGATCTTTGCCGGCGTCCACTCGCCATAGCGCCGGTGGCTGGAAGGCATGTGGGCGCTGATCGTCGTGTGCCGGCCGTTGCCACTGCCGCGCATGTGCGCGGCGATACGCTCGCCTCCCAGGAAGATTTCAACCCTTCGGGCGCTGATCCGCGCTTCTACCTCTCGATGGGCGAAGCGGTAGGGCACCGAGTAGTAGTGTCGTTCGATCTCGACGTGTTAGTCGAGCCCGACCCGGCATCGGCGCCATTCGGCATGGACCCACGGCTCGCCTGGAAGCGGTTTAAGATTTGGCGCATCAATTTCCTCGAACAGCTGGCGCCGTGTGCGGCCATACTGACGCAATACCCGTCCGTCATTGAGCTTAGCCAGCCACTCGGCGATCGCACGGTTAAGTTCGGCCAGGCTGTAAAAAGTTCGGTTGCGCAGCCGCCCCAGCAGCCAACGCTCGATGATTCCGACGCAGGCCTCAACCTTCGCCTTATCTCTCGGGCGACGCGGCCGTGCCGGCAAAATTGCCGTGCCGTAATGCTGCGCCATATCGCTGTAGCTGCGGTTGACCATAGGGTCATAGAGGCAGGCCTTGATCACCGCGATCTTGGCGTTGTCGGGCACCAGGAGTTGCGTCGCGCCGCCAAAAAGCTGTAGGCCGTGTTGTGTCCCGCGATCCAATCGCCGAGTTGCTCGGTCCACGTCGCCAGCGCGAACGACAAGCTGGATGCGCCCATGACCGCGACGAAGATGTGCGCGTCGCGCACCTCGCCGGTCTTGCGGTCAACCACCGGCACCGTGTCGCCGGCATAGTCGACAAACAATTTCTCGCCCCCGCCGTGGTGCTGGCGCATCACCAGCGGCAGCCGGCGTTCCCCGTTGCGGAACAAGTCACAGAAGCGGCTATATCGGTACCCGTCCGGATGCTCTGCAATGTACTCGTCCCACAGCACCTGCAAGGTCACATGCTTGCGCTTGAGCTCGCGGGCAATCATGGACCAGTCAGGTTCGGCCACCTTGCGGCGACCAGGCTTCACGTCAGGCACCCCGTACAGCAGTTGCTCCAGCTCGGCGTCGCTTATCGCTTCCGGGACTGGCCATGCCAGACCCGCGCCCGCAAACCGCTTCAGCGTGTCACGTACCGTCGTCGGCCCGACGCCGATACGATCGCCAACCGCGCGCGTCGAGAGCCCGGCCTCAAGGCTCAACCTCACAATCTCGCGCACCTGGCGCATGATAACCCTCCTCGTCGGCATCCAATTCTCCCAGCTGTTTCCAGCCGGAGAAATGGCTCAACGATCAGACTTCACCCCATGCGAAACTGCGCGCGATCAAGTCGGAATCCTGCGCGGATAATGCTCGGAATGCGCGCGATAAATCGGTATGGTGCGCGCGATGATCTCGGAATCGGCATCTACCGGGAAGAGAGGCTTTCGGTGAGCCGCCGTGGCAGCCGCAAGCGGGCGATCGCGACCCGGGCGCCGATGACGGTGGCGATGGCGCCGAACGACCGCTGGTCGCTCGACTTCGTGTCGGATCAGCTCACCGACGGCCGTCGCTTCCGCATTCTGCCGTCGTCGACGATTGCACCCGCGAGCGTCTGGCGCTGGTGGCCGATACCTCGCTCTCGGGCGCCCGGGTGGCGCGGGAATTAGACCGCCTGATCACCGAGCGCGGCAAGCCCAAGACGGTGGTTAGCGACAACGGCACCGAGCTCACCAGCAACGCCATCCTGACCTGGGCCGATCAGAGCCGCGCCGCTTGGCACTACATCGCGCCAGGCAAGCCCAAGCAGAAAG
>NZ_JADPKG010000044.1:0-223978 GCF_023073875.1 Bradyrhizobium sp. 154
GATCTGCTGGCTCAGGCTCTCGTTGTGGCAAATCCTGGCCATCCTCTTCGCCCGACCCCAAATCAATCCAGCCTGAATTCAGGGTTCTTCACGGACGACCAACTAGGCCAGGCGCTTCACCTCTGAGCGCCGAAGCCCATTCGACGCTCGCCGCGGAAGGGCTTTGACAGGCAGATGGCAAGCGGTTGGGACCATGTCACACCGCGAGCATGCGACTTCCCTGGATGCTCATCAGGGTGAGATTGCCGGTCGCATAGGCGCCGGTATCGATGTTGGCACGGTTATTTCGCACGTCGGCGTTCCGCACGGGCGTGTGACCGTGCACGATATATTTGCCGAAATTCTTTTTGCTCTCCAGGAACTCCTCGCGAATCCACAAAAGATCGTTCTCCTGCTGTTCGGATAACGCCACGCCCGGTCGAACGCCCGCATGCACGAAGAAGAAATCCCCGCACGTAAAGCTCAGCCGCAAATTGTCCAGGAATTCCAGATGCTCAGTCGGCATTGCGCGAATCAAATCGCGCAAGATCGATGTCGGCTCGTCGCGCTTCAGATCCGGCGGGGCGAGCCCGTAAGACATCAATGTCTGGGTCCCCCCGACGGCAATCCAATCCTCGAACAGCGAAGGATCTTCGAACACGCTCACCAGAAATGCCTCGTGATTACCCTTGAGGAAGACCGCATTGCCCCGGCGACTACGCTCGACCAGGATGTCGAGGGTGGCGCGCGTATCCGGGCCGCGATCGATGTAATCGCCCATGAAAACCTCGATCGCGTAGCGCGGGCGACTGCGAGCCACGTCGGCGTCGATCACCCGCAACATCGGCTGGAGCAGATGCGCACAACCATGAATATCCGAGATCGCATAGATGCGAACTCCCTCCGGCAGGTGCGGCTTATGGATTGGCCGACGTGGTCGGGCGAAAGATATCATGGCGCACAATCGATCAGGTGGTCGAGAAACTTCCCCAAGTCGCCGGCACCTGAGAACTCCCCATCTGATGCGAACAACGTGCGGTGGATGGAGTAGCGGTCCTCGTTCTCCGGCTTGATCACGCCAAAAGAAGGGCGGAATTTCTTGCCTCCTCTGTTTGCGACGGGTTCCACCGGTCCGGGGAAATTGCAACGCTGAGCTGGATACCGTGGCAAAGATGCATGGCTCATTGCAAATTTCGTGATGCATCCACAGATAGAAATTCATCCATGTTCCCGCAACTGACTCCTCGCGCTCTCGCGACAGGATGGGCGCCTGAAAGATGAGCGAAGACGCGCTCGCGTGACCGTTAAAGCATCGCGGAAGATATGGAACTTGATCCAAAATACGGCAGCGCCGTCGCTGATATGTCAGCACTATGACGAGAGCGTCAGCGCTTGTCGATGCGCATTTCGACGCGACACATCATGCGTGCAAAAGTTTTGCATGCAGCGCCACAATGTCGCTGCGATCACTTAACACCCTCCGTTTGGGAAGCGGTAAATCTTCAGCATCATAATGACCGCCAGGCACTCTCCACACGTAGAGGATCGAATGGCTGTTGCCACTTATAGCTCTGATAGCACCTATGCGATGTCCTCCGCACGGGGCACGGCTCTTCAGAAGCCTTTTCAGCTTCTCGTGATCGCGGCCGACCTCTTGCTGATCTTGCTCTGCTACGCGATGGCGTCGGAACTTTATAGCGTCGCCACGCCGTCCTCTGGAGACGGAGCGCCCATCGGCGCCGGACTGATCGTCAGCGCAGTGTTCGTTGCAATCGCCTATTTTCAGGGTGTCTATGCAACGCACCGTTTGCTGAGTCTGGTCTGGCAATTGCGCAAAGCGATGATCATTTGGCTGGTGTCATTGACAATCCTTGCGGTCGCGGCGTTTCTATTGAAATCGTCGGACAATCTGTCCCGCGGCACGTTCCTGATCTTCACCGGAGTTGGCGGCGTTGGGTTGCTCAGCCTGCGCTTTGCGTGGCAGTGGGCGCTCGGCACGAGCTTTGCCAAGGGCCGATTGGTCGATCGCAAGGTTGCCCTGCTCAGCCTGAAGCCGCTTGATCTCACCTCGAGCCGTTTCAAGGACCTGCGCAAGAACGGATTCGACGTGGTTCGCCATTTCGTGCTTCCCGCTAACAACCATGGGACCGGCTGGGAGAGGCAAATCCGGGATGTTATTCGCCAATCCCGTGCAGCAGATGTCGAGGAGTACCTGTTGGCGGTTGATTGGAACGAGCTGCCGTTGTTGCAGCAACTCGAACTGCACTTGCGCGCTGTACCTCAGCCGATCCGTCTCTTGCCGGATAATTCGATCGCTGATCTGGTATCGCGCCCGTTTTTGCCGGTCAGCGGCACGGTGGCAATTGAGATTCAGCGACCACCGCTCAGCGTGTTTGAACGTCTCCAGAAGCGCTGCCTCGACGTCGGTCTGGCGTTGTTTTCGCTAGTGGCCCTAGCGCCAGTGCTGATCACCGTCTCCATTCTGATCAAGCTGGATTCGCCTGGGAGCGTGATCTTTCGACAGTCGCGCCGCGGCTTCAACGGCAAGCCGTTCGACATCTGGAAATTTCGCAGCATGTATGTGTGCGAGAATGGTCACTCGATTACTCAGGCAACCAAGAGGGACGCACGCGTCACGAGGATCGGGCGCTTCCTCCGCATGACCAGCATTGACGAGTTGCCCCAGCTCTGGAACGTGCTGCGCGGCGACATGTCGTTGGTCGGACCACGCCCACATGCGCTTGCCCATGACAACTATTATGACGAGATCATCAGCAACTACGTATACCGCCACCACATGAAGCCGGGCCTCACGGGCTGGGCTCAAGTTAACGGTTTCCGGGGCGAAACGCCGACCATCGACCTGATGGAAAAGCGGGTAGAATATGACGTTTGGTATGTAAGGAATTGGAGCATTTGGCTCGACCTGAAAATCATGGCGCGCACGGCGGCTACCGTCATTTCCCAGGAGGCGTACTAGGTCAGTGCAGGCTGCCTTGGCGGCGCGGCGCGGACTCATAGGCGCTGAGCTAGATGCGGATTGAAGCGAGAGCTCCCTTTGGAGCCTTTGAATCAGGCGTCGCGCCAATCACCAAGCTTCAGGTCTTATGCCTACGCGTCCTGTTCCACAGCCGCACAATGGCCTCACGTATTGCGACCAGCCGGGCCATCAAGACGAAAAAGACTCCCGTTGCGAGTGATCCGAGAGCGTGGCGAAGGGAGAATTGTTCGTTGTGATCGAGCCGGTCTTGATGCTTTTCGATCGGGACCGGCACAAGGATTGTTCCTGACCTGTTCAGCCGCGATCGCGACCCGCGGGAAGGAACCACGATGAGCACGAATAAAACGTTGAGCAACAGCCAGATGCTTAATATGGCAAGTACCGTCATCCAGTCCCACCGAAATGCAAGATCAAGTATCGGGTTAAATTAACCGTCGGAACCTCAGAAGGAAAGGGTGCACGACGCGGTTGAGGCGTCGGCTGACTCCTTCCAGCCGACGAGTTCCAGAGATACTCTATCTCGATCATCTCAGCCCGCCTTCATCAATCCGTCCAAATCGGCTACGACAATGATCGTCGTTTGTGGACTCCGTACGATTACGGTCGGCGCTGGAACCATGGATCGCGCGAGCGCTAAGCCGCAGGAAGCGCTTTGCGTAGGATCCTTCGGCGTTCGGGGCGCAGCGGATGAGCCGGAACGATGTTCGAGCTGCTCGGAGCCCCTACGCACCGCGCTCAGCTTGCGCACAGCCGCGAACCCGTCTGGATCAAATGTGACAAGAAGCCGTTTCGGGCTGCGGTGGCAATCGCCATGTCTAGCGCACGAGAATTGATTGTAAAGGAAAACGCGCAGTGGTGCGCCAAGCACGACGATTTGCCTGAACGATCGAAGACCCGAATCCCGTGACGAAGCGGTAAACTCCGGCATCACCACGTATCGATCTGGTCAGGTTGAGAAGGCCTGGCTCAACTAGGCCCGGGCGACGGCAGCGAAGCGCGCCCACTAAACGCCACGAGGTCAACCGCGCAGTGTCGCCAGAAAGGACGGGTCAATCGATTCAACTGCATCTTCCAGGAAGGCCTTGCCCAGTTTTGATGCCCTGCGATAAGCGGACACGAGTGCCGATCTCGACCCAGGTCGGCGTATCAGGATGAGCCGAACGTCATTGCGTACGAGGTCCTTGACATCGGGAAGGGCAAGCGCATCGAAGCGGGTCGCAATGTCGATCCGCGCCGGCATCAATCGCGCGTCGTTTGGTGCGACGAAATATGCCATCTTCAAGGCCTCGACCACGACCGGATCGTGCGGGTCGCGCTGGACCTGAAGCAGCGCCAGCGCCAGCCATAGTTCAGGATTGTAAGGAGAGGTCGAGAGCGTCCGCCTGAGGCGGCCGAGAGCGTCGGTATGCGCTATTGATCGCAGGATCGTGGGCCTTTGCTGGCCAGACTCAATTGTCTGCAGCGCGGCGACCGATCCATGATTACCTTCCAGCTCTGATCCAAACGGCGAGCGCGTTCCCAACAATGTGGGCGCGTCTTCAGTCCACCGCGCCCCAATCTCGGCCGCATCTGCGGAAAATGTTGTCCGGCTCAGCGCCGGCACCTCCGCTATGGCCGACACAATCGCATAGGATCCGACCGCCAAGGCCAACGCCACCAGAAGAACGCGAAATCTGCTCGATGAACTCATTGTCGATGCATTAGTTCAACATACGGCGCGCGGAAGCCGCCGAGTGGTTGGCGCCACTGGTCCGTCCCACTGATTGTGCAAGTCCAACTCCGACCATCACCGCCACGATTGCTTGAATCGCGGGGTTTGAGAGGCTTGAGTCAAGAAAGCTCTCGCAGAGTACAACGACAACGGCGGCGGCCGCGGCGGCCGCGAAAAAGGAATCACGTCCTCGCCGAACGGCGCCGCGAAAGCTAACGAGGAAAAACTGGACGGCGAAGGCTGCTAGGATGGCGCTCGCCAATCGTCCCGCCTCGACAGCCATCAAGACTGCGGTGGAGGGAGGGGCTGCCAGCGCAGCGCCGAACTCCTGATAGGCTCTCGAAATCAGCCTAAAGGTTCCGAGACCATGCCCCCACGTCGGTGCATCAGAGAGCAGGTGCTTTGCCGGCGCAACTGCTTCCGGGGGGAGGCTGACGAATCCAAGGAGGCCCAAGCCTCCGGACCGAGAGTGCGACGCAGCCATCGCGCTGGCGATCGCTGCAAGGACCAAGAACAATAGCGCCGAAGGCCAAGACCGAAATCCCAAGCGCCGGACAGCGGCAATGAACACGAGGACCATCAATCCGCAGCCAGTAACCGCCGCCAATGCGCGTTGTTCGAGGGCGGCAAGTGCGGCGAATGCAACGACAATTCCTAACAGACCGCAGGAAACGCCGACCCACAGTAGGGGCGAGGCCAGATTGTGGATGTTCTGCTGGTGCAGGTGGCGTTCGAGTGCCCGGGCGACGAGCGCGCCATTTGTCAATATCGCAAGAGCGGCTGCTGCCGGAAACAGATTCGTAGCTACGCCGGACTGGGGAATGATTCCGGCGAATAAATCGAGCCGGCCGAGTAGGAACTCGACTGACATGAGGGTCGTCACTGCGCTCAATACGAACAGGATCGTTTCGGCCATACGGCGATCCCTGGTGATGACGACGGTCGACACCAGGAGCGACACGTCGACCAGATAGAGGAACAGGCTGTGCAACGTTGCGCTCGTATCAACGCTGATGCGGGCCGGCAGCGATGGCTGATTCAATGCGATCGAAGTCGCCGACCAGATCGGGTTCGCAAGCGAAGACATCGGAAAGATTTGCAACGTCATCCAGACGACCGGAAGCAAGAATATGAGGAGAAATTGCTTCAGCAACTGCGCGGCAGACGCGATTTGCGCCTCCGGACCTCTTGTTGCCATTGCCATCATCAACGCAGTAGCAAGTGAAATCACATGCTGTGCGAAGGAGCCGCTTGTGAGCGCCAAGATCGGAGTCGCGGCGAGCAATGTGATTAAAAGCCAGGAAGCGATGAGCACTCGGAGAACCGTGAGACGTGGAAGCGGGAATGGAATGCAGCATTGCACAAGTGGGACATTGATACGCGTCGCATAGCCGAGCTTGGGACGCCACCGTCGTCTCGGTGATGGATGGCCGGATAGAAGCCACCATGACGCATCATCACAACGCGGCCTGCCAACTGGTCACATGCATTCGGTTTGCGGAATTCGCTCTGCATGACAGTTCCGTGACCGGCTAAATTATCGAGCATGGCAGTACTGCGACAAGTAACGGAGAGCCGTCGCCAGTCCAGCCATCGGCACCGAACCGCGGATCCCGGTCGGTGTGGTCCCAATTTCAACCTCAAGCTCGTTTGCGGTTTGCCAGTCGCTAGCAGCAAGCTTCGAGGCGTCGGCGGGTAGTAGGAGCGCGACGCCGCCCTGGATCACAGATGCCTGGAACTCTGCGCGCTTCTCTCCCGCTATGAGGGCTACGTTCGGTCGCGCCGAGCGGGACAGTGGCTCGAGTACAATGAGTACAATTTCGATGCCACCTTTCCCGCATTGCAGGCTCAGGCCAGCAAGGCGCGTATCCGACTTGGCACTATCGACGACATGCATCACTGAAATGGCATCGGCGCCGCCGTCTGGATTTTTGCTCTTCACCAGTCGCCATCCGCCCTCAAGCTGTGTCGATTGGCTGCCGGACTCGATCTGCTTGAACGCCTCTTCGTCACAACGTCGACGCTGCTCGGCGCTGGTCCCAGACCCGCAGTTCAGAATGCCCGGACGCACCGCCTCGGCTCGACCGGGAGCCGTCGTCATCAAGAGACCAGCACCGAGCAGGACTGAGCGCACCATCAGAAGCGCCGACCTAACATGCGCTAGCGCCAAATCATTCATGTTGTATCCAAGGGCCCTGTCAAAAATCGGGCAAGCGCTGCCCGCCGCTCCGGATCAAGCATCTGACGTCAATCGACGTAACCATACCTCTTGTAGTATCGATTGCGATAGTAGGCTGCGCCATACGTATCGTATCGGCTCATCACCGACACGTTCACCTTGTTAAGAACCGCACCGAGCATCCGCTCGCGCACAACCGGCGTTTCGCCTAGCACGCGCTCGACGATATCGATTTTCGATTTCGCCCATTCGATGACAAGGATATAGGAATCAGCCAACCCCCCGGTCGCCCGAACGTCGACGACCGGCGCCAGCGGGCTAAGATCGAGAACGATGCGATCAAAGTGCTGCCGTAGTTGCTGGAACAGGTCGTCCATCTGTTGCGAGGCCAGCAGGTCGCTCGAATTCGAGAAGCGCGATGTGATGGCACAAGGAAGAAAATGTAGATTCGTCTGCGGGTCTATCCAGACCACGTCCCTCCAGTCGGCTTGGCCGATGACGACATGGATCAAGCCGTCCTGCGCAGCCGGAGTAAGCCTTGCGGTGAGGCTTGGGTTGCGGATGTCGCCATCGATCAGCAGCGTACGGCAGCCGCTTTGCGCCAAGGTCTGCGCCAGCGCTTCGCTGATGGTTGACTTTCCCTCGTTCGGAAGAGCGGAGGTAATCCCCAGGACCTTGTTGGACCCTGCACCGAAATTTGCGAAATCGCTGGCGAGCTTGATCGACCGAAATCCCTCCGCGAAGCGTGAAAACGGGGCATTGATCACGTGCCGCCCGACGCTCTCCTCGGTTGAAAGCAGACGGTCGCGATGCGACTGTTGGTGGCTGAACGCGGGCGCGGGCCCGTGGAGTGGCAAGGTCGTGCCGGATCCCCCGTGATTCGGTGATGCCTGCTGCGGTTTGGGCTTGTCGCGTTTGCCGAATCGCCAGGCCGCTTTGCCCGATTGAGCGGAATTCGCCTTGATGGCACCCTGCTCTATGACCGGAATCGAAGCGAGACATCGGGTATCCACGAACTTCTCGACCTGCGAAACGGTACGGAAGACGCGATCCATCATATCAAGCAGGATTGCCACGAGAGCTGCGAGAATCGACCCACCCACGATCGCCGCAAGCAGGATGAGTGTCGTTCTTGGCGACGTCTTGTTGGGAAGAGTCGACGCGGCCTGGCTGATCACCCTCGCTTCGGTAATGGGAAACGACTGCTGCTGAACCGAGACCATGTACAGTTGCAGGAAGTTGTCAGACAATGCGCGAGCGCTCTGAGCGTTGCTTTCCAGATCTCTCAGGATGATCTGGGCCTGGCTGGTATTATTCGAGACCGCGATCGTATCGTTCAAGCTCTTCTGGCTGGACTCTTCGCGCGCCTTGGCAATTTCAAGGTCACTCTTGTAGACCTCGGCCGTGCGTCGCAGTTCGTCAATGATCGAGCGTCGGATTTCACGCATCTGATTGCGTAAATTGACAACCGCCAGATGTGTCGATCCATACCGGTTCGACCAATCGGCCTGCTTGGCCGCGTACTCGAGATAGGTCTGGCGCAATTTGGTGATGACCGGGTTGGCCATCGTCTCGCTCACAGTCGCCAAATCATTCAGAATGACCTTCGAATCGTCGCCGTCTGCATTCAATATCGCGGTGATGCGTTCGAGCTTAGCTTGTGCCTCCGCACGCTGGCTACGCGCAGTCGTCAGCGAAGTATTGATTTCAGCGAGTTGCTGCTCGGTGAGCAGTCGCCCGCCGGCGTCGACGATGTTGTTCTTGGCCTTGAAATCCGCAACGGTGCGTTCGGCGGAAGACGCCTGCGAGCGCAATTCCTTCAATCGGTCCTGCAGCCAGACCGCCGCCCGTCTCGATGCCTGATATTTCGATTCCAACGAATCCACGATATAGCCGTCGGCGACTGCGTTGGCGATCCGCGCTGCCAACTCCTGCGACAATGCCTGAAAGGAGATCTCGATAACATAGCTCACGCCGACGCGCTTGATGCTGAGGCCGCTCGCAAAGCGAGCGAGTGCTGCGCGCAGTATTTGCTCTTCCGTGGGCGGGGTCGACTCGGAGAATATTCCGGTAATCGCGCTACTGATGCTGCTGAGCAATCCGCCGCCGTCGCTCATGAAGTCTGCCGACTCCGCAAGTTTCAGATCCTTGATGACTTTGGAGGCGATCGCTTCGGACTTGAGAAGTTCGACCTGACTGTCGACCATCGCCGAGTCGATCGGGTTGTCTGCGCCGCTCGCGGGCGCTTGCGTCTGCAGGCCCTGCATCTTGCGGCTGTCGATCATCAGGATCGCCGTTCCGGTATATCGCTTCGGTGCCGTGAACACGTAGACGCCGGCAAGACAGATGCACAGGAGCAGCGTGAAAATCATCACTGGATACTGGCGGCTCATCAACGCAAGCGCAGAGGAGATGGTCTGCTCCAGCGATGGGGCCTCCCGCGCCGTGTTTTCGATCTCGCGAGATGTGATCTTTGTTTGAAGCATCCGGCCCGCCCTACTTAGATCTCTGTGAATGCGGCATCAGGCTGGCCTTGCCGCGCTGAATTCGTGCAAAAAGTGCCGCGTAGAAGATCCCTGTTGGTCGAATTCGACATGACGGATGCGGTGATCGACGCGCGGCGCTCGAGAATTGGCTAGTGCCACCGAGGCTCTCTTGTCAAAGCACCTAGTCGGTTCGTGCGACACGTTATTGGTCAGAGAAGTTTCGGCAACGCTGCAGGGCCACCGTAGGTACCGCTTGCCGCAAAATCGTCATAATGCCCATCTCCGTCAACTTTGCCAAAAAAAGCGACTTTCAAGATCGAGACAATTCACGCCGCCTGAGAAGATCATGGTTCGCCCACGAATTGGGCAGGATTCCACGAATGCTACGTGCCGACCCGGTGGACAGCGTCCGACCGGTCTCGAATTCTGCGATGCAATATCGACCTGAGTGTGACGGACAAGCATGAGATCTTGCAACTGCCACAGGCAAGGCGAATCGGGTCTCGCGGTTACGACCGAGCACGCGACGCCGGAATCCGAACGGGTCTGGTTTCGGATCCGCTATGGTGGCGAGAATCGGCCTTGAAGTTCCACCGGCGAATCTCCGATCTCCGGACACTTGAAGGATCCAGCCAACAAAACCTCAATCAAAATCCTTGATGGAGGATTCCCGATTCCAATCCACAAGCGAGCTTGCCAGATCGTACTCGAATTTGAACCCGCTTGCGATCAGATGCTTCGGCAGAATGTTCGTAGAAAACCACAACTTCTTGATCCGGTCACGATTGATGCCGGTCTTGATGCCGACAGCCTGCAGCACCTCGAATGGAAGCACGGCGAGATTCATTAGCCATACCGGAATCGTTATCGTCGGCTTGGGGTAAGCGGCAGTTCGAGAGAAGGCGGAGCAAATCTCGCTGATGGTATAACGGTCCTCATAGCAGAAATTGTAGATCGACAGACCGTCGTTGCGAGACGCCATGAAGAACATCGACGAGACCAGGTCCTTCACGTAGCCGCACGACTTGATGGTGTCGGTTCGGCCGGGATAGATGAAGGTCCGCCTTTCGAGAAGCCTCGACAATCGCGTGAAATTGCCTCGCTCGTAGCGCCCATAGATGACGGCGGGGCGCACGATGGTCAGCCGCCTGTCCGGGTCCTCCGATTGCCATAGACGATGGATCGCTTCGGCCGAGAGTTTGGAGCGTCCATAGGCACTGACTGGGACCGGCGTCGCATCTTCGGTAAGTGGGGTCTCGGTCGGACCGTAGACCGATATCGAGCTGGTAAAGATGACATTCCGGCTGCCAGTGTCTCTCGCAAATCGGCAGACGTGCACCGCACCCAGCACGTTTGTATAATAATAGTCGCCGTCCGGATGACCTGGGGTGACATGGACTGCAGCCAGGTTGAAGATGTCGGCAGGCAGTCCGCCTGCGAGCTTCGGGTCGATTGGCTCACGGACATCATGATGGACATACTCGACGCCTTCGACGTGCGCCCTAGGCTTCCCGATATCCACTGAGACGATTCGGTCGTAGCGGCCGGAAGCGAGCATCCGCGTCATCAGATGTGTACCGATGAAGCCTGCGCCTCCGAATACAATAGCCTGGGTGGGATTGGACATGTGCGCGATGGTCAACTTGAGTGAAGGTGCTGAGTCAACGGCGACAAATTTCGGTCAAGGCTCCCTGACAATCGAGCGCACGCATTGGAAAGCGGCACGCCCTGCCGTTGCAAGGGTTGTGCCCAGAAAGAACAAGATTGCTTGATGTGCAGTGCGCCCGCTCGCGACCGCGAGCGCTTATGCTGCTCGACATCAGTGAAGCGGGCAATTTGGGGCAGCAATTGGTCAGTCATGCGTTTCTCATGTAGCGATAACAAGATCGTTACCGACAGCGCGTGTGACATGCTCGGAATCATCGGTTCCATCTGGGCGATCCCCAATGCGGTGGCGCTGACTCAAGCGGCAACGCGAATAGATGGGAGGACGGACTGCTCGTCTGAACAACGACTCAATAGAGCTCGCGATACTCAAATTGGAAGTTCGTTGATCCCGCCGCGATCCCCAATAATCTTTGCAGCTTCTGGTAACCTGCGAGCGGAACGACGATGCAATCGGAACTTCCCGCGTAGCAAACCCGAACCCGGATCGATTGACCGCAGATGTTTTGAACCAGCACAATCTGCTCGATGATCTTGGGGTTGTTGGCTTGAGGGTGCGTCACCGGATTGACTGATATGCAAAGCTTTCCGTCCACTGTCGTGTGATTTGGAGCGAAGGTACCTTCCATCGGTCGAATCGAACTCGAAGGCCGAGTGGAAATGCCGGAGCCGCCATACATCGGAGGAGATGTGCGACCGAAGCCGGAAATTTGAGCAACGGCCGTCGTTGTGAGGAGCGATGAAGCGATAGCTACACATACCGCCACATAACCGTCTGAGCGCCTAGATCGGTTATCATGCATCTTCACTGCTCTGCACATCCATGATGGTTGGGGCCAGCTCTCGAAAGAAGCCGCGGTTGTCGGCGGCAGGATAGAGTTGCAGTTGCGGCAACAGAATGACAGGTAAAATAGTTCCCGGGATTGCAGGCGGGAATCTTGCCTCTTCCTTGCGCTTGAAAACACGTGCTAGAGGCTGCACCTTCCTGGGGTAAGTGTCTGACGCCCGTCGACTGTGATGTTCTGTCGGCCGTCATGCGACGTACTTGCAACGCGAGTATTCTAGGCGGCGAATGTTGAAGGAGATACCAGGACACGCTGTGTTGCCGGAAGTCGAACCGGCGACCCTGCCGCGCCTCTCGGTCGTCATTCCGAACCACAATTACGCAGCTTATGTGGGATCCGCGATCCGCAGCGCGCTGGACATACGATGGCCAAACGTCGAAGTGATCGTCGTCGATGACGGGTCGACGGACCATTCACTCGACGTCATCAACGAATTTGCAGACGAAGTCACAATCATCAGCCAGTTGAACGCCGGGCAGATGATGTCATGTGTGAACGGCTTTCGCAGGTCTTCCGGCGATATCATCATATTTCTCGACTCGGACGATGCCTTGCATCCTGATGTCATGACGGAGATCGTATCCGTCTGGTCCAAAGCCGCGAGCAAATATCAGTTTCAGATGCGCGTGATCGATGCCGAGGGGCAGCCGACCGGAAACGTCCTGCCGCAGTACTTCTCCTGTCCGTCCTCGGAGGACGTCCGCAAGTGGATGGCAACCACCGGCGCCTATCCGACGCCGCCCGGGTCGGGAAATGCCTACCCGAAATGGTTTGTCGAGCGTGTCTTCGGCTTTGAATCCGACTTCGTTGATCGGGCTCCGGACAGTTATCTTTTGGCGGCCGCTCCTGCATGTGGCGAGATCGTAACGATCACCAAGCCGTTGGCAGACTACCGCGTGCACGGCCTCAATCACGGGGCTTTCCTTCAACTCGACGATACCCGCTTTGCGAGAGAAATCGACCTCACGCGGAGGCGATACAAATTCTTTTCCGAGATCGCGCGCGCGGAGAAGCTGCCGGTTGCGCCCGATGCGCTCAAGAGCAATTTGATATTTCTTTGTTTGCGGATAGCGTCGTTCAAGCTGCGGCCGGACCTTCATCCAATCGCGGCGGATAGTTCATTGAGCATCGCTGTCGATGCGCTTGGAGCGGCTGCGTCGCCGCAAGGTTTCTCAAGATCGCAGCGCATATCGCTGCTGGCTTGGATCTTCTGCACCCTGATCAGTCCGCAATACTTCCGTCGTGCCCTGGTGAGTTTGCGCTACGTGCCCGCCCAGCGGCCGAAATGGTTGCGCGCTTTGCTCGGTCGATTCCGCATCATTCGATGATCGGGCGCAGGGCTGGGACACTTCGGTCAGACGGCAGCTTTGGGACGGATCGACCTCAGGCCGGCGCCTGGCGGCTGCGACCATACGCACAGCATTGCCATCATGATCAGAAATGGAGCCATGGCGAGGTTGCCGCCGCCGAGCTGATAGCAGGCCAGCATTGTCAATGCGAGCATCGAGTTGTCTTTCCTGAATATCGAGAGGATGAGATAGAACAGGAAAATCAGTAGCCCGATAATTCCGTAATCCGCGACGAGCTTGAGAACGGGATTTCCGCTGCCGCCAAAGTAGGCAGGCGACCGTTCCAATCCGCCAGGCCCCGAGCCGATGAGCACTCTATCGGTCCGAAAGAGATAGTCCCAAGTCTGTAGTTGTGCGACGTAGCGAGCATAGCCGCTCGACTTGGTTGAACTGAATTCATCAAGTCTACTAACGATGGGATCAAAAGGTTCCGGTGCAACGAGGTACGTTGTGCCAATCGTCAAGGCAACGGCCGCCCCGATGGCGATTACCCGCAGTGATTTGAGCGGAGCAATCAGGGGATAGGCACCAAGGGACACGACGAGCACCAGGAGGCCCGATCCGGACCGAGTGAGCACGTACGAGATCGCGTACAACGGAAGATAGGCAAGTCGCCGCAAAATGAACACATCGACGACCACACCTATAGCGAGCAATTGGGACAGCGCTCCCGGCTCCATCGGGAAAAAACCGTTCGCGCGCCGATTCAACGACCCATAAAATTCCACCGCATTTTGATTGTAGGCGGACTCGACGAGGACCGGATCGAGCGCCGGGATTGCATCCTTGAACGAGAAGATGCGTATTCCGCCGAATTGAAGAACGATCTGGACGATTGCCAGAACGGCGCACAGCCGAACATAGAACAGGAAGACGGGAAGGACCGCCTCGTTCGAGAATTTCGTCGAGGGTCCGAACAGGAAGATCGAATTCGTGACAAGAACCATCGCAAGTGATGCCGGGCTGGTCTCGACACCGCGATCGGGAGATTCGGCTGCGGCGACCGCGCTGAAGAGAAACCAGACGACGACGAGTCCGAATGCGAGAGTCTGCGGCCCGCGAATGCTCACCAGACCAACCCACCATCCCCACGCCACGAGCGCGAAGAATCCGAACAGCGAAAAGAAGATCTGTCCGGTCCCGATGAGGAGCCCGAAGCGCTGCATGCAAATGCACAGAATGAAGGCGATATGCGCGAAAATGACGCTGTTGGTCTCGTCGCTTGACGCTGCTGCAGCGCGCTTGTTAGACGAGGTTCTGGCTGGGAATGTGTCGAGGCTCACCATGTTGGGACTCGTCGATTACTGTCTCTTGGCGCCTTGGTTGCGTCTGGGCACAGGGTAACGATCGCGATCGACCTTGGTCTCTCTCGTGAGGCTGTTCACCCTCTATACTCGAGCCTGTAGCGACTTCCCACATGGAACACAACGCGAGCGCAAGATTTAACCCTTACGTTCATGGTGCCAGAGGTTTGTTTTGCCTCATGGTATTCGTCTATCACGTCGTTCATTCCGGACTGCCCACGTTCGATCTGTTTGCCAGGGGGCCGTTGGGAGAAGCGCTGCAGACCGGGAAATTCGGTGTCGAGTTCTTCTTCGGCATCAGTGGAATCGTGATTCTGCCAAGCCTGTATCGGGCATCCTCGGTCGTGACCTTTATTCTTGATCGCTATGCGAGGATTCTTCCTGTGCTCTGGGCGACCGTGATCGCGATCGCGAGTTTTGGCTGGCTTTCAGGAAGGGGTCCAAGTCTGCTGCTGGTTGGTGCAAATCTGTTGGCGCCGCCTCCATTCATTGACATCATCCAGATCAATCCCGCCGCGTGGTCGCTCGGATACGAATTCCTGTTCTATGGAGTATGTGCCGCCGTCTTCCTGATCAGCGGCGTCAGTCGGCCGCTGGCCCTGGCATTAGCCGTCAGTTCGCTGATCTTGCTCGTGTACTATCCCCGCGCGCTCCTGATGATTGGTGGCGTGCTCATTGCGGAGAAGTACCTATCGTCGACCTTGTTGCAATCCTTGGCGAAGTACCCGGCGATCTTCTTTGTGCTATTCCTGGCTGTCTGGAGAGGCCTCGAGCTTGCCAGCGCAACAGACTACGTTGGCTTTGTGACGCCGGCACATTTGTCATTCCATGACTGGATCTCTGCTTTTCCATTTCTTGTTCTTGGTGGCGTCTTCGGGACTATTTTCCTGCTTGGCGTGTCCGGAGGAAACGGTCTGTTCGGAAGAATGCTGCGTTGGCAGGTGATGCAATGGCTGGGAACGATCAGCTTCAGTTTTTATCTCTGGCCGCCGATCGTCATGGCTGGGGTCAAGCTGATCATGTATCGAACGGGCATGGTCGATGCATTGGGGAGCGGATCGCAACTTTTTTTCCTCCTGGTCTCGCTTCCGCCGTCGCTTATCGTTGCGACGGTCAGCCATCGCTTCCTTGAAGTGATGGTGACGGGACAGATTCGAAAACGGCTCGATAGGGGCTCGGAAGAGAAACCGGCAGTCCGGCCGATCAATCAAGCACTCGACGGCACTCAAGGAGGGAACCTGATCGGGGAACAGTCAAATGTTCTTGATTGTTCGACAAGTCACCGCCCCAAAACGATCGCAAGTTAACTGTCTATTTGGGAAAAAGCCGCAGAGCCGTGCGCTCGATTGTGCCGGTTTGCGACGTGGCAGCGTTACCGCTGCCATCGTCTTTGCGCATTGGGCCGGCACAGCGTTTCCCAGCCGGACTAAGAGCCGAACCGAAAGGATCTCGTTGATGATCGCAGCCGTGCGCACGCAAGTCCTTTGTGTCGCCTCGATAGTCGTTGCACTCGGATCCGCGACGCCGGCCTGGTGCGCTGGCTGGGAGCTAGTTTTTTCGGATGAGTTCAACGGCGACAAGCTTGATCGGACCAAATGGGCCACCCGATACATCTACAACAACGAAACGATGGATCGTTTCAACGATGAAAAGCAGCGTTACCGCGACAACCACGTGATGTCCGAGGGTGCGCTGAATCTGATTGCAAACAAGAATGAAGGGGCGGACACGTTCGATTCCGCGATGATCCGGAGCCATCAGACATTCTACTACGGCTACTATGAAGCGCGGGTCTTTCTTCCGAATGCGCGGGGATCGTGGCCGGCATTCTGGCTCGAAGCCGACTACGACATCGATGGAAAGTTCTGGCATCCGCCGGAGATCGACATTTTCGAGTACGTCATCAATGGCGTGGAAGACAAGCCGAACATGCTGCACTCGAATGCCATGAGTAAAGATAAGTGGACGCCGCAGTCCTATACGTATGTGGACAGCTCGTTCGTGCTCAGGTTTCAGGACATGGTCAGCAAGGAGGATCTGAACAAGGACTGGCATATTGCCGGCTTCGTTTGGGCTCCTGACCGCATTTCGTTCTTCTGGGACGGTCGTCTCGTCTACACGCGCATGTACCAGTGGCTCAGGAAGGACGGCCAACTGGGGCCGCCGGCGCACATCGATCTCAATTTCGCTGTCGGCGGAGCAGCGTGGGCCGGTCGGCACGGGATCGATGATGCGGCTTTCCCGCAAACGTTCAAGATCGACTACGTTCGCGTCTGCCAGTTCACGTCCTCTGAGCGGGGAAGCCGAAAATGCGGTCCGAGCGACGTGACACCGGATCCGAATGATTTTGGATATAAGGCAGCGCTCAACGACATGCCCAAGCCGACATTTCTCAACGTTACGAATGTGGTGGCGGATAAGAAGCCGAATGCGGGGGTGTTGTCACTGAGCACAACCGACCCGCTCAAGATCGAAATTCCGGTCAAGATTCCGGACGACTATCCGACAAATCGAACGATTCATGCGTACGTCTTCGATGCAACAACCGGCGCGATGGTCGCATCGGCAAAGAAGCCGCTACAACAGGTCTCTCGCAAGGACGCGGAAGATGGCGTCAGTGTGATCGAATTTGCGCTGCCGGCCGTACCGCGTGAAGGGAACTATCTGCTGGGCAGCAAACTGACGGCTGAAGTCGCGGGCGAGGTCGGCCCCAAAGAAGTCCCAGTTGCTTGCGACACCACGGTGATCCAACCAAAAAAGGCCAGATCTTGCCGTCTATTGTCGCTGCATGTGCGCCGCTGATCGGAGGGGTGCATCCAGCGTGAGCACAACTCCGTGGATCTGGATCAAGCCGAGCACCACTGATTGCGATCGGCACGCTGTCCGAAGATCGGTCTGAATTTTGCTTTGGCTGTGGCAGGTGAGGCCTCATGCGGGCTTGCCTGTCACGATCAGTGTCTCTTGCATGGGTAGTCGTCCATGAACTCAAAGGTTCGCGCCGTCAGGCAAATCCTCCGTGGTGCATTGCGCGGCAGCCCGAGCCGGCTTTGTGATCATCGCACGTGGCGAAGTGAACATCCGCATACCTGGCTGACTGCCGTCGAGGAAGAGGTACTGGCGCGGAAGGCGCCGGTTCGATTCGGCAGCCGCGACGCAGGTTTCGGTGAAAGCGTTGACAACAGAATGCCCGAGCTGGGCATTCTCCGCCTGGACAAGGCCCGAATCCTCGGTCCCGACGGCTGGCTCGTGACGGAGGATGGATCGCTGCTCTACGAGAGCACCTGGTACGGATCGTCGTTCTCGCGCCATCCGCGATCAGTTGCCTACGGGACGCCGCTGCCGCTAAGTGGCACCTGTCTCTCGCTGGCGAGTGATTTCGCCGGAGGAAACTATGGGCACTTCCTGCTCGATTGCCTGGGACGCTTGGCGCTGTTTCAGAAAAGTGGCCTGTCGCTCGATGATGTCGATTATGTCTATTTGCCCAAGCCTGCGTCCGAAACGGCAGCCAAACTCGTTCGCCAGCTTGGAATTCCAATGCGCAAGTGCGTGTGGGCAGGCCAGGAGGATATCCAGGCCGATCTCGTGATTGGCACTTCGTTTCCAGGCTTGCGACGGAATTATGCGCCTTGGCTTACGGAGTTCTTCCGCTTGCAGCTAGCCAAGTCGCCGCTTCGTCACGACAGGCGCGTATACGTTCCGCGCAAAGGACAGAGGAAGGTTGCTAACGAAGAAGAGCTGATGCCTGCACTGAAAAAGTTCGGCTTCCAGATCTACGAATTTGACCACGTCGAGGATGAAGCGGCGTTTTTCGCGGAATGCTCGATTGTCGTTGGCCCACATGGTGCAGGGCTGACCAATCTCGTATTCTGCTCGCCTGGAACGCAAGTCCTGGAGCTGATTCCCTCAGACCACGTGCATCCCTACTACTACACGATCGCAACGTCCGCCGGCGCGGACTATTCCTACATCGTGGGAGACAGCAAGGGGACGCGCCCGCAGGGCGCGTTTGGGCCCAGTCCATTCGATTTCGAGGTTGCGCCTGACATCTTCGAGCGCGCACTGGAAACCATATGCCAATGAACGAGCATTGAAAATGGTCGCTCTTGGTGCGCGTACGCCGCTCCCTTTGTCGAAAAATTCAATCGCCATCGGAGCTGCCTGGATCGGCGTGAGCCGGCTGGTGGTTGCCAGTCTCGGCTTCCTGAACACGCTCGTATTGGCTAGAATGCTCACGCCGGAAGATTTCGGCCTGGTTGCTGTCGCGACGGCCATCATTGCTGTTCTGACATCTATGACTGAACTGTCCCTGGCATCGGCCCTCATTCACCACAAGGATCCAAGTGAAGATCAATTCCACGCCGCGTGGACGTTGGGCCTGGCTCGTGCCTGCTTGCTCGCACTCCTGCTGTCGTTGCTTGCTTATCCGGTGGCATTGTCCTACGGCGATGGCCGCTTGATTCCAATCCTGTTGGTCCTGAGCTGTTCGATTGTAATATCCGGCCTTCGAAACCCGATGCTAGCGATGATGCAGCGTCAACTCGTCTTCTGGCAGGAATTTGTGACGAGCAGTAGCCGGGCGCTCGCAACCATCCTCGTCTCCTCCGGGATCGCCATTTGCTTCAGTAGCTACTGGGCGCTGATCGCCGGGGCCGTCGTCGCCAACTTCATCGATGTGGTTGCCTCTTATTTGATCCAGCCGTTTCGGCCGAAATTCCGGATAAAGGGTAGCCGCTCCCTATTCTCGTTCTCTGTGTGGCTATCGCTCGGACAGGCCGTCAGCACGCTGAACTGGCGTTTCGACCAGATCATCATCGGATATTTTCTTGGGAAATCCACCCTGGGTGGATATGTGCTGGGCAGCGACCTGGCCGCCACGCCGACAAGAGAAGCAACAAATCCGCTCGCCGGGACGCTGTTTCCCGCGTTCGTGAGGCTGAGGGACGACAAAGCCGCCCTTCAACGAGCTTATCTGTCGGCGCAATCAATGCTGTGTGTGATCGCCTTTCCGGCCGGGTTCGGCTTCGCGTTGATCGCCGATCAATTCGTTCCGCTCGCGCTGGGTGAGGCCTGGGCAGGCGCGACAATCGTGATCCAGCTCCTCGGTGGTGCAATTGCGTTGCATACGCTCAGCGCGACCGTCCAACCCCTTGGTCTCGCGCTTGGGCAGACGCGCAGGTTATTTCATCGCGACGTTGCGATCCTAATCGTGAGGCTGCCTGTCATTGTTGCCGGCTTGTGGGTAGGGGGGTTACTTGGCCTGCTGGTCGCTCGCGTGGCGGTTACGCTCGGCGGTGTCGTCTACAACATGGTCCTGGTCCGGGAACTGATTGACGCTTCTGTCTCCCGGCAATTTCTCGTGAATCTGAGGACCGCTTTGTCCACCTGCACGATGATCATTGTCGGTCTTCTGACCAATTGGGCTTTCATTACATTTCTTGGCCATGAGTCTCACGTCTATGCTCGGTTGATTGCCGTTGTTCTCGTGAGCGCTCTTGCCTATGTCGGGTCACTTTTTGGAGTCTGGCGAGCGACAGGCTCGCCGGCCGGGCCCGAGCGTGAGATCCTGCGAATCCTGGGCGCAATCGCCGACAGGTTTGGAAAAACTGGGAAAGTCATCGATGAGAATCGAGTGGTCGGGTGAGCAATATGAATGAAAGATCGAAGCGCTGCGTCGCGCTGATTACGGGCGTCACGGGTCAGGACGGTGCCTATCTCGCCGAGTACCTGGTCGGCCTGGGCTACGCCGTTCACGGCATCAAGCGGCGATCGTCCTCATTCAACACCGCCCGTGTCGATCATCTTTATCAGGATCCGCATGCCGGCAATGTGCCGTTCCTGATGCATTACGGCGATATGACGGATTCGACAAACCTGATCCGTCTAATGCAGCAGATCCGGCCAACAGAGATCTATAATCTGGCTGCACAGAGCCATGTGGCGGTCAGTTTCGAGAGCCCGGAATATACCGCGAACGCGGATGCGATTGGAACGCTGCGGCTATTGGAAGCGATCCGCATTCTCGGCATGGAGAGGGAGACGCGGTTCTATCAGGCGTCCACCTCCGAGCTCTACGGCCTCGTGCAGGAAGTGCCGCAGAAGGAAACGACCCCCTTTTACCCGCGCTCCCCTTACGCGGTGGCGAAGCTCTATGCCTATTGGATCACGGTGAACTACCGCGAGGCCTACGGCATGTTTGCCTCGAACGGCATTCTCTTCAACCACGAGAGCCCGATCCGCGGCGAAACCTTCGTCACCCGCAAGATCACGCGTGCCGTTGCCCGCATCGAGACGGGTCTCGAAGAGACGCTGTATCTCGGAAATCTCGAGGCCAAGCGCGACTGGGGCCACGCCAGGGATTATGTCGAAGGCATGCACATGATCCTGCAGGCCGAGCGGCCTGACGATTTCGTGCTGGCAACCGGGGAGACACGCTCGGTGCGCGAATTCGTGGAACTCGCCTTTGCCGAAGTCGGCCGCAAAATCGAATGGCGGGGCAAGGGCGTCGAGGAATCCGGTATTGACATGAAGTCAGGCAGGATCGTCGTGCGGGTCGACCCGACCTATTTCCGTCCCACCGAGGTCGATCTCCTGATTGGCGATCCCAGCAAAGTGCGCGAGAAGCTCGGCTGGAAATCCAGGACCCCTTTCGCGCAACTGGTCAAGGAAATGGTGGCGTCCGATTTGCTCGAGGCCAAGCGAGAGGTTGCCAATGGCAAGCGCTCTATTTGAGCTGGCAGGCAAGACCGTCTTCGTCGCCGGCCATCGCGGCATGGTTGGCTCCGCGTTGGTGCGACGGCTCGCGGAGGAAAATGTCGAGTTGCTGACGGTGTCGCGGAGCGAGGTAGACCTGCGTGACCAGGCCGCCGTCGATAGATGGTTCGCTGCAAGGCGTCCGCAAGCAGTGTTCCTTGCTGCCGCCAAGGTCGGTGGCATCGTCGCCAACAATACGTTACGCGCCGAGTTCCTCTACGACAATCTCGCGATCGCGACCAACGTCATGCACGCCGCTCATGTTAATCGATGCGAGAAGCTGATGTTCTTTGGCTCCTCATGCATCTACCCCAAACTCGCAGTCCAGCCGCTGCGCGAAGAGTCGATGCTGACTGGTCCGCTGGAGCCGACCAACGAACCCTACGCGATCGCCAAGATCGCCGGCATCAAGATGGTCGAGGCCTATCGTAGCCAGTACGGTTCAAATTTCATCAGTGTGATGCCGACCAACCTCTATGGGCGCGGCGACAATTATCATCCAGAATACAGCCACGTCGTCGCGGCGTTGATCCGCCGCTTCCATGAGGCCAAGACGTCGGGAGCGAAGAACGTCGTGGTGTGGGGCACCGGCACGCCGCGGCGCGAATTCCTCTTTGTCGACGATCTGGCAGACGCCTGCATCCACCTGATGAAGACCTATTCGAGCGGCGAGCTCGTCAACATCGGCACCGGCGTGGACATTGAGATCGCCGAATTCGCCCGCCTGGTCGCGGAGACCGTCGGCTATTCCGGCGAGGTCAGCTTTGACACCTCGCGCCCCGACGGCACCCCGCGCAAATTGCTCGACGTCAACCGGTTGGCGAAACTGGGTTGGCGAGCCAAGACCCCGCTCGAGGATGGGCTCAAGCTGGCCTATCAGGCATATCTCGGCGAGAACCGGCAGGCGGGAGAGTAGGCAGCGCACTTCTGCCATTGCGAGCTAACGGTCGCGCATCCGCGCGCCCGTTGTCCGCAGCTGGCGCGATGCATCGGCGCGGCCACGGAGGCGATCACTCCGGAGCGAACCAGCATTTCGGCAGCACGACATCATCCCTGTTGGCGACGTTTCTCCTGTCGAGGTCGTGAGGAAATCTTCTCGCAGGCGTTCGGCGAGAGACGTGATCCTTGCGCAAGAACGAGAATTCCATGATCGGCGGGACCTTGAACTCCCTGTATTCGATGGGTTTGAAGTAATTATTCGGGTGAATGTGTACGACGTCGAAGTGCTTGGTGATCTTCTTGAAGACAGCGCCGATCAGCTTGAGACCGATGGGATTGAGAATTCTATTCATGGAATGGAATTCGATGATCATGATCCTGAAGCGCTTCAGGTCGTCGCAGCTCGTTTCGATGAGAACCTCGTATTCGCCGCCTTCAATATCCATCTGGAGGATGAGATCGCCGGTCCGAGGGCCCTTTCTCGACATCCAGTTCTCTAAAGTCATGAACTTGGCGTTGTTTTCGTTTCCGAGGAATTTCTTTTCGAAATCGAGTAGGTCATTGCGGATCGCGGGTGCATCCACCGAGAAGTCAGCGAGGAAACATGGGATGCCGCGTTCGGCAAGGCCGAGCTCGAAGTCAGAGACGTTGTAGACGCCCGGCGAAAAGCAACCGACGCAGCCATCGAGGTCGTCCGGAACCAAATAGCCGCCATCAGCCGATCCGCCCAGTCGAATCAATTTCTTGTCCGTCACGACAGGGAAAAGGTCCCGGAAGAATTCCCTGAGATCCTCCTCCTTTGAGGTGCCGGATATCATAAAGTCGTTATCAAGCAGGCGGGCCTTTACGTAGTCTTTCCACAAACCGATCATGCGGTTGACTCCGAGCTCGCTAGCGCATCTGGGTGCAGGCTTGCTGCAACAAGCGGCATTCCCGCAGGCTCGCTGCCTATGTTCGTTGCGATCAACACATTTGCCTGCCTTAAGACTTCAATAGATTCGATTCTTGTCATGAATATGTGCGGTGTTGTCGCTAATCGGCAGCGGTGCCGAGACTTGCCTTTTGGCTGCTAAGCCGATCTATTCCGTGCTCTGGAACCCGGTCAGCTTCCGCATCGGCGAGGGGACACCGAGAGAGGCACGAGAGCGTGAGCGCGAAAGATCGAATGACTGACCGGGGAAGCTCGCAGCGCAGCCGTCCGGCGTTCTCGCTGGCGGCACGCAGATGCGTCGTTCGCACAACCATAGCGGGTACCTGGCGCAATGGCAGAAGTGGATTAGTCGAATGGGAAGTTTTGCCGATGCATCTAAAGCCGTTCGATGCTGTGATGCGACCGACGGGACCGAACTCAGGACGATGGCCGAAATTCCCATGAAGGACTCCCGTACACTGATTGCAGAAATGCAGGATGAGATCGAAAAGGTCATCGGGCCTCATCTGGAGGGTGTCGAGGATTTTGCGCTGGTGGATTTCCCCAACCACTCGAATGTGGGCGACAGCGCCATATGGTTGGGTGAAGAGACCTATCTGCAGAGGAAGCTAGGCCGAGCCCCGTCCTACGTCTGCACCTATGACACCTGGTCAAAGGAAGAGTTTGAAAGAGCCGTTCCTGTCGGACCGATCCTTATCCATGGTGGAGGCAATTTCGGCGACCTGTGGCCCAGCCATCAGGAGTTTCGGCTCAGGCTTCTGTCGGAGTTTCCGGATCGCCAGATCATTCAGTTGCCGCAAACCATACACTTCTCCTCGAAGGCAAGTCTCAACCGCGCCGCGGAGATCATCAACTCGCATAAAAAATTCCGGATTCTGGTCCGCGACGTGCAAAGTTTGAATATCGCGACAACGGAATTTACTGCGCCCGCCGATCTCTGTCCGGACATGGCGTTCTGCCTGGGGGCGCAGAGTTCGCCAGCGGCAGTAACCAGGAAATTGTTGCTGCTGCTCCGAACAGATCACGAGAAGGTGGAGCAAAAGCGTTTTCCGCCGCTCCCGAATTTTGCGGTTGTCGAGGACTGGCTCATCGAACAACGAGGCTTGGGAAAGTGGTTGTTTGTCAAGGCGCTGCTCGAGACGGCGCTCCTCTTGCTCAAGGGCAGGACGCCGTCGGAGCTCGACGTGCGCATTCGGTGGTTTCACCTGCTCGCGTCGAACCGTGTAGCCCGTGGAATGAGGCAGGTTGGATCGTCGGCCTACGTGATCACGGACCGGCTTCACACGCACATCTTTTGCGTGTTGCTGAATGTGCCGCACTCGCTCCTTGACAACAATTATGGGAAAATCAGCACGTTCGTCGATGCGTGGAGCAAGCCCTTCGAAAAGTTGAGCCGGCCGCTGAGCACGAGTGTGGACGACGCCCTCGCAAACTTTCTGAATATCGGCCAGGGCAGTTCGGCCCCCACGGATCAAGGTTGACGGTCGAGCATCATCCTCCGTACGGGCGGTTCGCCGGATCGTGCGCGTGGACGGTGAAAGTTGTCGTTCTCTTTGTTGTCTGGCCCGCATTGTTTGCGCAGGAGATTGTCAGGTTGCTGACCCCCGTCGCCGTTGGAGCGCCATTGATCAGTCCGGTGGAACGGTCAAAGGCGAGCCCTTGCGGCAGTCCTTTGACGGACAAGGTCTTGGGCATCATGGCTCCGACATCGCACTCCGCATAGATATCGTGGCGGTAGCTGTCGCCTGCGGCGGCTGAAAGGGGGCGCGTCGTCACACGCGGGCCGCGATTGATCGAGAATCGCAGGGGCTCCATCGTTGAACCGTCAGGTTTGTAGCCATAAACGACGACATGAGACCGCCCGGCATTGCCTTCGGCCGTGAAGTCCGCCTTGATCGTGCGCGACGCCGGATCGTAGGAAATTCCTTCTGGGAATTGCGTAAACGTCGTCTGCTCCGTCATACCCGGTTCGGAGCTGTCATAGGGTACGACCTGGACGAATTCGGTAACGCTCGCATCGCCCCAAAGGGCCTTGGCGCTCGGCAGCACAATCTTGCCGTTGCCGTCGTAATCGACATTGAGATCTGCGACCGAAACCAGCGGCTTCCAATGCTTGACGCCTGTCGTCCGCCAGCCGCGGATCCAGTCGACATCGAGATAGGCGCCGGTCGCCGAGCTGGCCCACGCTGCGGCGTCATACGCCTCGCCCGCGAACGTGTTGTTGAATACGTGTGACGTCAACAGCACAAATGAGGGCATATTCTTGGTATTGGAATCCACGGCAAACTGGGATCGAAGGGCGCCATCGACGTAGAGTTGGGTGTTTGCGCCGTTTCGAAAGACAAAGCTGAAGACGTGGAACGCGCCGTCCATATAGTCGAAGGGTCCGGCGCTGTTGTCGGTCGAGATCGCCCCCGAGGTATGGACGATATTACTGAAGTGCATCCCTTGGGAGTTGCACTCCAGATCCCACTCGTTGCCGGTTGGATTGAGCACGGGTGCGACCGAATAGGTCCAGAACGCGGGGTGAAAGCCGGCCGGATTTGTAAGCCTGGGGCTGAACCGGCCACGTATCTCGACGATGACGGCGTTGGCGGTCGGGTAGTATGCAAACGCCCCGGCGGTATGGATCATCGCAGAGAGGTGCGGCCGCACGCCTCCATTGATGGACCGGTCGGTCGGCGTAAGGAATTCCTCCTCGCGCGCTGTTGCCTTGCGCGCTCCGAGGCGCAGCACCGAGCCGGAGATCAACATGTTGTCGAAGCCAACCGCGACGCCGCGGTTGCGGTCCTTGTAGCCTGTGGTCAGCGGGTCGGCATCAAAAGCTGTCCCGAGCGACGTGGTATTGCCGCGGATGCCTGGATGATAGGCGCCAGTCGGAAAGAACTTGCCGCGAGGGTTTGCCGGACCCACGATATCGAGAGTGTTGAATTCATCACCCCACGACAGGGTATAACCCGCATACAACCCACTGCCATTCTGGCCGACGACGGCGCCGCCGACGACCTGGCTGCGTTCCTTAAACAGCGGGATGAACTGCAGGCGCTGTCGCAAACCATCATTGATAGCGGCAAGATAAAGGACTGAGGCACTGACAACCAATGATGCGACGAACAATGCTGCAATGGTGCTGGTGAATCGATGCTTTGATGGCATTCGCGCCTCTTTGCCTGAGACCGTCGCGACTTTCGCGAGGTACATAGTCACACGTTTGTGAGGAGCCGTTGGTTCGATCCAAGGCCTCCGAATGCGGACCGCTTTAGGTATAGCCGCTCAACGTATAGCCGCGGATTTCGCCGTGCTTTTACGAAACAAAAATATGAAATGGCCACCAGCATGGCAGCGGCCGGGCAGGTGCCGCTCCTTGTCAGCACAGACAGGTTCGCGGTAATCGTTTGGAGATCACGTGCAAAACGGTTCCCAATCAAGATGTCGGACTGATCGATCAATGGGCAGCAATCTCAGAATTGTGGCGATTAGTTTGGCCGGTTCCGTGCGCCGCGAGCGCGCGCGTGCAAATCTGGAGTCGCTTGAGATTCCATGGACCTTCTTTGATGCACTGCGTGTGCCCGCCAAGGGGCTCCCGCAATATGATGAGGCGCTGGCCATCCGCTTTTGGGGCAGGGGCCTTTCACGTGCCGAGATCGGCTGCGCGGCGAGTCATATGAGCATCATGGCGCAACTCGCAGCGTCAGACACCGACAATTCATGGACACTTGTGATCGAAGACGACGTCATCCTCGATGCCGGCTTCAGCTTTCGATCGCTTCCTGACATCTGCAAGGCTGCCGAGATCGGCTATCTCCGGCTGTATGGGCGACACATGGCGCCGTGCAAGCACGTGGCCTGGCTGGATCAGCGGGAATTGGTGCGGTTTGAGCGTGCACCAATGGGAACGCAGGCTTATCTGATTTCCGGCCGTGCCGCGCGTCGATTTATCGACAGTGTGACAACGATCCATCGGCCAATCGACTGGGAGATGGACCGCTTCTGGGCAAATGGCCTCCACAATTATGCCTTGTTTCCTTTTCCGTGTCTTGAGCTGACGCTGACATCTTCGATCGTAAAGGCGGCGGAGTCGGTTCACGGGCCTACTGCGCTCGATAGAGCGGCTCGGTTTGCGTGGAAATCAAAGGAATATGTTCTGCGCCTGACGGAAAATCTCCGTCTTCGCCAGTCCGACAGGCGGATTCGCGCCCGCCTCGCTGGCGCATCCAGTCTTTCCGGACCAATGCCGGAGACAATTCGTACGATTGAAAGCGTGTGATCGACGAGGCGTGGGACGAGATCTGACGAGGCGGGTTGCCTTTGCGCCGTTGCCCACTCAGGCGGGCTTGCGCCGGATGACACTTCCGAACCTGACGAGCGGCCGCAGGAGTTCTGCCCTGTTGAAGCGGAGCATGATCAGCCGGTACGCAAGCCAGGAAGGGCTCAAGAACAGCCCTGTGAACCAGACGATATGAGAGGCGGCTGCGCGCCAATCTGTTGTCGTGGTCAGCGCAAGCCATATCCCACGGCGCAGAAGTGAACTCGACGTGTCCGCGTCCTGCCCAACATAGCGCAGTCCCAATTTACGCGACGCGAGGCGATAGTTGACAAAGACGATCTCGTTATCGATCGGCCTTGCCGCTTGCACGTGCATGGACTTCTTGTCGCAATGTGCTTTCAGGATATCGAACTCTGCGACGCGGAATCCGATCTGTCTAGGAAAATCCGGAAAGCGCTGCGCCCGCCCCTTCGCGTCATTTCGGCTGATATTTCTGCCATGGAGCCGATATTGCCCCAGGATTTCCTGCACCGTGACCACGTCTCCGTAAAGAGGCGCTATCGTATTGAGGGCGCCGTCATATCCCACGGGCGGATTGAGCGGGACGACCTGTCGAAGAAACGCTCGGGAGTACGCATTTCCTGACATGACTGGCCAGATGTACGTTCCCGATCGTGTAAATTCTGCGTGCACATCGTCTGGCGCGTAGGATTTAGGAAACGCACAAAACGAGCGCCCAAGTCGCCTGCCGGCCCCGTCGATGATGTCCAGATTGAACTGAACTTTCGAAACACCTTCACGCCAGTGAGCAGCGACGTTTTCGACCGCCGTCGGCATCAGGATGTCATCCGCATCAAGGAACAGCAATACATCGCCTGTCGCTGCGCGATACCCAACTTCGAATGCTGCGATGTTGCCCTGATTTGCCTGAAATATGGCTCGAATCCTGTCACCATAGCCGGCGATGATCTGGCGGGAACCGTCGATCGATCCGTCGTCGACGACGACGATCTCGTCCGCCGGACGGGTCTGATTCAACGCGCTGTCGATTGCCAATCCGACATACCGTTCGTAATTGTAGACTGTTATGACGATGCTGATCTTCAACGCGTGTCGCTCACAATTTTGCAAGTGGCAGAAGAAGCTATCAATCCATGCCTTGATGAGCCAGAAGTAATTTCACGGTCCGCAAATCATCGTTGGTGAGGCAATCGCATGAAAATCGCTCTGATCGATCCGTCACTGTTTACTTGGCCATATGATCTTAAATTAGCCAAAGGATTGACCGATATTGGGCATGCGGCCAGCATTGTCGGGCGCCAGATTGGGCAGAAGCCTTCCGTTGATGAGGACCTCTTTCTTGACCGGCATTTTTATCCGGGATTGCAGTCGCGCTTTTTCAAGAAACTTCCACGCAATGTGCAGCTGGGGCTGAAGGGCCTCAGTCACGCTGAATCAATGACACGGCTGATCAGGCGCTTCAGGAGGATGCCGCCTGATGTGATCCATTTCCAATGGGCACCGCTGGCGATCGTCGACAGCCAGTTCATTCCCATGTTCAGAAGGGTCGCGCCAACGGTTCTGACGGTTCATGATTCGAATCCGTTCAATAACAATCCGAGCTCGCGGATCCAGCGGATTGGCGCGTTCAGCATTCTGCACTGCTTCGACCATCTTATCGTTCATACGACCGTTGCACGCGATCGCCTGCTGCGCGTTGGTATCCCGGACGAGAAGATATCCGTTATCGCGCACGGATTGCTGACGGATCATATCACCCGACCGGCCGACGAGCCCTCGGCCGGAGATGGGCGCGTTCAAATACTCCTGTTCGGCAAGATAAAGCCCTACAAGGGAGTCGACGTCATGCTTCGCGCGCTTGCGCTGCTTCCCCGAGAGGTCAGGGCGAATTGCGTGGTGAAGGTCGTGGGCTGGCCGGAAATGGCGATGGAGCCGCTGTTTGCGATGGTGAAGGATTTGCAGCTCGAAGATAATGTCGAATTCGACCTGCGTTTCGTTCCGGAAGATGAAGTGACCTCTCTGGTCGCGCGCGCCGACATCCTGGCTTTTCCGTATCGGGATATCGACGCATCCGGCGTGCTGATGCTGGCGATCGCGGGGGGACGTCCGATTGTCGCGTCGAACCTTGGAACGTTTTCAGAATGGCTGAGCGATCGGGCAGAGGGGACGCTCGTTCCTCCAGGTGATCCCGCCGCATTGTCCCGGACGCTCGAGCGCTTGATCAGCGACCCTGATTATCGAAACCGCAAGAGTCAAGGAATGTTGGAGCTGCGAGACTCCGTGCCGACGTGGACCTCGATTGCACGCCTGACCGAGGCCGCCTACGCGAAGGCGGGCCGGCGTGTGGGCACGCCGGCCAGTGCCCAGGTTCTGCAGCGTTCAGGAAACTGAAGGGGTCATCTGCCAGGTGGTCTGGCGGATCCACAGGATACCCCAGAAAAAGCCAAGTGCCCACGCGAAGTGCATCACGACGGCGGCCGGCAGTGCAAGCAGCCCGCAAATTGAGCGATGTTTTACTGCAATCATCATTGCGGTCAGCGCCAGTATCGCCAGATAGACCGCCGGAAATGTCAACAGCAGCGGTGCAGCCGGCGCCAGCACGATGGCGCCCAGCATCAATGCAACATGAGTGGGCACCAGGAATTGACGCAGTCGCAACGATCCTGGATGCCGTCTCACCGTTCTCGATCGACCACGACCGTAGTTGAAGTACTGCTTCGCCAGGCTCAGAAAACTCGATCGCGGTCGATATGAAAGGCGGATGTCCGAATCCAGAAATATCCGGCCGCCGAGTGCACGCAGCCTGCAGTCAAACTCTGCGTCTTCATTATGAGCGAAGGTCTCGTCGTAACCACCAGCCCTGCGGAACGCGTCGATGGTCATCGCCGCATGATGCCCGTGATCGACAAAGCCGCTTTGCTTTCCGCCGCGATGTGCCGATCCGCCCGAACCGACCTTGGTGTCCGAGACCCATGCGACGGCCTTTTGCAGGCAGCCGTCACCACGCGAGTCCATGGGGACCACGACCGAGTCGGCTTGGCGCTCGTCCAAGGTCTTGAGGAGGCGCGAAACATAGTCGGCCGGATATTCGCAATGGGCGTCACACCGCACCAGGACCTGCGCCGCAGCACCATAGACCTGTACGGCTAAATTGACCCCGGCACTCTGCAGCCGCTGGGGATTGCGCAACAGATGGAGGCCGCCAATCTCGTTGGCGAGCTGGCGGACAATGTCAGGCGTCCCATCGGTGCTGCCGCCATCTGCAACCACTATTGTGCGATCTTCGTGGAGATTGTCCTGGGCCAGGTTACGGACAACGGTCTCGATATGGGAAGCCTCGTTCAAAACAGGTATGACGATCAGGACGTTTCTGGACACGGTTTAGCTGCCACTTGCCATTGTTTGCTTAATCCATTGGCAGGCGCGAGAATGTTCCTTGATGCACGCCAAAGGAGGCGTGGACGGTCCGCTAAAAGAATGGCCAACTCGTGACTGCTTCTTTGATGCATCGTCAGAAAGTGGGCTTACCGATGGTGCCTTAAAATGGGCGATCTATTCTGCGTGAATCGTGAATAGTGCGTGCCCGATCGCTCGAAGATCGGAAGCGAACCTGACCGGAGTGATATGTGAGAGTTGTTGTTGCTGCCCTCGCTTTGTTGCTGGCGTTGTGTCATCCTGCATCGGCCGATCCGATGACGTTGGATTTTTCATGGCGCGGGGCGCGCGGCTGTATCACGCTGTTCCCAAATCCGGAGATGCGTCTGCGTAACATTCCCGCTGGTGCCACTTCGATGACGCTCACACTTGCGCAAGGTACTCGCGAAATGGGAGGCCAGGACGTTCCGGTTCCCGGAAATGGCCTTGTGCCGTCGGGGACGATACGGACATTTGGTCCTTGCAAGCCGGGTCTGTATGAATGGACCGCCCTCGTGAAGTCATCGACGGGACAGGTTCTATCGGAAGCGCATCAGGCGCGATTCTATCCCGCGGACGAGACCGCAGCGAAGCAATAATTTCGCAACGTCAATCCTCGTGTTGCACCGTTTCGGGTCTTTGCAACTGCGCGTGGCAGCTCCACGCGTCTGCGCGCAGCCGATTGATCGTACGAATGAAGCCACAATCCATCTAGATAAGAATTGACTGGAATTTGGAATATTGGAGATCAAGAACGAGATCGTGCTTCGGGACAAGGAGTTGAGTGTTGTTGGCGCGAAGGTTGATGAAGACGCGTAACGATGTCGCCGGTCCGACAAATCTCGGTAGTCCCCCACCTCCGATCGATGTGGGGCGCGCGGACGCGGCGAGATGAAAAAGACCGTTCTGGTCACCGGCGGTGCGGGCTACGTCGGCTCGCATTGCTGCAAGGCGTTTGCGATGGCGGGCTGGAACGTCGTGACGCTCGACAATCTTTCCCGGGGCTGGCGCGATGCGGTGCGCTGGGGACCCTTGGTCGAGTGCGATATTCGCAATTCAGCCGGCGTGCGCGCAGTGCTGGAAACCTACAAGCCGGACCTCGTCGCGCACTTTGCGGCGCTGGCTTATGTCGGCGAATCCGTGGCCGATCCCGCCATCTATTACGACAATAACACGAGAGGAACGCTTGCCCTCCTGGAGGCAATGCGAGCGGCCGGCTGTTTGCGCGTGCTCTTTTCCAGCACGTGTGCCAGTTACGGAGTACCCAAGCACACCCCCATAGACGAAACACATCCGCAGGCGCCGATTAATCCCTATGGTTGGTCCAAGATGATCATCGAGCGTATGCTGGAGGACTTTGGTCGTGCGTACGAGATGTCGTCGGTTTCGCTGCGCTATTTCAACGCGGCGGGCTGTGATCCTGACGGCGAGATCGGTGAGCGCCACGAACCGGAGACGCATGCCATTCCGCTGGCGATCGAAGCGGTGCGCCGACCCGATCGGCCTTTCACCATTCTGGGAACGGACTTTCCGACGCCGGATGGAAGTGCGATCAGGGACTATATCCACGTCAATGACCTAGCGCAGGCGCACCTTCTCGCAGGTGACATGCTGGTGGCTCGAGGCGGTACTCATGTCTTCAATCTCGGTACGGGGGTCGGCACGAGTGTGCTCGAACTAGTAGAGGCCGTGAAGCGTGTCTCCGGAAAAGACCCGGTCGTCAGTCGCGGCCCACGCCGCGCGGGGGACCCGCCCATGCTCGTTGCCTCCTTTGCCAAAGCCAAGCGGGAGCTCGGTTGGAGCCCGCGGCAATCCGAGATCGATTTCATTATCGAGACTGCACTGAGGTGGAGCGATAGCAATCCGTCGGCATATTTCGCACGAAGATGATCGATACCCCATTCGCAGGAATTGGATTGGGAAGGGGCGTGACGCATCTCTCCGTGACGTCGGCGTCCGATGTTGCGGAAACGACGTTGAGCGATGGCATGACGGTGTTCTGGCGCGCCAACCAGCCGATCGGCCATGTGCTGATGCATGAAGGCCAAATTGCGGACGCCAGGATCGATCACATCGACGACGGCTTTCTGTCAGCCGTCGACTCCAAGGTGCGAACTCCGACAGAAATGAGACTCTCGGCGAGCGTGGTGATCTGCACGCGCGACCGTCCGGACGAGCTGAGCAAATGCTTGTCGTCGCTGCCGAGGCAGACCCATCCTCCAAGAGAAATCATTGTGGTGGACAATGCATCGCGGGATCGGCGGACGCGGGATGTCGCGTTGGCCGCGGCAGCAACTTATATTCGCGAGGATCGACCCGGTCTGGATATTGCTCGCAATACCGGCGCGCTCCAGGCGACCGGAGATATTGTCGCCTATACGGACGACGATGTGCTGCTTCACCCGGGTTGGCTGGAGCAACTGACATGTGCGTTTGACTCTCCCCAGATCGGTGCGGTGACGGGACTGGTGCTTCCGGCCGAGCTCGCGACCGAGGCGCAACGGCACTTCGAGACGTATTGGGGATTTAACAAAGGCTATCGCGAACAGGATTACGACAGCGCGGCCTTCCGATCGCATCGCGGTCGGGTCCTTCCCGCGTGGGACATCGGCGCCGGAGCAAGCATGGCATTCCGGCGCGAGGTGTTTCAGGCCGTCGGATTTTTCGATGAGCGACTGGACGTCGGTCAGGCCGGCTGCTCGGGGGACTCGGAATACTGGTATCGATTGCTCGCGGGCGGCTACACCTGTCGTTATACTCCGGCGTCGGTCGCATTCCATTTTCACCGCAGGACGATGGACGGCCTGGCCAGCCAGATCTATCACTACATGCGTGGTCATGCGGCAGCGCTTCTGGTGCAGTATGAGCGAACGGGTATCTCGGCGAACCGGCGTCTGGCCTACTATTACAAGCCGCGTTGGTACCTCTCTCGGCTGCTCCGGAAAGTAATGGAAGGAGACAGCATTCGCGACCGCTTCCTGAAGGAGGAGGTGACCGGATATCTCGCCGGATTGCTGTTCTATCATCGCCGAAGGCTTCGCAGATGACGGCCCATCCGCGTACGTCTGTCGTGATCGCCGCACGTGATGCTGCAGAGACCATTGCTGAAACGCTTGACAGCCTGCTCGCGCAGAGCGCCCCTGACTGGGAGGCGCTTGTCGTGGATGACGGTTCGATCGATGCCACGGCCGCGATCGTTGCTGAATATGCGGCGCGGGATTCCCGCTTTCGTGTTCTGCAGTCTGGCGGAGGAGGCGCTTCAGGTGCCCGCAACAAGGGAATTGCAAGCGCGCGCGGCGAACGAATACTGTTCCTTGACAGTGACGATTGGATTGATCGGTCCTTCCTTGCCCGGATGAATGCTGCGCTGGATCTGGATCCTTCGGCGGTGGCCGCCTATTGCAACTGTTGCCGGGTTATGCCTGACGGCAGTGAAACTCCCGTGCGCTGCGATCCGGCTATCCATGACAACGCGTTCGAGCGTTTCGCTCGGACGTGTGCCACGTTCATCCATGGCGTGCTTGTCCTAAAGAGCGCTGTTGCAAAGGTCGGTGGCTTTGAGACCAGCCTCCGCACGTGCGAAGATTGGGACCTGTGGCAACGGATCGCACGCTGCGGCGGCAGGTGGATCCATGTCGACGAGAAATTGAGCTATTACCGGACAAGCGACCGTTCACTGACGCAAGATGTGAAACGGATGCTGGCCGACGCGCGGGTGGTCATTGCCCGCGGATTTTCGAGTGATGACCGCGTCAGCGGGCCGGCACCCGAACATAGGGCGGGAGCGTCAACTGCATATGGCAGCGCCGAGGCAGCGTATGCGTATTTCATGCTCTGGTGTGCCGGATTTGATTGCGGCCGCAGGAATGCCAGCGATCCAACGCTGGAAACGCTGAGCGACATTCCAAAGACCGAGACAACGGCGGACTTCATTGCCGCTGTTCTGCTCGATGCCGTGATGGTCGGGGCAAGAACGGTACCCGCCAAGCTGGCGGAACGGTGGCCGCAATACGGGGAGGGCGTAACCAACCTCATTTCAGCGATCGGTCGCGCATGGAACGATCCGGCGGCAGGGCGAAAGTGCCAATACCGTTTTGAGCGCAAAGTGCTCGACTATGACGATCTTTCGGCGCCCAGGGTCCTCACGTTGACGTTCGGCACGCGCGTTGACCTTCGCCGTATCGGCACCATCAAGCCGATCGGGACTATTGATCGATTGTACGTCTATCTCTGTGACGGGCCTCGCATCCTGACGCTGCTCGATATTGGTGCCCTCGGCACTGTCGACAGCCGCTTCTGGATCGCGCTGGCCGCCGATGGCCTCGTTCACTTGCAGGTCAAAGACCAGATCGGAAGGCTGGTTCGGGCAAAAATCGCACTTCACAAGCGGACCGCACGACTTCAAACTTTCATGCGAGACGGCCGAGATACTCACCGGGGGCGGCTACGCGAGTTGGCCTCGCGGGCTTCATGTGAGGCGCGGTCGCGAGCCATCTCAGGCATCTCCGCTTCCAGCAGTCCTATGCGATGTGCCAGGCGATCTCGAGACACCGCACGCAAGCAATTTTGGGAGGAGTTCTTCGAGCAAGAGGATCCCTGGAACTACGGTTCGTCGTATGAACAGGAAAAGTACACTCGGCAGCTCGAGCTTCTGCCAGACCAGCCAATAGATCGCGCGCTCGAGCTCGCGTGCGCGGAAGGACACTTCACGCGCCAATTGGCCCGCAGGGTCAGACGCCTGTGTGCCGCCGATATTTCAACCAAGGCGCTCGGTCGCGCTCGTGTCCGATGCAATGGGCGTCAGAACATCGAATTCTCTCAATTGGATTTATCCGCCGATCCGCTCCCACAGGACGTCGATCTGATCGTCTGCTCCGAGGTCCTTTACTACCTTAATGACGAGGCCGAACTAGAATCGGTCGCGAGGCGACTGGTGCAGGCGCTGCGTCCTGGCGGTTACCTTGTGGCGGCCCATACCTTTGTCCTGAAGGACAACATGTCGCGAACGGGGCTCGACTGGGAGAGCCCGTATGGGGCGGAGACCATCACGCGGATTATCCAGGGCGTACCCGGACTCGCCCTGGAGACATCGATCGAGACGGAACTGTACCGTATCGATCGGTTCAGGCGGTTACTCCCGGGCGAAGCCGCCGCTGACATACAGGTGAAATACGCGGCTATCGAGGCGCCGATTGAGGTCGAGGTTGCGCGGTCCATCGTGTGGGGTGGGGCTGTGGCGCGCAGGTTTGACGTCACCCAATCCGAAAGACGCACGCACGCCCCGGTCCTGATGTACCACCGAGTTGCGGTTGAAGGACCAGGTGAACTGGCCCGCTACCGCCTGTCTCCCGATGCGTTCCGGCAACAGATGCTGTGGCTTCGCCGCAATGGCTATCACACGATCAATTCGGATCAGCTCGCCTGGTTCGTGGCAAGCAATCATCCGTTCGTCGGCAGGCCGGTGCTGATCACCTTCGACGATGGGTACGACGATTTTGCCGAGCATGCATGGCCGATCTTGCAAGCAAACGACTTCTCGGCAGAAGTCTTCGTTGCGACCGATTTCGTGGGAAAGCGGGCGGAGTGGGATGCTCCGTTTGGAGAGTCCGCTTCGCTGCTTGGGCCGACGAGGATCGCTGCGCTTGCCGCCAAGGGCATATCCTTTGGCAGCCATTTGGCGAGTCACCCGCGCAGCGAGCAACTTGCGACCCGGACTCTCGCCGAGGAATTGACGCGATCTCGCGCCCAGTTGGAACAGTGGCTTGGGCGATCGATAACGTCGCTTGCCGCGCCTTTTGGCTCTACCGATCAGCGGCTTGAAATTCTCGCCGCCGAATGTGGTTACAAAACTCTGTTCAACACGGTCGGACGGGCCGTAACACTGAAGGACAATCTGTTGGATCTGCCGCGAATTGAGGTCAGAGGCGATTTTACGCTGGACACATTCGCTCGTTGCCTGGAGCAGTACCAATGAATACGGGGGCGCTCCTGGTCAGCGTGGTTATTCCCGCCTTCAACGCCAGTGCAACGATCGACGAGACGCTTCGCAGCGTCAGATCCCAGTCGCACCGGGAGCTGGAAATCATTGTCGTGGACGACGGCTCCACAGACAACACGGTCGCAGTTGTCCAGCTGCATACGGCTCAGGATTCGCGAATAACAATCATAGAACAGCGTAATGCGGGGGTCGCTGCCGCCCGGAATGCGGGCTGGCAGGCGGCGGGCGCGGACTTCGTCGCGTTCATTGATGCCGATGATCTCTGGACGCCCCGCAAGATTGAGCAACAGCTTCAAGCCTTGCTTGATGCAGGAGAGCGGACCGGTCTTGTCTACAGCTGGTATGACTGGATCGATGCCGATAGTCGCGTAAGTGCCAGGTCCGATCCCGTCTTTCATGCGGGCGAGGTGCTGGACTATCTCTGTCAGGGAAATTTCATCGGCAACGGCAGCTCGGCGCTGGTCCGCCGGGAAGCCCTCATAGCTGCGAAAGGTTTCGAGAGCGGACTCAGGGCATCGGGGGCGGAAGGCTGCGAAGATCTGCTGTTCTATTGCCGTGTCGCGGAGGCGTACCACTTCGCGGTCGTGCCCAAGTATCAGATTGGCTATCGGTACCTCCCGAACAACATGTCAAGCAACAAGACCCGAATGTTCCGGTCGTGGATGCTGGTCGCGGATGAGATCATGACGCGACACCCTGAGCGCACGGCGCTCCTAGACCTGGGCCTCAGAAACTATGCGCGTTGGCTGCTTCGGAGAGCTCTGACGGGCGGTCAGTTGTGGTACTTCGCTTCAATCTTTGGACTCCTTTTCAAACGGAATCCCTTGCTCGCGCTCAGGGTCGCCGCGCACGATGTGCCGCGTGATACCGTCTCGGAAATCCGGTGGAAATGGCGCCATGAGCGTCGCAGGGCGGTTCGACCTTCGGCGTCGTTGTTTGCCATCGGCGATCCAACTCAATCGCTATGACAGAGCACGCGAACAACATACGAAGACCGAGAGCTGCTCGCCACGCTGCATTGGTCGAATTGTTCAAGCTGCTCAAGCTTGCTCCACTGCCCGGTTGGGTGACGCCCGCGCTGATTGTGCTTGGCCTCGCGACATCGTTGGCGGAGACGGTCGGGATTACTCTCGTGCTCCTGTTCTTCTATTTCGCCATGGGTCAGGTGGAACTTGCAACGTCGACCAGTGGCCTCCTAGGCGAAGCGCTCCGATATGCGGCGAACTGGTTTCACAGCTCGACCGAAACTGCTGTCGTGCTGCTCCTTCTCATCATTGCTCGCGGTGCTCTTTCCTTTATCAACACACTAATCAGTGCGCGTGTTGGAGAGAAGATCAATGAAGTCGCGCGCAACCGTGTCCATCTGCAATATCTGTCAACTTCGTATTCGTTCTTCCAACGCCATGACGAAGCATATCTCATGGAGGTGTTGGGAACCGAGACTTGGGTGATCTCCGGAGCATACGCCAGTCTTACCCGCATTATCGTGAGTTCGTGTTCGGTTTTTCTCTTCGCGTCCTTTCTGTTGGCGCTCTCGATCAAAGTCACGGTCCTCGCCCTCGTCGCCTTGATGATTGTATCGGCCGGATTGCGCCATCTTTCGTTGCCCATGCAGCAGTTGGGTGCCGGCGTAAAGCTGGTTCATCAAAAGCTGGGTGAGCATATGCTGATGACACTCCAGGGTATGCGCACGATCCGCGCGTATGGCCAGGAGGAGATTCACCAGAAACGCTTCGAGCAGGCTTCGACGCAGGCCCGACAAGTCGCGCTGCGCCTTGCGCGCCTATCCGCCCTGGTCTCGCCTCTGACGGAGGTGGGGTATCTTGTCGTGCTGTTTCTCGTCGTCGCGTTCGCTGATTTATTGGGAATCGGCTTCGCGACGAGCCTGACCGCGGTCGCGTTGCTCTATCGATTGCAGCCGCATATGCGAGATCTGGAAGGGAACTTGCTGTATATGGCGCAGCTCGAGCCGCAGCTTCGGTCCATCAGACATATGCTCTCGATAGATGACAAGGAGTACCCGAACGCCGGGCACGTTGCCGTGGCTAAACTGGAGAACGGCATCTCATTTCGCAACGTGACATTCCGCTATGATGCCGGTACGGAGCCCGCTCTTTTGGATGCTTCGTTTGACATTCCTGCGGGGAAGACCACTGCGCTCATTGGAGCCAGTGGGGCGGGCAAGACCACGATCGTAAATTTGTTGTTGCGACTCTATTCGGCCAACAAGGGTGTCATACGGGTTGATGGGCGATCCATCGAAGACGTTCGTCGAACCGATTGGCTCGGCATGCTCGCGATTGCGGGCCAGGATGTCGACCTGGTCGAAGGCACGGTGATCGAGAACGTTCGGATGGCCAAGAATGACGCCTCCGAGGAAGAGGTTCGGCAGGCGCTGCGGGTCGCGGGCATTTCAGAGGTCGTCGAGGCCTTACCGGACAAATACGACACCTGGATAGGACAGCATGGCCTGCGCTTCTCGGGCGGTCAGCGGCAGCGTCTTGGTCTTGCACGAGCGATTGTGCGCAATCCGAAGTTCCTCATCCTCGACGAAGCGATGAGCGCGCTCGATCTGACACTCGAGGACAGCATTCGACGCGCGATCCAGCTACAATTCAAGAACCGAACCTTGTTGCTGATAACACATCGCCTGGATTCAGTGCGTGATGCGGACCACGTGGTGTGCATTGAAAACGGCCGCGTTCGCGCTGAGGGCCCTCCCGCGAAGGTCCTGGCGAGTCGAGGAGCGTGCGTAACAGGAACTTCGCAAGATGATGTGCTCACTTACCGGATGCGGAATACGGTTCCCTAATCGGAACCCAGCGTGTTCGGCGCTCGCCCGATGAATGACGGCCCCTGCACTGAGCCTGCTTGATGCAGGCAGCGCGGACTTCACATGAGCCCGTAGCATTACGGTGTCTCCGCAGAAATCTCCAGCCGTCAGCTGATTCTCTCGGCATGCGTCAAATTGCGTCGAATCCATAAGGCTCTTTTGAACGCGTGCATAGTTGTGTGCCACCTAAAAGGAGCACGCAATCCATCATGACCATTATCACTGGAAGCGCCGGTGCTGACGTTCTGTTTGGCGGTACCGGAAATGATGTTCTGACCGGAGGAGCAGGCAGCGATACTTTCATCGTCTCGAAGGGCTATGGCTCCGATACCGTCACTGATTTTCAGGCGGGCTTCGGCGGCGATGTGTTGCGATTGCAGAACTACGGCTTTGCGACGTTCGCCAGTTTCCTGGCAGCGGCCACCCAAGTGGGCTCCGATACGGTTGTAACGCTGTCGTCGACCGAAACTCTGACGCTGCAGAATGTCGCGCTTTCGACCTTGGTTGCAAGCAATGTCGCGCTGGACAATCCGCTGCCAGCGAGCGGAACGGCATGGAATTGGGCGGGTACCGTCCCTGCGGGCGGCACGCTGGCGACCGGAGCGACAAATGATGGCATGGAGGCCGGCGGCACGGGCGTCACGCTGATCGGCGGAGCAGGGGACGACACCTACTATGTCTATGACCACAACACTAAGGTCGTCGAGCAGGCCGGAGAGGGCATCGATACGATCCGCGTCTGGAACATCAACGGATACAGCCTTGTCAATGCGCCGAACGTCGAAAACCTTGTCCTGACAGATAGCGTTCCGTCTCCCGCCACCGGCAATGATCTCAACAACATCATTGTCGGCAATGCCGGCGACAACATGATCGACGGCGGACGGGGGAACGATGTGCTGACCGGTGGGGCCGGTCGCGACACCTTTGTCGTGAGAGCGGGCAACGGCAACGACATCGTCACCGACTTTCAGGCGGGTGCGGGCGGGGACATCCTGCAGCTCAACAACACCGGATTCAAGACGTTCGCCGATGTCACGGCGGCCATGAAGCAGGTGGGCACAGACCTTGTCCTGACAATCGCTGGCGGCGAAACGATAACGCTTGAAAACACCAGTCTCCAGAATCTCACGGCCGGCAATATAAACATCGTCAGTCCCCTGACCGGATTGGTCCAGACCTTCAACAACGACTTCAACACGCTGTCCGCGGGGCAGGATCCCAGCCTGACCTGGCGCACGAGTTATGCCTGGAGCGGAGCGGCAGGCTACGGGCTGGCCGGCGAACAGGAAGTGTATGTCGATCCCAGCTTTTCCGGGCTGCCGGCAACTCAGGCGTCAACGTCGCTTGGGCTTAATCCGTTCTCGATTCAGGACGGCCACCTTGTCATCACGGCACAGCCCTTGCCTGCGAGCGCCACGCCTTATACAGGCAGCGCCATTTTCTCGTCGGGCATGATCTCGACCCAGAACAGCTTTACCCAGACCTACGGCTATTTCGAGATGACGGCCACGCTGCCCAGCACAAGTGGCGCGTGGCCGGCGTTCTGGATGCTGCCCAGCACTGCCAATAACCTCAACACGGAAATCGATGTGCTCGAAGCATTTGGTCAAGATCCTGACCAGGCGCATTGGGCCATTCACTCACCCTACGCGCCCGCGACGAATGGGGGTTGGGCCAATACGGCCAACCTGACGACCGGAGAACACACGTTTGCGCTCAAATGGACGCCTTACGACCTGACGTTTTTCGTGGACGGGAAGGAGGTCGCGCAGCAGGCCACGCCCGCCGACATGAATACGGCGATGTACATGATCGCCAACCTAGCGATGGGCGGGAGCTGGCCGGGCAACGCCGCTCCAGGATCGACGCCGACGATGACCATCGATTCAATCAAAGCCTATCAATTGCCGGAGTACACGCTTGCGAACTACACCCTGCTCACGAGTGGCGGGTCGACCAACACGATCGTGGGAAGCGCAGCTGTAGACACGCTGACCGGCACGTCCGGCAATGACCTGATCGGTGGTGCAGGAGGCGCGGATGTCATGACTGGCGGCGCCGGCGATGACACTTATGTCGTGACCGATGCCGGTGCGAAGATTGTCGAGGCCTATGGCGGAGGCATCGACACGGTCAACTCCTCGGTGACGTATACGCTTTCGAGCTACGTCGAGAATCTGACGCTCACCGGTTCGGCGGCCATCAGCGCCATCGGAAATATTCAATCCAACATCATCATCGGAAATTCCGCGTCTAACGTGATCACCGGCGGGCTCGGCAATGATATCCTGACCGGCGGCGGCGGTATGGATACTTTCGTATTCAACTCCGGCGATGGTTCGGACATCATCACCGACTTTTCTCCGGGATCGGGCGCCGCTCACGACGTCGTCCAGCTCAACGGCTTTGCCTTCACCTCATTCGCCGACGTGCAGGCGGCGATGACCCAGGTCGGAAGCGACGTCTATCTGAAGTTGACCAGCCAGGACACCTTGGTGTTCCGCAACACGACGGTCTCGGCATTCACCAGCGACGATTTCCAATTGCCAGCAACGCTCCCGGTCGGCGGGACGATCACGTCCTGGATTAGCGGGAAGGCGAGCAGCCGCATGGTGTACGGCACCGCGGCGAACGACAAGCTCTCGGCGGTCAATAGCGATGACACGCTCGTCGGGGGGAACGGCGACGATACCTACGTCATCGGAAGCGCGAACCAGAAAATCATCGAGAATCCCGGCGGCGGCATTGACAGCGTGGAGGCGTGGACGTCGTACACACTGACGGCGAACGTCGAAAACTTGACGTTGATGATGGGCGGGCTCGCGGGCGTCGGTAACCAATTGGCAAACCGTATGGTCGGCTCGAGCGGTGACGACGTCCTGGATGGCGCCGGCGGGAATGACTGGCTCTCTGGAGGATCCGGGAACGATACGTTCATTCACTCTGCAGGCAGCGGCAACGATACGATCGCGGATTTCCACGTCTTCACGAGCGCGACCGCTGAACACGACAAGCTGATTCTGAAAGGTTACGACAGCGGCGCCTATTTGACCCATGTGAACGACGTGTGGACCGTTCGCTACGCGGGTGGAGCAGATACGCTGCGCATTGCGGGCGTCACCAGCTTGACGTCGGCCGACTATTCATTCGTTTCCGCGACGAATTCGCCGATGGCGATGACATTTATCGCCGTGCCGACGATCTCGGCGGTCAACGACAGCGGCTCGATCGTATCGGGCCTGATCAATACAAATCATCTGGTCCTCACGGGTCGCGCGCAGGCAGGTGTAACCGTCAAGGTTTTCGACGGGACAACTCAGATCGGCACGGCGACAGCCGATGGCAATGGTAGCTGGAGCATGGCGACCGCATTGCTGGCCGAAGGCGGCCACACCTTTGCCGCCGCAGCGATGGACGGCGTCGGCAATCTCACCGCGCTCTCAGCCGGGGTGAATGTCACCATCGATACGGTCGCCCCGAACGTGCCCAAGCTCGCGTCGTTCTCGCCAGACAGCAACGTTGCCGGCGATGGCGTCACCAATGTCAACCACGTGAATTTGACTGGAACCGCGGACGCCGGGAGCACGGTGCAGGTCTTCGACGGCGCGACGATGATCGGAACGGCGATCGCCGATACCAGCGGAGCATGGTCCATTGCCACCGCAACGTTGGCGGACGGTAATCACACGTTTACCGGCAAGACTGCCGACGCCGCCGGCAACGTCAGCGCTTCCTCCGGTGCGTTGAACGTCACGGTCGACACGCGTGCCCCGGTTGCACCTATCCTGACCTCGGGCGCACCTGGAGCTTCTAGCGCAATAATCGTGTCCGGCACGGCAGAAGCCGGAAGCACTGTCCGGCTGTACGAGGGCGCGACCTTGCTCGGCACGGGCGTCGCGGCGACGAGTGGGGCCTGGAGCGTCACCACCGGATCGCTCACGGCAGGGCAACACAGCTTCACCGCCACCGCCACCGACATCGCCGGAAATTTGAGCCAGGTTTCGAATGCTTTCAGCTCCGCCGTCGGTACGGTGATCGAAGCGGCCGGAACGACATCGCTTATCAAGTCGGGAAGTAACTTCTACCTTTCGACGGCCAGCTCATCGGTGATCTTGAAGAATGGCGGAACGGCGGTTGTCGCGGGGCAGCTGGGCTCGTGGGTGCCAGTAGCTGCGGAAGCGTCGTCGAACGGCTATCTCGTCGCGTGGAAGATCCCCTCGACCGGTCAGTTCGCGGTCTGGAGCACCGACAGCAACGGCAATTTCGTATCCAACTATCTGAACAAGGTGTCCGGCACCGACCCGGCTCTTGAGTCGAGCGAGACCCTCTTTCACCAGGATCTCAACGGTGATGGCCTGATTGGTCTTCCACCAACGCCCCAGAAGGTTTCAGGCACGACAATCGAGGCGTCCGGCTCAACCAGCCTGGTTCTGGTCGGCTCGAATTACTTGCTCGACGCGATGACCAGCGGCGTGGGGCCGACCTTGAGGTACGGTGGCGTAGCGGTTGTGTCGGGACAGTTCGGCGCTTGGACGCCGGTGGGCGTGGAGCAAACAACCAGCGGCTATGATGTGGCCTGGAAGATTCCGGCCACCGGCGAACTTTGTGTGTGGACCACGGACAGCAATGGCAACTATGTATCGAACCTCCTGAACAAGGTGTCCCCGACCGACCCTGCTCTTAAAGCGGTCGAGACGACTTTTTATCAGGATCTCAATGGCGATGGTGTAATCAATACGTCATCGACCATCCTCAAGATCTCCGGAAATGTCGTATTGAATCTGGGCAATATGTCACAGGCCGCGACGGTCGACCCCGGCGCCACGCTCGAATTGTCCGGCGCCGCTTCGGGGTCGATCACCTTCAAGACGTCGACCGGCAATCTGGTGTTGGACCACGCGTCGCAATTTACGGGAACGCTCATCGGTCTGACGGGTGACGGCACCGCGTTCAATTCCAACCATATCGATCTGAAGGACATCGCGTACGGAGCGGGGACGTCGGCGTCCTTTTCCGGCAACACAGCCGGCGGTACGTTGACCGTGGTCGATGCCCAGAATCACACGGCAAATATTTCGCTTGTTGGTGACTACACCAGATCGACCTTCAACCTCTCGAGCGACGGAATGGGCGGCACGCTGGTGATCGATCCTCCGAAAACCAGCGTTGATTTGTCGGCGGTTGCCTCGTTACAGCCTCCTGCGACCGCACCGGCCGTCGGCCTCGCGGGCCTGGAAGATGGCGGGTTCGTGTTCGAGCAGTCCGCTACCTCCAATGCATATGACTTGATCAACGAGGCGTCTCGCGAATCTGCCAAGGCAGTGCTCCTCGCGGCGATCACTTCCCCAGATGTTGACACAGGCCTTCATCAGGTCGACGCCGTTCACGCGGTCGCCCCGGTCGATATTCATCTGGCGGAATTGCATGGCTTCATCGTTCGCTGAAGGTCTTTGCCTTTCGAAAGACGTTGCGCAATACGCGTTTTGCAAGTGCCCGTTTCTGCGCGAAGAAGGACATGGCGAGGAGATATGATGCATAGGCAAGCGCCAGCAGCGTAACCAGCCCAGCGAATGAGTTTCCATCCAGCAATGAGATGATCGAAATCCTTGTGACGGTCGCCGCAACGGCACAACCGATCCAATGCGGGACAGTCGTCTTGATCAGGTTCCTTGTCGTCACAGGGCCATGACGACCGATCGATATCGCATAAAGCGGCAGCACGACGGTGCAGTTCACCAGCGTATACGCTGCGGCGATTCCAAGCGCGCCCCAGGGAAGACCGGCGAGGAATGAGGTCACGTTGATCAGGGCGGTCCAAACGCCGAGCCTGAAGTACTCCTGGCCACGGCCTTCACTGAGGAACAGCCAAGCTGCCGTCGCGGTCGCGACCTGGATCAAGCCCGCAACGCCAAGCCAGGAAAAAATCGGGGCTGCACCCACCCAATGCTCGCCGAGGAGAACTCTGAAGAGCGGCTCCGAGAGCAGGATGGCGAAGACGATGCCCGGCTGACATATGAGCATAACCATGGACAGGGCATCGTTGTAGGTGCTCAGATATCTCTCCTTATCGAAACGAAGTCGCGAAAGCAGCGGGACAATCACCTGGCCGATGGGGTTATGTAATTGGACGATCGGCAGCAGCAACAGCTTATAGGCCCGATCGTACATTCCGAGTTCGTCGCCGCCTCGAAATTTGCCGATGAGAATGTTGTCCGCATTTCTCGAGAGATAGTTGACCAGATTGAACCCTGACACGTGCAGGCCAAATCGCGCCATGTGTCGCGTCTCGCTGTCCAGATGGGGATATCCAGGGCGATAGCCAGAATAGGCCCAGATCCCGACTGTCGAAATGAGCGTGAGAACGAGCGTGGACAGATAAAGTGCCCAATAGTCTCTCAAGATGATTACGGCGACGATCCCCGCGACAACGGAAGCGGTTGTCGCGGCGACATCCAGGATTGCCAGAGCCTTGAACCGGGACTCTCTGGCAAGTAGCGCCGCCGGAACGGTCGCAAGGCCGGCAATGAAGCTTAGGCCGGCAATTGCGATCATGAGCTGTTGAAGCCTCGTATCGTCGTAAAACAGCGCAACCGGATGCGCGCTCAACGCCAGAACGAGAGCAGATGCCGCGGAAGCGAGCACCGACAACCAGAACAGCGCATCGATCTGACCCTTGGCGATCTCCGTGCGTTGAATGATGGCCTGTCCAACGCCGACGTCCTTGAGGAGTCCGAGGAACGTTGCAGCGGTCGCAGACATGGCCAGCACGCCGAAGTCGGACGGGGCAAGATTTCGCGTCGAGAATATCGTCAAGACAAAACCGGCCGAGAGTTTCCAGGCCTGGGATCCGCCCGTTATGAGGATGTTGGTTACGGCCCGTGACTTGCTGTCTTTGTCCAACGAGCTCACCCTGCGATCTCAAACAGTCTTGCGCGGTCTTGCGCCTGCCAGCAAGTGCCTCGGGAAATCCAGTGCGCTGAACGATGGCGGTTCCGATCGTCTCCGGCTTTTAGCTTGGCCCTGACATGAACGGAAGACGTGATCGGGCGATGTGGGATCAGCGGAGCTGGGTCGAAACTGTTTTCAAACGATGGTCTGACCGTCACCAATGTCGACGTGGACACTTGTGGTCACATCAATGCCCGCAGTTTGTCATATTCAATTCGCAGTGTTGAGGTTCCCGCGGGATGATTTCGTTGGCACTCGCACCGGGAGAAGGACGAGCTGCGCTTGCGATGCTTGCAGATGGCTAGTGATTCTATAATGTTCGGTTGGGCGAAGCTCCGGAGGTCCCAGACGGGATGGCGTTGTATACCGTTGCATCACAGCAAGGAGCGCGGTCTAGCGTCTCGTCGCTCGCGGGACCTCTCTTCCTTCTTGCAGTAGCCGTCATTCTTTCTGCGATTTCGCGGCGGGCCGTCACGCACCTGGCGCGCTGGTCTGACATTTACGCTTTGGTGCTGGTTTGCTTGGCATTTGCCGGCGCGCTCGCCTTCAGCTCCATTCGCTATCGTGATTTCTCGCCGCCATTGCGTATCACCGCCCTCGCGATCGGAATGACGATTTTCGTGCAGTTGCTGTTCGATTCATTGGGGCCTTTCGCAGGGCCCCCCAACATCCTGTTCGGTTCGAGCGACAAAATTCTGTTCTTCCGCTACGGTGCAGTGCTTGCGGTTGTGGCAGGAATAGCCGCGATCTGGCGTCCTTCATTTCTGGTGCCGCTGTTCTATTTTTACCATGCATGGCGCGAAATGGTGAGCGTCGTGTCCGGCATCTTCGTGACCGAGACCGATTATCTCGGGATGCTCGACGTCGGTAACTTCGCCGTCCTTGGCGTGCTCGGCACGATCGTCCTCACCAGCGCCTGGGTGATGGATCGCGTGCCGTGGCTGCGAACTCTGTTCGCTTCTGCAGATAACGTGAAGCAGCTTCGCGATCGCGCCTATGGCTTGATTTGGGCGTGCGCCGTCGGGGCGCATCTCGGCAGCTATTTCTGGTCGGGAATCGCAAAGCTGCAGGCTGGTGGCGAGAAGCCATGGACCTGGCTGCTCGCAAATCCCACGCAAACCTCAATCCTGATGGGTCTCGAACGCGGCGACGCCCCGCTCGGCCTATGGCCGGGCGCGTTGCAGACTATCTGGGACGCGATCGTGAGCAACCAGCTGATCTTCAACGTCTTCGTGCTGGGTGCCCAGCTCCTGTCGCCCTTGGCTGCGATCTCGACGCGCGCGCTGTCGTTTTTCTGCCTGCTGTTCGACATCTTCCACATCGGCGTGTACTTCACACTGGGGGCTCTGTTCTTCTTCTGGATTGCGCTCAACCTGTTCATCGTAGCCGCGGCACGCACGCTGCCGCGCGATGGGTTCACCCCGGCGATGAAGGTTGTGATGGTCGTGACCGTCATTTGTGGCCGGTTCTTCTTCTACACCAATTACCTTGGATGGCTGGACGGGCCGAAGCTGGCAAGCCCGCGGCTTTTCGTCGAGACCCGCGATGGTCGCCAGGTTCTCGCGCCTTCCACGTATTTCGGCATCTACTCGTACATGATCGGGACCGGAACCATGTACATCCCTGAGAATCATTTCCGGGCTCGCGTTGGCGGCAACAACCACGATCTTGCGACTTGGCACGACGCGACCACCTGCGGCCCGGAGATCCTTCCGCGTCAGGACACAGGCGTAGCCATGGAGGCCGTGGAAAAAATGGTCCGCGAGACGGATCGCTTTTTCCGTGTCTATCCCTGGGTGAAGGATAACAACAGTTTTTATGCCTATCCGCACCACATGCTGTCCAATCCATGGCTGTACGGCGAATTCAACAAGCTGACCATGGACGATATTGTCGCCTATCACTATGTGGTGGACTCAGTATGCCTCGGCCTGGCGGAGGGCAAGCTTGTGCGCGACGTTCGGAAGCGAACGGACTATCGAATTGACCCATAGTGATGACGATATCTGGGTGGTCTATGACGGCGAATGCCCGTTATGCAGCCGCTATGTTCTGCTGTACCAGTTGCGGGAGCGTGGGCAGCGCATTCACCTGATCGACGCGCGTTCGGAGCATCCAATCGTGCGCGATATCCGCGCGCGCAACCTCGATCTCAATGAAGGCATGGTGGTTCGCTGGCGTGGGCGGCACTACTATGGGGCCGCTGCAATGCATCTGCTGGCAACGCTTGCCGGGGAGGCGACCGTCTTCAATCGCCTCAATCGGCTCGTGTTCTCCCGGCCCCGCCTCGCAAGGGCAATTTATCCAGTGCTGGTGCGCGGAAGGAAGCTTCTCCTTCGGCTTCTCGGCCGCAAGCGGATCGATGAAATCAATGCTCCAGAACAGCAGATATCGGTCGGTCCTTCCGACGAACACATCAAGCACAACGACGGGGTCCGGTAACGATTGGAGGAAGGCTCCAGCGCGCCTCCTGTGCAGAAAGCGGTGTCAGGGTTGTCGCGTCGCGGCCTGGTAGGCCGGGGAGAGACGCATCAGACCGCAACGGACAAGATCGTCTGATGATTGGTAGATCAGGCTATTGGGATAGATGAGCTCGAATGACGGATTCTGATCGAGCCGCTCCGCGTAGCGTTGATACTCGACCGAGCCGAGATAGTAGTTCCCCTCACGGACCGCGATTGCGACCTTATCGGTGAAGTCGTGAAGAAATTTGAAATGGAGCAGGGCGCCTGTGACGTCGCTTGCCTTGCCTGGTGGGGCCATCAGGTGACCGGCGGCGATATAGCGACGGCCGGGCGACCATCGGGCGAGCGGCACTTTAGTGAGCAGCGGTGGCTGCCAGCGCGTTATGTTAACTGCAGGCAGCAGCCGCGCCAGCCCGTATGGCTCAAGCAACTGTACAAGTGCGTCGTAAAGAGCGATCTTTGGCGGCATCGGTTCGTCATAAAACAGCCTCGCTCGCGCACCACCCACCAGGTAGTTGGTCGGAAAGCCGCGCCGACGGCGCTTCACATAGGTGTCGGAATCGAAGTAGGGGGAGAAAGCGATGAGGCTCTCGCCGGCATGGTAGCGCTCCGGACCGCCGAGCCAGCGTGGATACATATCGACCATTTCCGCGGTCATGCAATCAGCGCCGGTGCTCTCCAGATAACGGCACAACCATCGAAGATCAAAACGTTCGCAGCCGGGGTAGACGAAGAGTTCGTCTGCGTCGAGCGTCAGCGCCCACCGTCCTGGCGCGAATTGGTCGAGCACGGCGCTGGTCCAACGCGCACCACCACTTGATTCTGCAAAAGGCTCCCGAATCTCGAACACGTGAACATCCGGCTGATCGAGCAGGAATGCTCGCGTGCCGTCGTCCGAACGGTCATCGATCGCGAGGAAACGTCCGACTCCGAGCCGGCGATGATGGCGCAGGAAATCGGGTAATCGCAGCATCTCGTTGCGGAGCTTGCCGACAGCTACGATCTCATCGACGCCGAAGTCGAGGGGCCGGGTATCAATCCGGTGAATGACCGGATCGGGGCGCTGCTTGGTCCGTGATCGCGTTGGCGTCAAAAGTGCGACAGCCGCTTGACCCGTTACGATCGACTCTTGTAACGCGTTCTGCGCGCCATTGCCGCCCGCCGCTGCTCTCGCCGGCAATTCCATTTTAGATTTTCCAGCCAACCGATCACATCTGCATTATCTACGATAAAGACGGCGAATATAGGTGCTATGGACGGTCACGTTGTCTCAGCGGGTTGATCTAGCCTCATAAGTGCGTGGCGAGCTACAAATAGGCGCTTCTTCTTTGCAAGAGGAATATCGGCCGGCGGCGTCGCGTCGGTTCCAAATTGATTGCATTGCCCTTCATTCCCAAACGTCTTGAGCATACTTGATGTGTCGCTCCAGCTTGTCGCGCGTCGTGTCGTGCAAAGGCATTTTGCCCGGTCGGCTTTGTGCAACACAGCTATTCCGCGGAAGTTTCAAGGAGCCGAAATCAAAGTCAAAGAAGAAGCCTCCGCCACGCGTATTCAATTTGGTGCAGGAGATCTTTCGAGCCATTGAGCAGATTAGAGCTGTGGCCAACGGTTTCTGCGGAGCAGAACGCGTGCACGGGATCAATGCCGCGTAAATGAAGCGCTCACAAGCACACCGGCGGGAATGCGGCCCCGCGGGATGAACTGCATGGCAATTAAGCAGGTGCGGAGCTTCTACAGAAGGATGTAACAATGTACGACCATGCGACAACATTCTCGCTGGCCGCTCATGATAGGGGGCTGACTAGACTGCGATTTGCGATTCAGGCATCTGCGGTGATGCCTCCGACTGCACCTGGTCGAGCACCGAGAGGTTCGCGATGAGCAGATAGATCAGCAGGCTCGCGCAATAGACGACTTGCAAAATTACCGCGCTGGCGACGAAGGCTATCGCGCCCGTGGCGAAACCCTGCTCAAGGCCCAAATACCACGCTGCAACCAGGATCAGCATCGTTGCGGGAATAAGAGCGTATGCGCGAAGAAAACGCCCCAGAAGAACACCCGCCACGGCGCTTGCGATCATCAGCACGACCAAAATCTGCCCTCCTGCTCTTGCACCAGAGATGTTCCGGACGCATGACGGGCCGTATTGTAGCCACAGAGGCGCTAAAAACATACCACTTTTGTACGGCCATCGCCAGTCTTTGGTGCGGCTGCCGCTGCGCTGCGGGCGGGCGGCTCTGTTCTGGAACGTGCTCGGTCGTCGGCGCGATCCCCTGGATTCCGGAGTTCTCCTGCTGACAACTTGGTGCTTTCGGTTCCAGGGGTTTACTTTCCCCCGGTGTGCTCGACCTCCGCAACTGGCGGACTCGCAAATGCGGCAAGAGGCTTGTGAGCAAGGCGCCCCGGAGGAGACCGGTCCTAGCCCCCCTGCTTTTTACGCAGCAGGAGCCCGACTAGTTCTTCGAGGCTCTGCTCAATGTCCACGGACTGCAAAGATCCGGTATCGGGCTCAGAGGAATGCGGCTCGATCAGACGCAAGCTTGCGCCGGCAGGCGCGGATTTCGCTGGCTTCGGCTCCCGAATGGATACGGGTTTAAGCGACTGAGGCATGTCATAGTTCGTCTGCTCAGTCATTGTGGGTTGAGGTGTGGCGTATCGCGTCCTGGTGCTTTCATCCGAAGATGGTCGCCTGGTTCTGAGCTCGGGCGAAACGTAGGGCTGCAAGTTCAGGTACTCGGCGTGCCGCTTACGAGAGATCAGCTCACGCGTGCCGTAGCCGGCCGCGAAGCCAATCGCGAGCAGAACAAATATGATGAGGAGCCCAACCATCAAACTATACGCGCCCACTCATAATTCTGCCTCAGAGTTAACCTGCTACCGTCCATATCCCGTAGTTGATAGATGCCGTAATTGACGATTTGAAGGCACGTCGTTCGGCGTGTCCGGGTGAGGCTGCGCTCGCCTGAGGATCGCTTCCAACGAGTGGTGAGGTGTTCGCGATACGAGATATTCGCTGTGATCCGCCGAGGCGCCAAGTTGCTGGTTAACGCGCCCCCAGTTTGGCATCGCACGCGTCGAGAGTGATGCGACAGCCATCGATTGACAGGTCGCTCAACGTAGCGAGCATCGCAACAGGCAACCAGAATACCGAGATCGCCATCTTGTCGTTACAATCCCCAGGTTCCACCATCATAGCCGGTAGTCGCGCGCAGAAGATCGGGGCGGTCAACGGTTTTCGCGGACTCGCCATCCTGATGGTGATCCTCTTTCACTTGCTTGTTCCGTTTACATCCAGCGCGCCGGCGTTTCCCGGCGAACTTGATCCGAATGGTCTCCTGGCCATTGTCGCAAAGCACGGCTTCTTGGGCGTAAATATTTTTTTTGTGCTCTCCGGATTCGTTCTGTACCTGCCCTATCGCACCAAGAAGCGGGCCATCGATCGGCTTGCCGACTTCCCGCATTTCTATTGGCATCGCGCAGCCCGATTGCTTCCACTTTACTATACGGTTGTCCTCGTGACGGTTGCACTCCATGCCAAGTCACCCGCTGGGTCGCACGCGTGGTATCTGGAGCTCGGCGGACTGCTATCTACGCTCTTCATTTTTGTGCCGCACGGGTTTATGCCCCCCTCCAATCCCGTATTGTGGTCCGTAGGCGTTGAAATCTGGTTCAGCCTTTTATTTCCGCTGCTGATTCTTCTGATCGCGCGCTTCGGCCTTCGAAGGCTGTTGCTGTTGAGCGTCGTCATCTGCTCAGCTTTTGTGATGGCTGGGCATCTTATCGCGGTGGATCGGATTGGGATGTTTCGCCCGTTTGTGGGCGGAATATTTGGGTCGTGTTACCAGTTCATTTTCGGAATGCTGGTTTGCGATCTCTACGTCAAGTCCAGGGACAGCGTTTCACTTAGGAGATTTCAGTCGCGGGGGCTGCTGCCCGGACTGCTGCTGATGATCGCCGCCATATATCTCAAGGATAACGGCCCCTGGGCTGTGAGCATTCTCTACGCCACGATCTTTTGCGCCGGGTTTGCCATGGTGCTGCTGGCGGTGTTGTGCGGGGCATGGTCCGCAAATCGCTTGTTCGAGGCATGGCCCATTCAAATCGTCGGATGCATGTGCTACAGCATCTATGCGTGGCATTCGATCATCATGGTTGAAATGATCCCGCCCGATACGTCTCCGTTCCAAGACACGCTTCGACTTTCATTTCCGTATCTTGCAATAACGATCCTGCTAAGTGCCCTGAGCTATCGCTATATCGAATTCGGGCATCAGGGGGACTGGAGGTCGTTGTTCCTGTTGCGCAACTCCAATTCCGACGAGCTCACCGGCGCTGGGGTATCCCGTCGTGCTGAGTCTAAACCGGTCGCATCGTCCTAAGAGGACTCCCTGCTGGGACATCTGGGACTGCGGGTCAAAGGTGTGTTCGGTGCTCGAGTTCGCGGCTGCGCCTCAGTCCTGTGGCAAAGTCGAGGGCGTTGCGGACCTCGGCGGCTTACTTTTGTATCCCGCCTAGCGCGACGGCTCTGAAGGTCCGACGGCGTGACAACCCAGGCGCTGATCATGCGATTTGCTGCGCGTCGCCGCGCTGTCGAGCGATGGTCCACAGAACGAACCAAAATTTTCTTTTACATTTCAACGCTCTGCGCAAGCAAGCGCCATCGATGACCGTCACACCTCTGCCGGCGCCGCCTTGCTGCATATGAGATCGCGGTGTAGATGTCGCACATGAGCGATGATGCCCACACCGTTCGGAGCGGCCGGCTCAGCGCGACCGTCAAGGCGCATGGCGCCGAACTGTGCTCGCTCAAGGACGGCGGCGGCATCGAATTCGTCTGGCAAGCGGGGCCAGAATGGCCGCGCCATGCGCCGCTGTTGTTTCCGATCGTCGGGCGCCTCGCCAACGACGAATTGCGGCACCGGGGCAAGACCTATCGGATGACCCAGCACGGCTTTGCACGCGACAGCCGTTTCGCGTGGACAGAACGCGGCGAGGGCCGCTGCACGCTGGTGCTCGAAGACAGCGAGGCGACGCGCGCGCTCTATCCGTTCGCATTCCGGCTCACCGCTGCCTATGCGATCGACGATTCCGGCCTTGATCTGACGTTCACGATCGCCAATACCGGCAAGGAGACATTGCCGGCTTCGCTCGGTGGCCATCCCGCCTTCAACTGGCCGCTCCAAGCCGGACGAGCGAAGGAGAGCTACGCGCTGACCTTTGCAAACGCGGAATCGGCTCCCGTCCGCCGTCTCGACGGCGGCTTGCTGCGCGCGGCAACGGAGCCGAGCCCGGTCAAGAATAGAGCGCTGCGCCTGTCCGAAGCCCTGTTCGTGGATGACGCCATCATCTTCGACCGCATCGAGAGCAATTCGGTCCGCTATGGCGCCGGGCAGGGCGCAGCAACCGGGCCCTGCCTGAAAATGTCCTGGCGCGGCTTTCGCGAACTCGGCGTCTGGTCGAAACCGTCGGGCGCGCCGTTCCTCTGCATCGAGCCCTGGCGCGGCCATGCCAGCCCCACCGGCTTCGACGGCGAGTTCACCGAAAAGCCCGGCCTGATGCATATCGCGCCGGGTGCGCAAGAGTGCTTGTCGTTTCGGATCGAAGCCGGATCGTCCTGAGACCGCGCTCAGAGCTCGATCCGCGTGAGGTCCTCGCCGAGCACGACAGGACCTGAGTAGTCCTGCCGGACATCGTTGAGCAGCGCGCTCAGCATGGCATCGTCAGTGCGCGGCCGGTGATGGGTCAGCGCGAGCTTCTTGACGCCGGCCTTGGCTGCGACTTTTCCGACCGTATCGCCGCAGGCGATCGTGAATTTCGCAAGCCGGCGCAGGTGCTCGTTGCTGATCTCCGGCGTTGCGAGGAAGCAGCACTGAACGAGCAGGTCGGCTCCCTCCGCCAATCGCTCGAGGCCGGGGCAGGGGACGGTGTCGCCGGAAATCGCAATGACCTTGCCTTCCGCCTCGAAGCGGTAGCCGACGCACATCCAGCGTTGGAGGAAGCCAGGCGGCATGTCGAGACCGTCGCCATGCGAGACGAGTTCGGCGCTGATCTTCCAGCGGCCGGTGTCGAGAACCGGACCCGGCACGATGTCCGTTGCGACCACCGGTTTCCAGCCGCCGAAGGTCGGCTCGCCCCGATCCCGCCAGATGATGTCCTTGTCGTAGACCTGCGTGATCAGCGTGTTGACCAGTCGTTCGGTATCCGGCGGGCCATAGATGCGCAGCTCGTCCTTGCGTCCATGCATCCACGAATTCAGCATCACGTCGTAGAGATCGCCGATGTGGTCGAAATGGTGATGGGTGAGGAAGACCGTGTTGATGGCGCCGAGCGGCACGCCAGCCTTGCTGAGCTGCACCATAACGCCGCGGCCGGCGTCGATCAGGATGTTTTGGTCGCCGAGCCTGATCAGCGTGGTCGTCGCCATCCGGCGCGGATCGGGGCGTGGGCCGCCGGTGCCGAGCAGTATGACCTCCATGGCGCTCCTCCAGATACAGCCTCTTGCGACGCACACTAGATGCGAAACTCGCGGCGGGGCAAGCTGCGAGGTGATTAGGTTGGCTGGCCTTCCGTCACCGAGATGCGCAGATGGCGTCGTTCTATGGGCCGGTTTCACCAGAACGACACCCGAATGTGAGGCGCAGCCGGCGGAAGGAACGCCCCCTCCTTCGCGCGTGTTGTGCCCTTGGCGGGGTGCCGGTCGGTGCTATTGTATCCCGCGATCGCTTGCGACAGGACGAGGTATTTCAGTGGCTAATGTTGATCCCGCGGCGGGCAAGCAGGCCTCGCCGGACGCGCTCACCAATATTCCGCGGCTGGTGACCGCCTATTTCGCCGGCAAGCCCGACGCGGCCGACCCCGCGCAACGGGTCGCGTTCGGCACCTCGGGTCATCGCGGCACATCGTTCAAGAACACCTTCAACGAGGGCCACATCGTCGCGACCACGCAGGCGATTTGTGATTACCGCCGAGAAAAGGGGCTGACGGGCCCGCTCTTCATCGGCATCGATACCCATGCGCTGGCAGAGCCCGCGCTCACGAGCGCCGTCGAGGTGTTCGCGGCCAACGATGTCGATGTCATGATCGACAAGGACGGCGGCTACACGCCGACGCCGGTGATCTCGCACGCGATCCTGACCTACAACATGGGGCGTACGAGCGGCCTCGCCGATGGCGTCGTGATCACGCCCTCGCACAATCCCCCGGAAGACGGCGGCTACAAATACAACCCGCCGCATGGCGGCCCCGCCGACGCCGACGTCACCGGCGTGGTCGAGAAGCGCGCCAATGCTTATCTCGCCGATGCCCTCAGGAGCGTGAAGCGCGTCGACTACGCCAAGGCGCGCAAGTCTTCGAAAGTCCACGCCTACGATTTCATCACACCTTATGTTGCCGATCTCGGCAATGTCGTCGATCTCGACGTGGTCAAGTCCGCCGGCGTCACGATCGGCATCGATCCGCTCGGCGGTGCCGCCGTGCATTACTGGCATCCGATCATCGATCGCTACGGCCTCAAGGCCACCGTCGTGAACGAGGCGATCGATCCGACCTTCCGCTTCATGACGGTGGACTGGGACGGCAAGATTCGTATGGACTGCTCCTCGCCTTATGCGATGGCGAGCCTGATCGGGATGCGCGACCGCTTCGACGTCGCCTTTGCCAACGACACCGACGCGGATCGCCACGGCATCGTGACGCGGACCGGCGGCCTGATGAATCCGAACCATTATCTTGCGACCGCGATCTCCTATCTGTTCGCGCACCGTCCGGACTGGGGCAAGGATGCCGCGATCGGCAAGACCGTGGTGTCGAGCTCGATTATCGATCGCGTTGCGAAAAAGCTCGGCCGCAAGCTGATCGAGACGCCGGTCGGCTTCAAATGGTTCGTCGACGGCCTCCTCACCGGCGGCTTCGGCTTCGGCGGCGAGGAGAGCGCGGGGGCCTCGTTCCTGCGCCGGGACGGCACGGTCTGGACCACCGACAAGGACGGCGTCATTCTCGGTCTGCTTGCTGCCGAGATCATGGCCCGGACCGGCCGTGACCCCAGCCAGCTCTTTGGCGACCTCACCGCCGAGTTCGGCGTGCCCCATTACGCGCGTACCGACGTCGCGGCCACCGGGCCGCAGAAGACCATCCTGAAATCGGTCACGCCCGAGCAACTTGGCCTGAAAGATCTCGCCGGCGACCCCGTCCGGGCCACCCTGAGCAAGGCGCCCGGCAACGGCCAGCCGTTCGGTGGCATCAAGGTCGAGACCGATTTCGGCTGGTTCGCAGCAAGGCCCTCGGGGACGGAGGACGTCTACAAGATCTACGCCGAGAGCTTCCGCAGCACCGCGCACCTGACGCGGATTCAGGAGGAGGCTAGGGCCGGCCTGGCGAGGGTGTTCGAGACGTAAGGCATCTTGTGGCGGCGGACGCTCTCTTACCCTCCCCTGGAGGGGGAGGGTCGATCGCGCGTAGCGCGAGCGGGGTGGGGTGATCTTTCCTCTTGGGTAGTGCCCGTGTGGAGAGATCATCCCACCCCGCTCCGCATTCCGCTTCGCTCCATGCGAAGCGACCCTCCCCTCCAAGGGGAGGGTAAGAGGGCGCCTCACGCGGTTATTGCTCTCTTCGCGGAAAATAGAGCTCCGGCCAGATATGTATACAGCTTCACTGATAAAGGTATTATAGTAGGTTAGTTTTAGCTTGAACGTTTCTGGTCGACTGCTATTGTATACATAACGTATTCATGAGCCGTGGGAGTGAGACCGATGACAAAGCCCTTCCCGATGAACGCCTGGTACGCTGCGGCATGGGATGCCGAGGTGAAGCCGGCGCTGTTGCCGCGCACGATCTGCGGCAAGCATGTCGTGATGTACCGTAAGGCCGACGGCTCGGTGGCCGCGCTGGAGGATGCCTGCTGGCATCGCCTGGTGCCGCTGTCCAAGGGACGGCTCGAAGGCGACACCGTCATCTGCGGCTATCACGGCCTGAAGTACAACGCGCAAGGGCGCTGCACCTTCATGCCCTCGCAGGAGACCATCAATCCGTCCGCCTGTGTCCGGGCCTATCCGGTGGTCGAGCGTCACCGCTACATCTGGCTCTGGATGGGTGATCCCGCGCTGGCCGATCCCGCGCTGGTTCCGGACATGCACTGGAATCACGATCCGGCCTGGGCTGGCGACGGCAAGACCATCCACGTCAAATGCGACTACCGCCTCGTGCTCGACAATCTCATGGATCTCACCCACGAGACTTTTGTGCACGGCTCTTCCATCGGTAACGATGCGGTGGCTGAGGCGCCGTTCGACGTCACCCATGGCGAGAAGACGGTGACCGTGACGCGCTGGATGCGCGGCATCGAGCCGCCGCCGTTCTGGGCCAAGCAACTCGGCAAGCCCGGTCTCGTCGACCGCTGGCAGATCATCCGCTTCGAAGCCCCGTGCACCATCGCCATCGACGTCGGCGTGGCGCCGACCGGCACCGGCGCGCCGGAAGGCGACCGCTCACAGGGCGTCAACGGTTTCGTGCTCAACACCATCACGCCGGAAACCGAGAAGACCTGCCATTATTTCTGGGCGTTCGTGCGCAACTATCGCATCAGTGAGCAGCGCATCACCACCGAGATCCGCGAGGGCGTCTCCGGCATCTTTCACGAGGACGAGCTGATCCTCGAAGCGCAGCAGCGCGCGATGGACGAGAACCCGGATCGTATCTTCTACAATCTCAACATCGATGCGGGCGCGATGTGGACGCGCAAGCTGATCGATCGCATGGTGGCGAAGGAAAACGCGCCGCAGCATCTCCAGGCCGCGGAATAGCCGACATGGCCGAACGTGAGGTCGACCGCTCCGTCTCGCAGACCGTGAAGGCGCAGCTCGCGCTGCGCGACCAGATCCTGTCGGGCGTGTTGCGTCCGGGCGAACGCATCTCCGAGCTCCAGGCGGTGGAGACCACCGGCGCCTCGCGCACGCCGGTGCGCATGGCGCTGGTGCGACTGGAGGAGGAGGGCCTCTTGGAGGCGATCCCCTCCGGCGGCTTCATGGTGAAGGCGTTCTCGGAGCGCGACATCTCCGACTCCATCGAGCTGCGCGGCACGCTGGAAGGCCTCGCCGCACGTTTCGCCGCCGAGCGCGGCGTCTCCGCGCGCGAGCTCGAGCCGCTGAAGGAGTGCCTCGCCGCGATCGACGAATTGCTGCGCCAGGTGCCGATCTCGGTCGATTCCTTCTCGTCCTATGTCACGCTGAATGCGCGCTTTCATGCGCTGCTCACGGAATTGTCGCGCAGCCCGCCGTTGATTCGGCAGATCGACCGCGCCTCCGCGCTGCCGTTCGCCTCGCCCAGCGGCTTCGTGATGGCGCAATCGGCGCTGCCCGAGGCGCAGCAGATCCTCATCATCGGGCAAGAGCATCATCGCGTCGTGATTGACGCGATCGAGAATCGCGAAGGCGCGCGCGCCGAGGCCGTCATGCGCGAGCATGCGCGGCTCGCGGTGCGCAACCTGCGGCTCGCGCTGCGCAACCGGACCCATCTCGACCTCTTGCCGGCGCTCGCGCTGATCAAGACCGCAACCGATTGAGTGCACAGCCATGCGCTTCATCGAAACCTGGATACCGGCAACGCTCGTCTCGACTCGCGATCTCGCACCGAGCATCCGGGAATTCCTGATCCGGCCGGATCAGTTCGATGGCGCCGCCTACCCGGTCGGCAGCCACATCAATGTCAACGTCACCATCGACGGCCTGCCGGAGGCGCGGTCCTATTCGCTGGTCGGCGAAGCCACCTCGGCTGGTTTCAAGATCGCGGTGCGCCGCGCTGATGATTCCCGCGGCGGCTCGCGCTATATGTGGTCATTGCAGCCAGGCGCGCGGCTCGACATCACCCAGCCCGCCTCGCTGCTTGCGGTGGATTGGACGCGGGAAAACTATTGCCTGATCGCCGGTGGCATCGGCATCACGCCGATCTTTGGCGCCGCGCAGGCGCTGGCCCGCCGCGGCGCTGACCTCACGCTGCACTACGCCGTGCGCGCGCGCGGCGAAGCGGCCTATCTCGATGATCTCGCCGCGCTGCTCGGCGATCGCCTGGTCGTTCATGCCAGCGACGAAGGCAACCGGCTCGATCTCGACGCCCTGTTCGCGTCGGCGCCCAAGGGCGCGCTCGCGCTGTTCTGCGGCCCGATGCGCATGCTCGATGCCGCGCGCCATGCCTGGATCGGCGCCGGCCATCCGCTTCCGGATCTCCGCTACGAGACCTTTGGCTCCAGCGGCACGCTGCCGACCGAGACGTTCCGGGTGCGTCTGAAGGACTCAAATGTCGAGCTCGAAATCCCGCGCGAACGCTCGATGCTGGACGTGCTCAACGCCAGCGGCCACGACGTGATGTATGATTGCAAGCGCGGCGAATGCGGCTTGTGCGCCATCGACGTGGTCGCGGTCGACGGCGAGATCGACCATCGCGACGTCTTCTTCAGCGACCAGCAGAAGCAAAGCAACCAGAAGATCTGTGCCTGCGTCTCCCGCGCGAGGGGCACGATCACCGTGGATACACTGCTGCGGGCGGACGCGATTTGAAATAGCGTCCAGCGAGATCTGTTTTGGCGGAATGGACGGAGCCACGGACTCCACCTCTCCCGCGTGCGGGAGAGGTCGCGCCGAAGGCGCGGGTGAGGGTTCTCTCCTCTGGGGAACTCCCTCTGTGGAGACACCCTCTCCCCAACCCTCCCCCGCAAGCGGGGGAGGGAGCGCACCTCTTTCGTAGCGGCACCGATCTTAAGCGATCGAGTCCTACGCCGCAAAGGTCGCCCGATGTTTCTTGCTGTCCAGCAGCGCCAGCACGGCATCGGCCGCCACCGGCCGGCTGATCAGATAGCCCTGCACCTCGTCGCAGCTGATCTGGCGCAGATATTCGAGTTGGTCGGAGGTCTCGACGCCTTCAGCGACGACACCGATGCGCAGGTCCCGCGCGAGCGAGACCACCGACTTCACGATTGCAGCGCAGTCCGGCTGCACCAGCATGTCGCGGATGAAGGACTGGTCGATCTTGATACGGCTGAACGGCAGCTTGCGTAAATAGGTGAGCGAGGAGAAGCCCGTCCCGAAATCATCGAGCGCCACGGTGACGCCGAGTTCCAGCAGCGCATTCAGGACCGATGCGGCCGAGCCGTATTTCGACAGCAGCATCGATTCCGTGATCTCGATCTCGAGCCGCCTGGGAGAGACCTTCGCGTCGGCAAGCGCCTGCACGATGGTCTGGAGGATGCCGGTGTTGTGAAATTGTGCCGCGGAGAAGTTCACGGCGACCCTGATCTGTTCGGGCCATTGCGCCACCGTCGTGCAGGCGCGGCGAATGACCCATTCGCCGATCTCGTGGATCAGCCCGGTCTCCTCCGCGATCGGTATGAATTCGCTCGGCGGCACCAGTCCGCGTACCGGATGCTGCCAGCGCAGCAGCGCCTCGAAGCCGGTGATGCGGTTGTCGCCCAGACCGAGGAACGGCTGGAACACCAGGAACAGCTCGTCCCTCGCGATCGCGCCCGCGAGGTCCGATTGCAGCGCCTTGCGGTCGCGGGACACCTTGTCGTCGCTGGTCTCGAAGAAGCAGACCATGCCGGCTCCCGCCTTCTTGGCGCGATAAAGCGCGGCGTCGGCATTCTTCATGAGGTCGAACGGCGTGTTGCCGTCGCGCGGCGCCAGCACGATGCCGACGCTGGTCGCGCCGACGATCTGGCGGCGCTCGATCTGGAACGATTCGGTGAAGGCCGCGACGAAGCGCTCGGCGATCTCGAGCACATCTTCCGGCCGCGCCACATTGTTCATGACCAGCGCGAATTCGTCGCCGCCGATGCGCGCGACATGCTCGGCCGCGCGCGTGCAACGCTGCAGGCGGCTTGCAACCTGGACCAGGAATTCGTCGCCGGCGGGATGGCCAAACTGGTCGTTGACCTCCTTGAAGCGATCGAGGTCGAGCAGCAGCACCGCGAATTCCTCGCCTGATAACGCCAGCCGTTTGAGCGCGGCATCGAGCGTTTCGTTGAAGGCGACGCGGTTAGGCAAATGGGTGAGGGGATCCTGCCGCACCGTGCGCTCCGCCTCGAGCTGCTGCATCACGCGACGCGCGAACGAGAACGAATTGACGAACACGCCGCGGAGCAGCACGCTTCCGTAGACCACGACGAGGAATGCGATCAGCAGGAAGGCGAGATCGCCTTTTCGGCCCAGGCAGATGGCGATGCCGAGGAAGATGGGCGCCGTGAAAGCGATGGCCGCGATCGGGATCGTCGCGAAGGCCAGCGCGCCGCCCGCCAGCATGCCCGAGCACAGGCAGGTGATGACGAGTTGGCCGCCAGTCGAAGCGTCGGAGAAGAACGCGACCGGGACGATGCCCCAGGCCGTGCCAAGGATGAAGGCGTTGCGCACCAGCCGGTGCATGGCACGGCGCGAGACGAATTGCGGCTTGGTGATGCGGCGTGTGGCGTGGGATTGCAGGCCGAATGCGATCGCAGCGGCGGCCACGGCGACCGCCCAGATCAGGGCCGGCATCCGGTCCGGCGACTGCCACAGCGCGATGGCCAGCACGATGGCGTTGCAGGCATTGGCCAGCATGATGCCGACGGAATAGCCGAGCACCAGCGACATCTGTTCGGCCCGAATATGACCGGCGACGGCCTCGTCGGTTGCAGGACCGCCTAACGCCGACAGATCGCCGGCGAACAGCCGTGCGAAATAGCTGGTCGTTTGAGTCCGCATTCGAGAGCCTGGCAGCATCGGCCGTTGGTCCGGCTAGACGCTGAGAATTCGCTACAAACCTTTGACGAACTATGAATTATGCTCGGCTGCGACCGCCGCCGTGACCACTTCTGCGTGTTCGAAACGAGGGTATCGATAACAAATCGATACAAATGCGCGATGGCAGGGGATGTTCGCCCCTAACTCCGCTGTCATGCCCCGGCTTGACCGGGCATCCAGTACGCCGCGGCCTATCGATTGACTATTGGCGTCTCGGCGTACTGGATGCCCGGTCAAGCCGGGCGATGACACCGGTGTCCGCAATCATCGCCCCAACTGCTTCGGGTCGTAATAGAACCTCTCCTCGATCAGCTGATCGCCCCGCCAGGTCTGCCAGGCGACCTCGTCGAGCGTCCGGGTGATCCCATCGGCGTTGGTGAAGCTGAAGCACCAGCGGGTCGCGACATGGTCGCCCTCGATCAGGCTCGGCCCAATGCGCACGGCCTTGACCTCCTTCGAGGCCGCCAGCACGCCGCGCTCCTTGGCGATGAGCTTATCACGGCCAACCGTCGGAGCACCGCTGTTCTCGTAGGTGACGGCATCGGGCGCGCAGAACTGTTCAATGGCGCCGATGAAGTCTCCTGCTTCCAGCCGCTGCGCAAACGCTTCGACAATGTCACGACTCGGCAATGGCACACCTCACGACTAAACCGACTTATGGTCGGTAAATACCGACCGGTGGTCGAAAAGTCAACTGGCCGCCTGCGCCGAACTCGACTAAAGCGAGAGTGAGTTGAACCGGTGCGAGCCGAGAACTCACGTCTCCCGAAGGGAGAGTATTCTGAACCCAGACGAGACACATGGCGAAACAGGCGGAGCGGCGGGCGGCGACCACGGAAGCGATCCTGACGGCGGCGCGCCGCCTGTTCGGGACACAAGGCTTCGCCGCCACCACCATGGACGAGATCGCGGAGGGGGCCCGCATCGCCAAGGGCGCGGTCTATCATCACTTCAAGACCAAGGAGGCGGTGTTCGAAGCCGTGTTCGACCAGGTCTCGCGCGACCTCGTTGTCGAGATCGACAGCGCCGCGCGCGCCGAGAAGGACGTGCTCGCCGCTATGGTTGCCGGTACCCAGCATTACTTTGCGGCGACGGCAAAGGGCCCCACCGGCCAGATCATCCTGCGCGACGGGCCAGCCGTGCTCGGCTGGGAACGTTGGCGCGAGATCGACGCCAAGCACTTCGGTGGCAAGCTGCCGCGCACCCTTGCGGCGGCGATGGAGACCGGCCTGATCGCGCGACAGCCGGTCGAGCCGCTGGCGCGGCTGCTGCTCGGCGCAGTCACGGAGGCCGCGGTCGCCTGCGCCGGGCGCGCTGATATCGCAAGGGCGGGCGCGGAATATGCCCGTGCGTTCAGGTCGCTGGTCGAGGCGCTGCGCCTGCATGCATGATTGTGCTAAGTGACGAAGCTGGAAACGCCAACACCAACAAAAAGAACAGTAGCGCATGAACGCAAATTCCTCCCACGCGCCGTCCGATCCCGAATTCGACTACATCATCGTCGGTGCCGGCTCAGCCGGCTGCGTGCTCGCCAACCGGCTCTCGGCGAATGGCAAGCACCGCGTGCTGCTGCTCGAAGCCGGGCCGAAGGATTCCAACATCTGGATCCACGTGCCGCTCGGCTACGGCAAGCTGTTTAAGGAAAAGTCCGTCAACTGGATGTACCAGACCGAGCCGGAGCCCGAGCTGAAGGGGCGCCACGTCTTCCAGCCGCGCGGCAAGACGCTGGGCGGCTCCAGTTCGATCAACGGCCTGCTCTATGTCCGCGGTCAGCACGAGGACTACGACCGCTGGCGCCAGCTCGGCAACACCGGCTGGGGTTATGACGACGTGCTGCCCTACTTCAAGAAGGCCGAGAACCAGTCGCGCGGTGCCGACCAATATCACGGCAGCGGCGGCCCGCTGCCGGTGTCCGACATGATCGTGACCGATCCGCTGTCGAAGGCGTTCATCGACGCCGCGGTCGAGACCGGTCTGCCCTACAATCCGGATTTTAATGGCGCCACGCAGGAAGGCGTCGGCCTATTCCAGACCACGACGCGCAATGGCCGCCGCGCTTCCACGGCGGTGGCCTATCTCGGCCCCGCCAAGTCGCGCAGCAATCTCAAGATCGAGACCTCCGCACACGCTCAGCGCGTCCTGTTCGAAGGGCGGCGGGCGGTCGGCGTCGAATACCGGCAAGGCGCGGCCTTGCGCCGTGCGCGGGCCCGCAAGGAAATCGTGCTGTCGAGCGGGGCCTACAACTCGCCGCAACTGCTTCAGCTCTCCGGCGTCGGCCCGGCCGATCTCCTCCGCACGCATGGTATCGACCTCGTGCTGGAGGCGCCGGGTGTCGGCCACGATCTTCAGGACCACATGCAGGTCCGCATCGTGATGCGCTGCTCGCAGAAGATCACGCTCAACGACACCATCAATCATCCGCTGCGCCGCACGATGGCGGGCGCACGTTACGCGCTGTTCCGGAAGGGCTGGCTGACGATCGCGGCCGGCACAGCGGGCGCGTTCTTCAAGACTAGCCCGCGGCTCGCTTCGCCCGACATCCAGGTGCACTTCCTGCCGTTCTCGACCGACAAGATGGGCGAGAAGCTGCACGATTTCTCCGGCTTCACCGCCTCCGTATGCCAGCTTCGGCCCGAAAGCCGCGGGACCTTGCGCATCAAAAGTGCCGACCCGACCGTGCCGCCGGAGATCCGCATCAACTACATGTCGACCGAGACCGATCGCACCACCAACGTCGAAGGCCTGAAGATCCTGCGCAAGATCCTGAGCGCGCCGGCGCTGAAGCCGTTCGTCGCTGGCGAGGTCGATCCCGGCACGAAAGTATCCACGGATGCGGAGCTGCTGGATTTCTGCCGCGAGCGCGGCAGCACCATCTACCATCCGACCTCGACCTGTCGTATGGGCAACGACGCGCTCGCGGTGGTCGACCAACGGCTGAAGGTGAGGGGGCTTGACGCCCTCCGCGTCGTTGACGGCTCGATCATGCCGGACCTGGTGTCGGGGAACACCAACGCGCCCATCATCATGATCGCCGAAAAGGCCTCCGACATGATATTGGAGGATGCGCGCTAACCCGCGCGCTTCGAGAGGACAAAGACTTGGCTACGCGATTCAAGATCGGCACCCGCAAGAGCGCGATGGCGCTGGCACAGACGGAAGAGATTGTGCGCTGCCTGACCGCCGCCGTGCCCCATCTCGACGTCGAGATCGTCAAATTCGACACGACGGGCGATCTCGACCAGACCAGCAAGCTCCTGCCCCACGGCGGCAAGGGCGGCGCCTTCGTGGCGCAGATCCGCGCCGCCGTGCTCTCGGGCGAATTGCAGGCGGCGATGCACTCGCTTAAGGACATGCCGGGCAACGAGGACACGCCCGGCCTCGTGATCGGCGCCACGCTGTCGCGCGATCCGCCCAGTGACGCGCTGGTGCTGCGTTATGGCGTGACGCTGGAGACGTTTCGGCAAGCGCGCGGCCGAGGCTTCAAGATCGGCACCAATGCCGTACGGCGCGCAGCCTATGCGCGTCGGCTCTTTCCGGAGGCAGAGATCATTCATTTTCGCGGTGCGGCCGACACGCGTGTGCGCAAGCTCGACAACAAGACGAAGCAGCGTCTGCCCGATGGCGGCGAGGTGGGTCCCGCGGATGCGCTGATCATGGCGCGCTCCGGCCTTGATCGCGTCGGCCTTTCCCATCGCATCGCTTACGAATTCACGCCGGCGGAGATGCTGCCGGCCGCAGGCCAGGGCATCGTCGCCGTTGAATGCGCGGCGCAAGATTGGCAGACGCGGCAAATCCTTGCATCGATCGACGATCCCGCCGCGCACGCCTGTGCCAACGCGGAGCGCGAAGTGCTATGGGTGCTCAACGGCCACTGCAATTCGCCGGTGGCGAGCTTTTCGACCAGCGCCGGCGATCGGATGTCGCTGACGGCGTCCGTGCTCGACCTCTCCGGCAACACCATCATCGAGGCCTCGCGTTCAGGCCCCGCCAACCGCCCGCGCGAACTCGGTCGTGCGGTGGGTCTGGATCTGCTGGCCAAGGGTGCCGCCGAGATCATCGAGCGCAGCCGGCCGCGCTAGCCTGCCTGCGAGATCATAATCCGCGATGATGTCATCGTGCCCCTGTTTTGCCCGACGTGTCAAACGCGCCGGGTGAGTCATGCTGGCTTAGATTTTTCAATGACTTGTCTACTGTGCATGGGGTTGTTTTCGCGCTTTTTGTTTTGCCGCGTCCCACCTGCGAAATAAATCAGCCCCGCACGCGCTTCAGCATCTGCTCGACATGGGCGATCGGCGTTTCCGGCTGGATGCCGTGCCCGAGATTGAAGATCAGCCGCCCTTGCCCAAAATTCGCCAGCACGTCGTCGATGGCCCGGTCGAGGGCGGTACCCCCAGTGATCAACACCAGCGGATCGAGATTACCCTGAACGGCGACCTTGCTCTGCACGCGCTCGCGGATGAAGGCCGGCTCCGCGGTCCAGTCAATGCTCACCGCGTTCACGCTGGTCGTCTCGACATAGCCAGGCAACTGCGCGCCGGCGCCGCGCGGGAAGCCGATGATCTTCGCATCCGGCACCTTGGCGCGCACGCCTTCGACGATGCGCCGCGTCGGTTCGATCGACCAGCGCGCGAACTCTGCCGGCGGCAGCACGCCGGCCCAGGTGTCGAAGATCTGCAAGGCGTCGGCGCCAGCGGTGAGCTGCGCCAGCAGATATTCGACCGAGTTGTCGACCAGCACGTCGATAATCTCTGCAAACGCCTCCGGATGCTGGTAGGCCATCAGGCGCGCTGGTGCCTGGTCGGGCGTGCCCTGGCCGGCGACCATGTAGGTCGCTACCGTCCATGGCGCGCCGCAGAAGCCGATCAGCGCGATCTCGGGAGCGAGCGCGCCGCGCACGATCCGCAGCGCCTCGAACACGGGTGCGAGCTTGGAGAAGTCGGCGCGCGCGGCCAGCGTCGCAATCTTCGCCGGGTCATCCAGCGGTTCGAGCCGCGGGCCTTCGCCGACCTCGAAACGCACGGAGCGGCCGAGCGCATAGGGGATCACCAGGATGTCCGAGAAGATGATCGCGGCATCGAAGCCGAATCGCCGGATGGGTTGCAGCGTCACCTCCGCGGCAAGCTCCGGATTGAAGCAGAGATCGAGGAAGCCGCCCGCCTTGGCGCGCACCTCGCGATATTCCGGCAAGTAGCGGCCGGCCTGCCGCATCATCCACATGGGCGGGATGGCCTGGCGCTGGCCGGAGAGCACGTCGATGAAGGGCTTTGACGCAGACTGGGGCACGAATGGTCCTGAAGAGAGTTATGGCTCCTGATACACTGCCGCGGCCCCCAGCGGAACAGGGGAACCAGCGCAATCGGGCCGCGTTGACCAGCCAATGGAGGAGATCATGGCTGAGAGATTCAACCCTGCGCCGCACGACAAGCATGCCGATGACCTGCGCGAGGCGCTCGCCGCCGATCGCAACGCCAAGCTCGACGGCGGTCTGAAGGATACGTTTCCGGCCTCCGATCCCGTCAGCGTCGCGCAACCGACACCCTCGAAGGCGGATGCGGATGCCGAGCACCCCACGCTCTGGGAGAAAGTCAAGGCCATCTTCAGCTAGCGGGCGGGAGTCGTTCCCGAGAGGCGCGGTAATGTTCTGTTAGCAATGCGCTGATGCTTGCGTCCGTACGACTACGGGAAAGAGCGCATATCGCCGCGCATTACCGCGGTTATTTCAGAGTTCACTGGCAGAAGCGGCAGAGTTTCCGAAAAGATCGGAGAATTCTGCCGCATGAGTGCTGCGACCCAAAAAGCCGGATGGAGCCGTCTGCCGCTGCGCGCGGCGGCGTTCGTCGTGCTGACCTGCGTGACCATTCTCGGGGTCAGCGGCTGGCGCGAGTGGGCCGCGCGCGATGCGGTGCTCAAGGGTGCCGAGACCGAAATGGCGAACGTTGCCCGTTCGCTGACACAGCATGCAGAGGACAGCCTCGATCTGCTGGATTCGGGCGTCGTCGGCGTCGTCAGCCGGCTAGAGATGGACGGCGCCGGCCCGGCCACGATCGCGAAGCTGCGCACCCTGCTGGAAGCGCGCAAGAGGGCCGTTGAGCGCATTCACAGCCTCGCCATCATCGACGATCAGGGCAATTGGCTGACCTTGCCCGGCACGATCGGCTCGACCTTCAGCGACGACGCGTTCTTCCGTCATCATCAGCTCTCTGCGAAACGAGAGGCCCATGTCGGCCGCCCCGTGAAGAGCCTACTGGACGGCGAATGGGTCGTCACCCTGTCGCGTCGCTTCAACAAGCCGGACGGCAGCTTCGGCGGCGTGGTGCTCGCGACCATCAGCTCGGAATATCTTTCGCATTTCTACGAGCAGTTCGAGATCGGCCGCAACAGTTCGGTGGCGCTGACGCATGGCGACGGTCTGATCGTTGCGCGCAACCCGAGTAACGACAAATTCGTGGCCCGCAACGTCGGCGACACACCGCTGTTCCGCGACGCCAGCCTGCAGCAGCCGGGCGGCGCCTATCATTTCAAGTCGCCGCTGGACGGCGCCCAGCGCGTCAGCTTCTTCAAGCGCAGCAGCCGTTACCCCTTGGTCCTGCTCGCCACCGTCGATAAGGACGAACTGCTGGCGCCCTGGCGCGCAGCCGCGATCTCCCGCATGCTTTACGTGGTCGCCCTGGTGATGCTGATCGCGGTCATCGGTGCCGTACTGGTGCGGCAGCTGCAACGGGGCCAGCGCATGGCCGCAGCCCTGATCGAAAAGGAGGCTCACTTCCGCCTGCTCGCGGAAGGCTCTAGCGATATGGTGACCCGCATCGGGCTCGACGAGCGGCTGCGCTATGTCTCGCCCTCGTCGGTGCGCCTCGTCGGCTGGCGCGCCAATCAACTGATCGGCACGCCCGCGCTCGCGGGCGTCAATCCGGAGGATCGGCCGCAGGTTCAGGCGATCGTCGACGCCATGAAGCGTGGCGAGAAGGAGGAGGCGCGCCTCGTCTATCGCAACTCGCACCGGGAGAACGGCGAAGTCTGGCTCGAATCGACCATGCGGGTGACACGCAAGGCCAACGGTAACATCGACGGCGTGGTGGCGATCTCGCGCGACATCACCGAACACAAGAAGCTGGAGACCAGGCTTGAGACGCTCGCGATCGAGGACAGCCTCACCGGCCTTGCCAACCGCCGCCGCTTCGACGAACGTCTGAAGGACGAGTGGGCGCGCGCCTATCGCGACCGCTCCAGCCTCGCCTTGCTGATGGTCGACGTCGACCACTTCAAGGCCTACAACGACGAATACGGCCATCCTGCCGGCGATGCCTGCCTCCGCCGGGTGGCGCAGGTCATCGCGGCCGAGATGCAGCGTCCCGGCGATCTGGCGGCGCGCTATGGCGGCGAGGAGTTCGCCATCCTGCTGCCGAACACCGATGCCGAGGGCTGCGCCCGGATCGGCGACCGGATTCGACGGGCGATCCGCGAGGCGGGCCTCGTCCACACCAGCAACTGTGCCACCGGTTGCGTTACCGCTTCGCTCGGAGGCGCAGCCTGCCGGCCGGTGCTGGAGCGCACGGCGGGCGTGGCCTCGCTCGTCGAGGCGGCCGATCAGGCGCTCTACGCCGCGAAAGAGGCCGGGCGCAACCGGTTGATGATGTCGGGCGAGGTGGCCAGCCTGATGCTCAAGGCGTCCGGTCAGTAGCTCATCGTTTCAATAATGCGGCGGGCGCTCGTTGGCAGGCCCCGGCGCATTCGCCTCGGCATCCTGGAGCCGTTCACTGAGCTGCGCAATGTGCCGCGTCAGCGCATCGATCTGCTTCCACTGTGCGGTGATAGTCTGGTTCAGCGTTTCGATGGTGTCGTCCTGATAGCTGAGGCGCATCTCCAATGCGTCGATGCGCTCGCTCAGCGTCTTGATCTCATTCGCCACGGCTGTGCCCCTTGTCGAGTTCGCGCAAAGCGTGGCCGAGCGCGACGCGCTCGTCGAATACGAAACACTCGCCGCGCCAGCGGCTCTGCGTCTCCGGCACCTCTTCCAGATATCTCAGGATGCCGCCCTTGAGGTGATAGACCTCGGCAAAGCCGCGCGCGAGCAGATGCGCGCTGGCCTTCTCGCAGCGAATGCCGCCGGTGCAGAACATCGCGATCCTGCGGTGCTTTGCCGGATCGAGCTGATCGGCGGCAAAGTCCTTGAACTGGCCAAAACTCTTGATGCCGGGATCGACCGCGCCCTCGAACGTGCCCATCGCCACCTCGAAGGCGTTGCGGGTGTCGAGCAGCAGCGTGTCGGGTGCCGCGATCAAGGCATTCCATTCGGCGGCGTCGACATACGTGCCGACGTTCTTGGTCGGATCGGCGGCCGCATCGCCGAGCGTGACGATCTCCTTTTTCAGCCGCACCTTGAGCCGGCGGAACGGCATCGCCGCCGCGGTCGAGAATTTGAGCTCGAGATTGTCCAGCCTGCCGCCGAACATGTCGCCGTGCGCGAGCTCGTCAGTGAAAGCGTCGATCGCCTCCGGCGCGCCCGCGACAGTGCCGTTGACCCCCTCCTGGGCCAGCAGCACGCTGCCCTTCAGGGCCAGGCCAGCACAGAATGCACGCAACGGCTCGCGCAGCTCCCGGTGATCCGGGAGGGCGGCGAATTGGTAGAAGGCGGCGACCTTGTAAGTCATGGCGGCTCGTTTAGCAGGCGACGGCCGCCCGGAAAACCCGCTATGGCTGAAGCCGCGATCCGTCCATATACGCCCAGCGGATGGCAGCCATTTCATTGGTATGCCAGCATTGCTCCGGCTGGCCGGAATATGCCATGTAGGCCGGGTTTTTCCGAGATGGCGCGCCGTCGCGCCGGACGTCCAAGAAAGCAAGAATTCGCATGAGAAACTTCCATTTCCCCGGCAGATCCACGGTCCACGCCACCAACGCGATGGTGGCGACCTCGCATCCGCTGGCCTCGCTCGCCGCGATCGAGGTGCTGCGCGAGGGCGGCACGGCGGTGGACGCTGCGGTCGCCGGCTCGGCCGTGCTTGGCGTGATCGAGCCGCAATCGACCGGCATCGGCGGCGACTGCTTTGCGCTGATCCAACCGCGGGGCGAGGGCAAGATCATCGCCTATAACGGCTCCGGCCGCGCGCCGAAAGCGGCGAACGCCGACTGGTATCTCGAGCGCAAAATCACTTCCGTGCCGCTGACCTCGGCGCATGCGGTGTCGATTCCCGGCGTGGTCGACGCCTTCGCCACCGTGTTGCGCGATCACGGCAAGTTCGGTTTCGACCGGCTGCTCCAGCCAGCGATCAAGGCGGCCGAAGAAGGCTATGTCGTCGCGCCGCGCATCGCCTTCGACTGGAAGAACCAATTCGAGAAGCTGAAGGGTGGCACCAACACCGTGCGTTACCTGTTGCCGGGCGGAAAGCCGCCGGTGGCCGGCGACCTCATCCGCCAGCCGGAGCTCGGCAAGACGCTACGCGCGATCGCCAGGGATGGTCGCGACGCCTTCTATAAGGGCCCGATCGCGGAAGACATGGTCGACACCCTCAGGGGCATCGGCGGCCTGCACACGCTCGACGATTTCGCCGCGCATACGACGGAAGTGACCACGCCGATCGGCACCATGTACAAGGGCTATGACGTCTGGCAGTGCCCGCCGAACGGACCCGGCCTCACTATGCTGCTGATGCTCAACATCCTGTCGCGGTTTGACCTGAAGAAATATGCACCGCTCAGCGTCGAGCGTTTCCATCTCGAGGCGGAAGCCGCGCGCATCGCCTACATGCATCGCGAGTTGCATGTCGCCGATCCCGACCACATGCAGATCGAAGTCGCCAAGATCCTCGCCAAGGAATTCTGCGACGAGCACATCGCCAAGATCCGCATGGACGGCATGCTCGACCTGCCCAACGTCGCACCGCCGATGAATCCCTCGACCATCTACATCACGGTGGTGGACAAGGACCGCAACGTCTGCTCGTTCATCAACTCGATCGCGCATTCCTTCGGCTCGGCGATCGTCTCGAACAAGACCGGCGTCTTGTTCCAGAACCGTGCCGGCGGCTTCCGCATCCAGCCGGGCCATCCCAACTGCATCGCGGGCGGCAAACGGCCGCTGCACACGATCATGCCGAGCCTGCTCACCAAGGGCGGCCGGTCCGTGATGCCGTTCGCGGTGATGGGCGGACAATATCAGCCGGTCGGCCAGACCCATGTGCTGACCAACATCCTCGACTATGGCTGCGACGTGCAGGAGGCGATCGACATGCCGCGCGGCCTGCACTACGAGGGCCAATATCAGCTCGAGGACAGCGTGCCAGCCGCGATCGTCGAAGGCCTGAAGAAGCTCGGCCACAAGACCACCAGCGTGGTCGGTCCGCTCGGCGGCGCCCAGGCGATCTGGATCGATTGGGACAGGGGCACGCTCACCGGCGGTTCCGATCCACGCAAGGACGGTTGTGCGCTGGGCTATTGAGGCGCCCGCGCGGTTCCCCCGCAAGATCAGGAAAAGTTGACAAAGGGCGGCGCGGCATTTGCTGCGTCGCCCTTTCTGGAACGGAGCTCATGGCTTCAGGTTAAGGGGCGATGAGCGGTGCAGGCGTGTGCTGCTTGGTTCGAAGCAGTGGAGGCCGTCCATGTCCGATAAATCAAGTTCCAAAGCATCCGCATTCGATCGGCGCGCCTTTATGGTGGGCGCTGCCGGCAGTGCGCTTGTTCCGATCACGGCGCGCGCAGCCGCGGGGGATACGAGCGCGTCAGTCGCACAAGATCCGGCGCTTCCTGTCGAGGTCACCCTCCACGTCAACGGCAAGGACAAGCGCCTGAGCATCGATCCCCGCACCACGGTGCTCGACGCGCTGCGCGAACACCTCAAGCTCACCGGCAGCAAGAAGGGCTGCGATCACGGCCAGTGCGGTGCCTGCACGGTGCTGATCGACGACCGGCGCGTGGTGTCGTGCCTGACGCTTGCGCTCGCCGCCGAGGGGCAGGAGATCACGACGATCGAAGGGCTTGCCACCGACGACCGTCTGCATCCGATGCAGCAGGCCTTCATCGACAACGACGCATTCCAGTGCGGCTATTGCACGCCCGGCCAGATCATGTCCGCTGTGGCCTGCGTCAAGGAGGGCCATGCAAACAGCGAGGCGGATATACGCGAGTATATGAGCGGCAATATCTGTCGCTGTGCCGCTTATCCCAATATCGTCGCCGCCGTGAAGCAGGCCGCGCCCGAGATCATGAAAGGCTAGGCGCATGCGACCGTTTTCGTATCAGAGGGCAACAGACCCTGACATGGCCGTGCAGGCGCTCAGCGCCGCCGCGGCCGCGAACAATCCGCTGACCCAGGCCGCTGCGCAGCCGCTCGCCGGCGGCACCACGCTGATCGACCTGATGAAGCTGGATGTGATGCGGCCGGCCGCGATCGTCGACATCAATCCGCTTGCGCACGGCTGGTCGGTGATCGAGCCAAATGGCGACAATTTGCGGCTCGGCGCGCTCGCAAAGATGTCCGACGTCGCCGCGCATGACGGCATCCAGCGCAACTACCCGGTGATCGCCAATTCGCTGAAGCTCGCCGCCAGCGCCCAGCTGCGCAACATGGCGACGCTCGGCGGTAACGTGATGCAGCGGACGCGTTGCAGCTATTTCCGCGATGTCTCCTACGAGAATTGCAACAAGCGCCATCCCGGCTCCGGTTGCGCCGCGATGGACGGCGTCAATCGCATGCATGCCGTGCTCGGAATCTCCGACCAGTGCATCGCGACCTATCCGGGCGATTTCGCCCAGGCGCTGATCGCGCTCGACGCCACGGTCGAGATCACGGGCAAGGCCGGCACGCGCAGCATGCCGTTCGCCCAGCTTCACAAGGCGCCGGGCAGCACGCCAGACATCGAAACCACGCTTCAGCCCGGCGAGCTGATCTCGGCCTTTGCGGTGTCCGGACGCTGGCCGCGATCGGTGTATCTGAAGGCGCGCGACCGCCAATCCTACGAGTTCGCGCTGTCTTCGGCTGCGGTGGCGCTCGACGTGCAGGACGGCACGATCAAGGATGCGCGCGTCGCGCTTGGCGGTGTCGCAACCGTGCCCTGGCGAGCGCGCGAGGCAGAGGCGCTGCTCAAGGGACAAAAATTCGACGAAGCCCTCGCACAACGCGCCGCCGATGCTGCGTTCGCAGACGCGAGAGGGCGGCGGCACAACAGCTTCAAGATCGCGCTCGGCAAGCGCGTGGTGGCACGCGCGCTCCAGCAGGCCGTAACGATGGAGATCTGATCATGACTGCTGCTGCTCCCGAGCCGAAGATCAACATGGGCCAGCCCGTGCCGCGCTATGACGCCGTCGTGAAGGTGACGGGACGCGCCACCTATGCGTCGGACATGCCGCTCGCCGATCCCGCCTATGCGTTTCTCGTCACCAGCGCCATCGCCAAGGGGCGAATCGATCGCTTCGACCTCGATGACGCCAGGCGTGTCCGGGGCGTTATCGACATCGTCACGCACGAGAATGGGCCGAAGCTGAAGGAGTCGAAGCTCTTCAGCAATGGCGGCTATGCAGGCACGACGATCCAGCCGCTGAAATCGGCCGACATTGCCCATGATGGCCAGATCATCGCGGTGGTCATTGCCGAAAGCTACGAGGCGGCGCGCGAGGCGGCCAACCGCGTCAAGGTCAGCTACACAGCCGCCGCGCCGAGCGCGACCTTCGACTCGCCCGGAACGACCATTGCGGCCGCGAAGGGACAGAATGCCCAATTCAAGGAAGACCCGAAGGTCGGCAACTTCGCAAAGGCGTTCGAGGAGGCCGAGGTCAAGCTGACCGCGTCCTACGACACCCCGACGCAGCATCACAATCCGATGGAGCTGTTCTCCACCAGCTGCGCCTGGATGGGCGACGAACTCGTCATCTACGAGCCGAGCCAATTCGTCTACGGCCTGAAATATGGCGTCGCCGAACAGCTTGGCATCGACGCCGACAAGGTCCGCGTGGTCAATCCCTATGTCGGCGGCGGCTTCGGCTCGCGCGGCTCGATGACACCGCGCACCGCCATCATCGCCAGCATCGCAAAGCGCCTGAGCCGGCCGATCAAGCTGGTCCCGACCCGCGACCAGGGCTTTACCATCACCACCTATCGCGCCGAGACCCGCCACGAGATCAAGCTGGGGGCGAGCCGTGATGGCAAGCTGCTGGCCTTAAAGCATGAGGGCGCCGAAATCTCTTCGCGCCCCGACGCCTATTGCGTCGGCGGCACCAAGACCACGACGCGGCTCTATGCCTGTCCGAATGTCGACAGCCTCGTCTCGATCGTGCGCGCGGACCGCAACACGCCCGGCTTCATGCGTTCTCCACCGGAGGTGCCGTATCTGTTTGCGCTGGAGAGCGCGATGGACGAGCTTGCGGTGAAATTGAACATGGATCCGGTCGAGCTCCGCCGTATCAATGATACCACCGTTGAGCCGATTGGCGGCAAGCCCTACACGTCGCGCTCGCTGATGGCCTGTTTCGACGAGGCCGCCAAGGCGTTCGGCTGGGCGCAACGCTCGCCGCAGCCGAAATCGATGTCGGATGGCGACTGGCTGATCGGCTATGGCTGTGCCGCCACCTGCTACCCGACCCAGATGGGCCCGGCGGCCGCGCGCGTGCGCCTCCAGCGCGACGGCCGCACCCGGGTCGAGATCGCCGGCCACGAGATCGGGACCGGCGCCTACACCGTGGTCGCCCAGACCGCCGCCGAGCGGCTCGGCGTGCCGCTCGAGAAGGTTGCGGTCTTCATCGGCGACAGCGATCTGCCGCCGGCGCCTGTTGCCGGGGGCTCGAATTCGACGGCCAGCACCTGCTCCGTGGTGATGATGGTGTGCGATCAGATCCGCCAGCGCCTGTTCAAGGCGGCGATGCCGAGCCAGAGCCTGACGGACAAGGCCAAGGAGACCGTGGGCATCGGCCAGACACCGGCCACACAGGCGGCGAAAGGTGACCGCCCGCTCGACCTCGAGAAGGCGTTCGACGCACTCGGTGTCGGCGTCGTCGAGGAGTATGGCGAGTGGAAGCCGGAGGGCGCGCCGCTGGATTCCTTCCGCGCCATGCACAGCGGGCAGGTGCGGCTCGTCGGCGGTCACGCCATGAAAGACCAGATCGCCTATGCCTTCGGTGCGGAGTTCGTCGAGGTCCGCGTCAACCGCTTCACGCATGAGATCCGCTGTCCCCGTCTGGTTGGCGCGTTCGCGGCAGGCCGCATCATGAATCCGCGCACCGCGCGCAGCCAGCTGATGGGCGGGCTGATCTGGGGCATGTCGTCGGCGCTGCTCGAGGCCACCGACATCGACGAGCGCAACGCGCGCTACGTCAACGACAACTTCGCCGACTACCTCGTGCCCGTGAATGCGGACGTGCCCGGCGTTGAGGTCATCCTGCTCTCCGAGCAGGACGATCACATCAACCCGGCAGGCGTGAAGGGTCTCGGTGAGCTCGCCAATGTCGGCACCAATGCGGCGATCTGCAACGCGATCTATCACGCCACCGGCCAGCGCATCCGCAAGCTCCCGGTCCGGCTGGAAAATATCGAGGTGTAGGGGTGGAAACCTCATCGGCGTTGCGCTAGACACCTCCCGCCTCAAACGGAAGGTGCCTCATGCAGCGTTTCCAACGCGCGCTCCTCGCCCTGATGTCGGCACTCGCGATCACCGTGATTGCCAGCGTGTCGCATTTCGTTTCCACCACGGCCTCGGCCCAGACCGCAGGAAAGACCATGACCACAGCTTCAGGCTTGCAGATCATCGACAGCGTCGCCGGCACTGGCGCTTCGCCCAAGGCGGGCCAGATCTGCGTGATGCACTATACCGGCTGGCTCTACGAGAACGGCCAGAAGGGCAAGAAATTCGACTCGTCCGTCGACCGCAACGAGCCATTCGAATTCCCGATCGGCAAGGGCCGCGTCATCGCCGGCTGGGACGAGGGCGTCGCTTCGATGAAAGTCGGCGGCAAGCGCACGCTGATCATCCCGCCGCAACTCGGCTACGGCGCCCGCGGTGCCGGCGGCGTGATCCCGCCGAACGCGACGCTGATGTTCGACGTGGAATTGCTCGCGGTAAAGTGACGGCGCAGCCGTCATTCCGGGATGGTCCGAAGGAGCAGACCCGGAATCTCGAGATCTCGGGTTCGATGCTGCGGATCGCCCGGATGGCTGAGCAAGACAAACAAAAAGACCGGCCTTCCGGCCGGTCTTTTCGCTTTTGGCGATGCGCGCGCTACTCCGCGGCGCGCTTTGCCGCAGCGGCGGCACGATCCATTGCCTCCTTCGCGGCGTCCTTGGCATCGCCCATGGCCTGCTGGCCCTTGCCCTTCACTTCCTGGACTGCGCCTTCGCCCTTCATACGTTCCGAGCCGGTGGCTTCGCCGATGCCCTGCTTGGCCTTGCCGATTGCCTCGTTGGCATTGCCCTTGATCTTGTCGGTCGTGCTGCCCATGAAACTCTCTCCTTCGGGTTCGCTCGCGAAGACAACGTCTCATGACTACGAGGGTTCCGAATTTGCTGTGGCTCGCGGGCGTGGCTTTGGGTTAGTTTGCCGCGCAAGGAACCAACAGAAAGCAGTCCCATGACCGGCCATGACCACACGCATTCGCACCATGCACAGGATCACGAGGATCGCTGGAAACATGACGGCGTACGCGTCATCCCGGGCAACCAGCTCGATACGAATGTGCCATCGACGGCAGGTATGGACCGCGCGGCCGCGATCAATTTCGCGCGGGTCGGCGCCCAGAAATTGTGGGCGGGCACGGTGAGCATCAAGCCCGACGCCAAGACCGGCGCGCATCACCACGGTCATCTCGAAAGCGTCATCTATGTGGTGAAGGGCAAGGCCCGGATGCGCTGGGGCGAGCGTCTGCAATTCACCGCGGAGGCAGGCCCTGGCGATTTTATTTTCGTCCCGCCTTACGTCCCGCATCAGGAGATCAACGCCAGTCCCGACGAGGTGCTGGAATGCGTGCTGGTGCGCAGCGACGGCGAGGCGGTCGCAATCAATCTCGATATCGAGCCGGTCGAGAAGCCCGAAACCGTGCTGTGGATCGACCCCGTTCACCGCGATCCCAACGAGAAGAAGTAAGGCGTCCGAGGAGGAGCGAGGTTCGGAGCGACGGAACCTTGCAGGAGAAGGTCAAAAAATATTCGGAAGCTATGTCGGATGGCCGCCGGCTGGCCCGTCCTAGGGCGGAACCCTGCCAAGGAGCCTCCGATGCCCAAGATGATCTTCGTCAATCTGCCGGTGACCAACCTCAGGCGCGCCACTGCCTTCTACGAGGCGATCGGCGCGGTCAAGAATCCGCAATTCTGCGATGAGACAGCGAGCTGCATGGTCTTTTCCGAGACCATTTTCGCCATGCTGCTGACCCACGACAAATTCCGTCAGTTCACGCCGAAGCCGATCGCGGATGCCAGGACCTCGAACCAGGTCCTGTTCTGCCTATCCGCGGAGAGCCGCAGCGAGGTCGACGATATCGTCGGCAAGGCTGAGGCTGCGGGCGGGGTGGCCGATCCCGGTCCGAAGGACGAATACAGCTTCATGTACGGCCGCAGTTTCGAGGATCCGGATGGCCATATGTGGGGCGTGAACTGGATGGATCTCGCCGCGGCTCCCTTGCAGCCCGACATGGCGACTGCCTGATCCAAGCCCGCCAAGATCGAACAGGAGCATTCAAATGTCGAAGGTCACGCCCTGCCTGTGGTTCAACGGCGACGCTGAAGAAGCCGCCAATTTCTACGTCTCCCTGCTGCCCGATTCCAAGATCGTGCACGTCCAGCGCAACGTCTCCGATGGCCCCTCCGGCAAGCAGGGTTCGGTGCTCGTCGTCGAGTTCACGCTCGGCGGACAGCGCTTGGTCGCGCTGAATGGCGGAATGAAAATGGAGTACACCCACGCGCTGTCGCTGATGATCGATTGCGATGACCAGGCCCAGGTCGACAGCGTCTGGAGCGCGTTCCTGGCGCATGGGGGCAAGGAAGAGCGGTGCGGCTGGGTCAGGGATCGCTGGGGCGTGGCCTGGCAGGTGGTGCCGAAAGTGATGTTCGAATTCCTGTCGAGCCCCGACAAGGCGGCGGCCGCCCGCGCCATGCAGGCCATGATGAAGATGGTGAAGCTCGATGTCGATGTTCTCCGTCGAGCGTTCGAGGGCAAGTCGGCGGCGTGAGGGCCGGACGGATGCCGTAGGGTGGGCAAAGGCGCATTCGCGCCGTGCCCACCAGCGTTCTCAAGGCGAGAGAAAAGCGGTGGGCGCACTTCGCTTCGCCCACCCTAGAGGCTGTGCCTCAATAACTAATCCGCAGCCCCACGCCGCCGTGGATGGTATTGCCGACCGGTTGCGGGCCCAGCGTGCCGTTGGCGAACAGATCCACGATCCAGCCCTTTTGCACGCGGAAGCCGAGGCGGCCGCCATATTCGAACCAGCCCTGGTTGCCCATGGTCGGAACCACCACGCCGTTGCCGGTCACGGTCGCCACGATGCCGCTGTGGCTCGCAAAGGACTGGACCCAGCCGCCGTTGATGTTGGCCTCAATGTTGCTGCCGTAGAGATGCGTCCACTGGCCGCCGATCTTGACCAGGCTGGTGCGGTCGGTGCCGGTCGCAATCGCGGCGTCGAACGGATTGAAAGCCACTGCGCCGTCGGTGTAGCCCGATACCCGCTGCCAGAGCTGCCAGACCTCGATGGAGGCCGCGACCTCGTCGCGCGGCGACAGGCGCCTCATCCAGCCAGCACGGCCATAGACAGCGTAGTTCGAGGCGTTGGTTGAGCTGGTCACGCTCACAGGCCCGAGGCTGGTGTCGTAGCTGCGTGTGTATCGCGCCTTCTCCCAGGGCGTCAGGATCGTGCCGACGTCGAAGAACGGGCGCGACGAGCCCCAGTCGGTGAAGTCATAACGTAGCGCGAAGGCACCGATCGGTGCGCTCGTGACCTTGTAGCCGCCCTCGTTGTAGTGCGTGTAGGCTATGCCGGCGAGCAGCGACAGATTGTTGGTCAGCTCCTTGCGGCCGTGGATGCCGGCGGAGAACGAGCCGGCCGAGCCGAACGCGCTGATGCAGTCGCTGCAATTGACCTGCTCGTTGACGCCGAGCAGCACCGTGCCGAGCACACGGTTGGTGATCATCTGGTTGAAGCGCTGATTGGCGAGGCCACGAATCGAATTGCCGCTGGAATCCGCGCCGGTCGGTGTCGGGCTCGGAGCCGGATACGGGCTCGGAGCGGGCGCAGGATCGGGGCTCGGCGAGGGCGACGGATAGGGGCTCGGCGAGGGGGAGGGCGATGGTGATGGAGAATATGTGGGCGTTGGGGACGGTGAATAGGTCGGGTAAGGCGTCGGCTCACCGCATTCGGATCCGCACGCCGCCTGGGCTACAGCCGGTCGAATATCGAGCGCGACAAACGCAAGCGCAGCCAAGGTGGCCAGCGCGCCGGCGCGGACGAAGCGCTTGAAGCGGAGTTTCGCCATTGTCACCGCCCGCACAGCACGCCGTCGTCTTGGACGGCAGGTGTGATGGTCGGCCAGGCGGCGGCATATTGGTCGACCGCGCAAAGCCCGGCATTCGCGGCGCAGTTGGCGGCAAACGTCCAGGGCGGGGTGTTGGACTTGGTGATGCCGGCCTTGCCGCCGGTGGAGGTGACGATGGCGGTGTCGCCGGGCTGGGTGAGCTGCACGCACTGGGAGCTCTTCGTGCAGACGCTGGCCGCGCCGTCCTGAAGCACGACGACGGATCGGCCACGCTGCGAGAGGATGTCGAGCGTGGTGCCGCGTACGCCGATGGTTGCGAGCGGGGTCGTGATCTTGTAGGCGGTCTTGTCGGAGTGTCCGGTGACGAAGCGGAATGCGCCGGTGGTCATGCGGATCGCGACGTCGCGATAGCTGTGCTCGTCGTTGAAGACGGTGCGGTCGAGCTTCAGCGTCGCGCTCGGGCCCAGTGACAGATTGGTGCTGTCGGCCATGACGAAGCGCGCCGCGCTGCCGGCGCCGGTGCGCACGGTCTCGTCGCGCAGCATGCTGTCGCCGACATTGATCGGCGTGGTGCTCGCGGCCACGCGCGCCACTTCGTTCTGGATCACGACGGCCTCGCCGACGCGCGTCTGCGCCCGAGCGCCAGGACCAGCGCACAATGCGGCTGACAACAGAGAGAGGAAAAGCCAGAAGCGCAAATTCATTTCGCAACCGATCGATGTGTCCCTGATCGTACCGGATCGCGCGCGCTTAAGATGTGGCGGAATTATCACAAGCGGCGTGGACCTGCGTTATGCTTAGTGACAGTTGCGGCAGAATGCGTTCAATGAAACTGCGATCTCTTTTTTGTCCGCGGTGACGCCAATTTGCCACGCACAACATCTCCACAGCCGACGCTCGAATTGTCCGCGGTTCCAAAGGTGTCGCGGAGCGCAGTGATTGCTGTCGCGATTTTCCTGGTTGCTCATCTGGCGCTGCTGATCGGTCTTTCGACGCCGGAGAAGTTCGTCTTCGACGAAGTGCATTATGTGCCGGCGGCGCGGCAGATGCTGACGCCTGCGATGTCGCAGCCGATGCTCAATCCGATGCACCCGCCGCTGGCGAAGGAGCTGATCGCAGCATCGATCGCAGCCTTCGGCGACAACGCGTTTGGCTGGCGCTATCCGGCGACCTTGTTCGGCGCGCTCGCGGTGGTCGCGATCTATCTGTGCGGCCTTGCGCTGTTCTCCGCGCAGGGGCCGGCGATCGCAGCCGCGCTGATCACTGGCAGCAACCAGATGCTCTACGTGCAGGCGCGCATCGCCATGCTCGACATCTTTGCGCTCGGCTTCAGCCTGCTCGCGACCGCCGCCTTCATGCATGGTTTTCGAAGAGAGCGGCCGCATGCGCTGTTCGCACTCGCGGGCGGCCTGTTCGGCTGTGCTGCGGCCTGCAAATGGAGCGGCCTGTTTCCACTGGCCGTCTGCGTTATGATCGTTGCGGTGATTCGCCTGATGCAGGGCTGGCACACGCAGTTCGCCGACGCCAAGCCGAGCGACTGGTATCGGCCCGATCTCTGGCGCGGCTTTCGGGTACAGCATGCCGCGCTCTGCTTCGCCCTTCTGCCCGCGTTGACGTATCTTGCCGCTTTCGTTCCGCTGTACGGATTGTCGTTGCCGGATTTGGTCGAGGCGCAGCGGCGAATCTTCGCCGACAACACCACAACGGCGATCGCCGGCCACACCTATATGAGCGCATGGCCATCCTGGCCGTTGCTCGCCCGCCCGGTCTGGTTCCTGTTCGACAAGACGGCGGAGGACAACGTCGCCGCGATCGTCTTCCTCGGCAATCCGCTGGTGTTGTGGCCGGCGCTGCTCGCGCTCGCGGTCGTGCTGCGCGATTTCATCGTGGCGCGGCGCTGGGATGCGTTCCTGATCGCGGCGTTCTATTTCGGCCCTTGGCTCGCCTGGGCGCTGCTGCCACGCACGCTGGGCTTCATTTACTACTATCTGCCGGCCGCGACCGCGGCGTCGCTTGCGCTGGTCTATGTTCTGCGCCGGGACGGACTGCCGCGCTGGCTGCTGTGGGCCTATGTCGGCATCGCCGCCGCCGGCTTTGCAGTCCTGCTGCCGATCTCCGCGGCCTTTGTCGGCAGCTCAATGCGAACCTTCGGCCGGTTGATGCTGTTCCAGAGCTGGATATGACATCGCCGCCTGCCGGGTTACAGCAGGCGGCGCGTTTCGTCACGCGTAACTAGGAGATCATTTCGACGCGGTCTTGGTGTCCATGTTCACGACCTGGACGCGGCGGTTGACTGGGTCGGCGCCGTTGGCGGCATCCTTCAGCTTGGTCTCGCCGTAACCGACAGTGACGAGATCAGCGCCGTTCAGGCCGTAGTTCTGCACCAGGTACTTCTTGATGGTGTCGGCGCGCCGCTCGGAGAGCCCTTGATTGTACTCCTCGCCACCGGTCGCGTCGGTGTGGCCTGCGACCACGAAGGTCGAACCCTTGAGCGCCGGATCGGACAGCGCTTTGCCGAGCGCCTGCACCGAGGCCACCGAGGTCTTGGCGATCTCGGCCGAGTTGTAGTCGAACTGGATCTCCAGATCGATCTTCGGTTTGGCGGCCGCGAGCTCGGCGATCTGCTCGCGCTCGCCGGTCGAGAGCGACCGGGTCGAGCGGTTGCGCACGGTGTTGAGGAACGTCGATTCCTTGGCCTGCGCGGTGGTATCGGCCGGTGGCCCAACGGACAGGCCGCGGGTCACCGGCTTCGGCTTCAATGCATCCAGGATCTGGCCCGCGGAGACGTTGTTGTCGCCGGCCAGCGCAAGGTTCGCCGTCATCGACAGGGCCGCCGAGAGAGTAATCGCCTTCAGTCCAAAAAATTTATCGAAACGGGTCATTGTCGTATCCTCGCTGTTACGCCTGATGGCGATTTGATGCTGCGAGCATAGGGAAGGTTCAAAGGCCCTGATGTGATCCTTGTCACATTCGAAATCACGAGCCGGAGGTCACAGTGTTCGTTCCGGCTTGCTCCGAACGAGCTCTCTGGCCGCCCCGGACATCCGCGTTTCGCCGATCGTCGCAAAGGCGTCGCCCCAAGGCCCGCCCACGAACAAGAATTCGTCCATATGCGCGCCTAGCAGGCTTTGTCATCCAACAATTCGTCCGCGAGGGAGGCGAGTTCCGTCCAGTGCCGAGGCCAAGTGACTACCAGCGTGACTACCAGTTCTATCGCAGCGGCCCGCCGGATCGGACAGTGTCCCTGAGCTCAATGCCAATCTATATCGGCGCGGCGATGATCGCGGTGGCGATCCTGCTGTCGACATTGATCACGGGGCTGACCTCCCGCTATGTCGGCCTGGAAGCGCCGACCGACGATAACATGTGGCTGGTCGATCGTCTCACTGGCAGCGTCTATCGCTGCCAGTCGGAGGGGCGCGGCAAGGCGTCCTGCGAGCCGGATACTGCTACAGGCAGCCTCGGGGAGCGCCCAAAAGCCGCACGCTAAGGGGGGCTATCGCTGCGGCGCAGCAACGAAAATGTCTTCTCCCTGAAAACTTGTCGCTGAAGAATGGCTCTTGCGTTGGCCGGCACGACGCCGGTTTTGTTCTACGGAGGAGACACTCGATGAAGATGTTGCTTTCGGCTGTTGTGCTCGCGGTGTTCGCGGCCTCGCCGGCTTCTGCGGCAAAGATGCAACCCTGTACAGGCGAGGCTATCGGCAAATCGATGACCGCAATGGGAACCGTCGATTCGCCCGCCAAACAGGCGATGGCCAAGGAAATGGCTGCGGCCAACACCGAGATGAGCAAAGGCAATATGCGCGGCGCCTGCATGCATTACATGAAGGCGCAGAAGATGGGCGCGAAATAGTTTGAGCAGTTCGCTGACAGATCGCGCTGTCAGCAGATGGCAGCGCGGTTTTCTTTGCCTGTCTTGTTTGCCTCAGCGCGAATCCCGCTACATTGCATCCTGCAATGTCCCGCGCTCCCAAGCCTCTCCCTCTCTCGACGACACAGGCCCGGCAGATCTGGCTGCATGCCCAGCGGCTGGACGAGCGTACCCCGTTCGGCGAAGGCGCGCAGGCCGTCGCGCACGCGGTCGCTCATCTCGGCTATGTGCAGATCGACACCATCAACGTGATCGAGCGCTGCCACCACCACATCCTGTTCAGCCGCATCCCGTCCTACCGCCGCGCTGATCTTCGCCATGCCCAGAGCGTCGACCGAAGTGTGTTCGAATACTGGACGCATGCGCTGTCCTACGTGCCGGCGAGCGACTTCCGCTTCTTCCTGCCGGCGATGCGCGAGCACCGGCGCGAAGGGCACAAATGGTTCGACTCGGTGAAGCCGGCCGACACGCGCAAGGTAATGCGGCTGCTGCGCGCCGGTCCGCTCACGATCCGCGACATCGAGGACGACGTGCTCGTCGAGAAGGAACATTTGTGGCAGAGCCGCAAGCCGTCGAAGCGGGCCTTGCAACTTGCCTTCTATACCGGGGCTGTGACCATCAGCGAGCGCCAGGGCATGCTCAAGACCTATGAGCTGACGACGCGCCATTTTGGCTGGGACAAGCTGCCGAAGCCGGCCTCGCCCAAGGAGATCACGGCCTATCTGCTCGACCGCGCGCTGCGCTCACAGGGTGTGGTCAGTCTGGATTCGGTCTGCCATCTCGATGCGCCGCGCAAGAAGGCGGTGGCGGGGCTGATCGCCTCGCGCGTGCGCCGCGGCGAGCTCGTGCCTGTCGCGATCGACGGCGCGGGCAAGCAGGAGCATTGGGCGGTGCCTGCGGTGCTCGAGTCCACCGGCGCGGCGGCGTCGCCCGATCTCGTCCATATCCTGTCGCCGTTCGATCCGCTGATCATCCAGCGCAAGCGCACCAATCTCATCTTCGGCTACAACCATCTGTTCGAAGCCTATGTGCCGAAGGCCAAGCGCAAGCTCGGCTATTTCGCGCTGCCCGTGCTGGTCGGCCACGAGATCGTCGCCGCGCTTGATCTCAAGACGGACCGGCAGGCCAAGAAGCTCTTGATGCAGAAATGGACCTGGGTTGGCGAGGGCAAGAAGACTGCAGGCCGCAAGGAGCTCAAGCGCAAGATCGAGGACGAGCTCGACCGGTTCGAGCGATTTCAGCTTGCGGAGTGAGCCTCACCTCATCTGGACAATGACTTTCCCCTTGGCCCTGCCCTTCGCAAGATAGCCAAGGGCGTCCTTTGCCCGCGCGAACGGAAATACCTTGTCGATCACCGGCCGAATGTGACCCGCCGTGAGAATGTCCGAGATCTGCGAGAGCTGCCCCCCGTCCGGATGCACAAACAGGAATGAATATTCGACGCCGCGTTTTTCCAGCGCCGCGAATGATCTTGCGGCTCAGCAGGCCGAACACCATGAAGAAGTTCATGCCGCGAGCACGGGCGAATGCAGCGCCGGGAGCGGCGGCGCGCGCGCCGTCAAAAAGCTCGTGGGAGACGAGCGGACCGTGACGGCTGAGCCGCATCAAGCCGGAGGTCCTTTCGAATCCCGGCATCGACCAGGCCGGCGGGCGCAAACCTGCGTAGAAGTCGCAGGCGGTTCGCGAGCTTGCCGGCTGTGTATCGAATTTTCGGATGCGTCGCGTTTGCCGCCTTCAATACGGTGTCGGCGACCACATCCGGCGATTCGGCGGTTGCCATGACCTCGTTCACCCGCCTGCTCACGGCCGCGCGTGCTTCGCGATACTCGTCGAGCTTGACGTCCGGCTCGATGAAGTTCGCGTCGAACGGTGTCTTCGTGTAGGCGGGTTCGATGGTGGAGACCCTGATACCCCGCGTGCGCAGCTCGTGGTCAAGCGATTCCGAATAGCCTTCCACGGCGTGCTTGGTCGCCGCATAGAGCGCTCCATAGGGCATCGGCAGAAAGCCAAGGACGGAGCTGATGTTGATGATGCGGCCGCTGCCCTGACCGCGCATCTGCGGCAGGACGGCGCGCGTCACCCGGATCAGCCCAAAGAAGTTCGTCTCGAAAATCGAGCGGGCCTGCTCGATCGAGCTCTCCTCGGCGCCGGCGGGGGCAACGCCGAATCCGGCGTTGTTCACGAGTAGATCGATGCGACCCTCGCGCCCGATCACCTCGCTGACGGCCGCTGTGACGGATTCGTCGCTGGTCACGTCGAGGGCCAGCATCTCGAAAGGCCGCTTGCCTGCCTGAACTCCGCGTCGGCTGGTGCCGTAAACTCTATAACCGGCTGTTGCGAGCCGCTGCGCGGTGGCTTCGCCGATGCCCGACGAGGCGCCTGTCACGAGAGCAATCTTTACCTTGGCCATGACTTTCTCCTGGTGATCGTCGCTGCGCCCGTCAGATTTTGATGACGATCGTAATGTTTGAATTAGATGACGATCGTAATTATAATTGTCAAGACCTCTGATTCGGGACTTCCGACATGCGCGTTTCCAAGGAGAAGGCGGCCGACAACCGCGAGCGAATTCTAACGGCGGCCTCACGCCTGATCCGGGAGCGCGGGATCTCCGGCGTCAGCGTCGACGCGCTGACCGAAGCCGCCGGCATGACGCATGGCGGCCTTTACAGCCAATTTGGCTCCAAGGAGCGGCTAATCGAAGAGGCGGTCGCCGAAGCGATCGTCTCCAAAGGACGCGAACTCCGTGAAACCACCACGGTCGGCGATTATGTTTCCGAATATCTCTCGGTGGCGCACCGGGATGAACCGGGAAGCGGCTGCCCCTTTGCTGCCCTGTGCTCTGAAATGCACCGCCAGAGCCAAGGCGCGCGAGAGCGATTTACCGCCGGCGTGAGTGGCATGATCGGATGGCTCAGCGCCCGCATGGGAGCGGGGGCCGGCCAACGCAAGCGCGATGGGGACGCGATCGTGACTCTGGCCTCTCTGGTCGGAGCGGTTGTACTCGCCCGCGCCGTGAGCGATTCCAAATTGTCAGACGAGATTCTCCGCGCCACCAGGAAGAGGCTGGCTGGCTAGCCGTTGCCTAGGCTGCGCGTTTCCACAAGCCGATCCAGCCAGACGCCGAACACAATGCCGATCACGTAAGCCACCAAATTCCATAACGAGAAGATGCGCCCGAGCAGCAGCGCGCCCGCGGTGGTCAGGCGGAACGCGTCAAGCCAAGGGGTATGCACCAGGCGGGAGAATTCCACGACGACCGCGATCACGACCGCGATAGCTGCCATCTGCATCCGCGTCAGCCGCGGCAGCAAAAGACCGACCAGCAGAAACACCATCGTCGCCCACAACAGCGAGCCGCCGTACTTCACGGCGAAGGCGGGCAGGCCGAGCGGAAAGCCGTACCAGCGCAGAGACAGCCCGCAGACGATCACCGCAAACGCGAGGCCGGCGCGGATCAGCGATGTCCGCAGCAGCGCAACGCGTTTATCCGGCTGCGCTCCGTGCATTGCTCGCTCCATTGACTCTTTGCCCGCGATGCTCAAAACCGCCTCTTAGCTACAAAAGCAACAACACGGGGGAAGCCATGAGCCAGACCACGACCTATGCCGGTTCCGTCGGCGCAGCCAAGTCGGAAATCGAGACCTCGACTATCCGCACTATCTCATGGCGCCTGATTCCGTTCCTGGTGCTGGCCTACTTCTTCTCCTATCTCGATCGCGTCAATCTCGGTTTCGCCGCGCTGACCATGAATGCGGAGCTGAAGTTCACACCGCTGATCTTCTCCTGGGGCGCCGGCATCTTCTTCATCGGCTACTTCATCTTCGAGGTGCCGAGCAACCTCGCGCTGGAAAAATTCGGTGCCAGCCGCTGGATCGCCCGCATCATGGTGACCTGGGGCATCATCTCTGCGCTGATGGCGGCGGTCAGCGGCGTCACGAGCTTCTACGTCCTGCGCTTCCTGCTCGGCGTCGCCGAGGCCGGCTTCTTCCCGGGCATCATCCTCTATCTCACCTATTGGTATCCGGCCGAATATCGCGCCCGCTTTCTCGCGGCCTTCGCCATCGCCGTTCCGGTCTCGACCGTGATCGGCGCGCCGGTCTCGGGCCTCCTGCTCGGGCTCGACGGCCTGATGGGGCTGAAGGGCTGGCAATGGCTTTTCATCATCGAAGGCATTCCTTCCGTGCTGCTCGGCATCGTCACCTGGTTCTATCTCACCGACAGGCCGGAGAAGGCGAATTGGCTCTCGGCCGAGCAGAAGGCCTGGCTCAAGGCCAAGCTCGATTCTGAGATCGCAATCAAGCAGGCGGTGAAGCATCCATCGCTCGGCCAAGCGTTGTCGTCGCCGAAGGTGATCGCGCTCAGCCTGATCTATTTCGGCTTCGTCGGCGCGCTCTATGGCATGCAGTTCTGGCTGCCGCAGATCGTCAAGGCGTTCGGCCTCACCAACGCGCAGACCGGCTTCGTCACCGCGATTCCCTATCTGTTCGGCACCATCGCGATGGTGCTGTGGGCGCGGCATTCGGATGCGACACGCGAGCGCGTGATGCATGTCGGCGCGCCGCTGCTGCTCACCGCGGTTGCGCTCGGCATCTCCTCTTATCTCACCGATCCAGCCCTCACGATGGTTGTGCTGACGGTGGCGGCCATTGGGGTGTTCTGCTGCTTCGGCGTGTTCTGGACCTTGCCGACCGCCTGGCTGTCCGGCACCGCGGCGGCCGGCGCGATCGCCCTGATCAACTCGGTCGGCAACCTCGCCGGCTTCGGCGGGCCCTATCTGATCGGTTGGGTCAAGGAAGCAACTGGCCAAACCTCAAGCGGCCTGCTCGTGCTCGCCGTCTTGCCGCTGATCGCCGGCCTCCTGGTCTTCGTCGGCGGCCATGACAGCAAGCACGAGTTCGCCGAATAGGAACGGCGAGGGAGCACCTGCAGTGGGCCAAGGCGTGCTCTTCGCACGCGGTGCCCATCTCCCCGCTTGTGACTGTCGAGGTGGCACGCGTCCGCCTTCGCTCTTCGAGCTGGGGCGGACATCTCGCGTTGTCCGCCCTACCATCGCACCTTCCTGACAACGGGGACAATCCTTACCAGCCCTTAACGATCACGGATTCCTGATGACTGACGATTATTGACTTTTGTCAGTGATTAATCGACATTCCTCTCATTCGAGATGCAGGAGTGTCCTTCGATGTTCGTCCGGTCGGTTTTGTCCAGCTATTCCAGGCTGTTGGCGGGTGTGTCGCTGGCCCTGATGGCCGCCGCACTGGCTGGGTGCAATGACACCATCGCCGAAAAGGCCGAGCCGCCGCGGCCGGTTCTGGTCGCAACGGCCCATTATGACGCCGAGACGCCCGAGCGGAGCTTCGTCGGGACCATTCGGCCGCGGATCGAGAGCGATCTCGGTTTTCGCGTCGCCGGCAAGGTCGCAAAGCGCCTGGTCGAGGTCGGCCAGACCGTCGAAATCGGACAGCCGCTGGCGACTCTCGACGAGATCGATCTGAAGCTCCAGGCCGAGCAGGCCGTTGCCGAGTTGACTGCCGCGACCGGCGTGCTGGCCCAGGCCGCCGCTGCCGAGCAGCGCGCCAAGGACCTAAAGGCCAAGGGCTGGACCACCGATGCCCAGCTCGACCAGAGTCGTGCCGCCGCTGACGAGGCCCGTGCGCGCCTGAATCGGGCCGAGCGCTCGGTCGAGCTGACCAAGAATTCCCTTTCCTACGCGACGCTCAACGCCGACGCCCGTGGCGTCGTCACCGCAACGCTGATTGAGCCCGGCCAGGTGGTCGCCGCGGGCCAGGCCTCGATCCGTGTCGCCCGCTTTGCCGAAAAGGAAGCGGTCGTCGCCATCCCTGAGACGCTGGTCGGACGCGCCAAGTCGGGCGCCGCCAGCGTCACTCTTTGGTCCGAGCCGAACAAGAAGTACACGGCCAAGCTGCGCGAGATCGCGCCGGCGGCCGATCCGGCAACCCGCACCTATCTGGCAAAATTCTCGCTGCCCGAAGCCGACGACAAGGTCGCGCTCGGCATGACCGCGACGCTCACGCTGTCGGACGCCGCCACCGAGCGCGTCGCCCGGCTGCCGCTGTCGGCGTTGTTCAACGAAGGCGGCAAGCCGTCCTTCTACGTCGTCGACGACAACGGCGCGATTACGCTGAGGCCGGTGACGGTGAAGTCCTACGAGAGCAACGACGTCGTCATCACCGGTGGTGTCGAAGAGGGCGCCAAGATCGTCGCCCTCGGCGTGCAGAAGCTCGATCCGAGCCAGAGGGTGCGGATCGTCTCGTCGCTGTCCTTCTAACGAACGTTTACGAGTTCCTCATTGCGAGGTGAGTTTCGGCCCGAGCGCAAATGCAAGGGCTGAAGCGGCGAAGCGATCCAGAACCTGCCCAGCCCCCTGGATTGCTTCGCTGCCTCGCGATGAGGCCTTCAATAGAGCGGCTGTCGTTTTTGCAACTGGATCGTCTTTCGGAGAGTGCGATGAAGCGCTTCAACCTTTCGGCCTGGGCCGTCAGCCATCCGACGCTGGTGCTCTTCCTGATGATCGTGCTCGGCGTCGCCGGCTTCTTCTCCTATGAGAAGCTCGGCCGTGCCGAGGATCCGTTCTTCACGGTGAAGGTGGTCAACGTCTCCGTGATGTGGCCGGGAGCGACCGCGCAGGAGATGCAGACCCAGGTCGCCGATCCCATCGAGAAGAAGATCCAGGAGCTGCCCTATTTCGAGAAGGTGCAGACCTATTCCAAGCCCGCCTTCACCGCGCTCCAGGTGACGTTCCGCGACAGCACCCCGCCGAAGGACGTGCCCTATCTCTTCTACCTCCTTCGCAAGAAGCTGGTCGACGTGCAGGGTCAGCTGCCGTCCGGCATCCTCGGGCCCGTCGTCAACGACGAATTCTCCGACGTCGATTCCATCCTCTACATGATGACCGGCGACGGCGCCGACTATGCTCAGCTCAAGAAGGTCTCGGAAGGATTCCGTCAGCGCCTCCTGAAGGTGCCCGGCGTGACCAAGGTCGACGTCTACGGCAATCAGGACGAACGCATCTTCGTCGAGTTCAGCCACGCCAAGCTCGCCACCCTCGGCATCACGCCGCAAGCGCTGTTCGATTCGCTCGCCAAGCAGAACAACGTGACGCCGGCCGGCACAGTCGAGACCTCGTCGCAGCGCGTGCCGCTGCGCGTCACCGGCGCGCTCGACGGCGCCAAGGCCGTGGCCGAGACGCCGGTCGAGAGCAACGGCCGCGTCTTCCGTCTCGGCGATATCGCCACCGTCACCCATGGCTATGTCGATCCGCCGAGCTTCGTGGTCCGCCAGGAAGGCAAGCCCGCGATCGGCATCGGCGTCGTCACCGCCAAGGGCGCCAACATCCTCGATCTCGGCAAGGAGGTCGAGAAGGCGACGAGCGAATTCATGAAGGCCGTGCCGCAGGGCATCGACGTCAGGCTGATTGCCGACCAGCCCAAGGTGGTCGAGCACGCCGTCGGCGAGTTCGTGCACTCCTTCATGGAGGCGCTCGTCATCGTGCTGTTCGTCTCATTTTTGGCACTGGGCTGGCGCACCGGCATCGTGGTCGCGCTGTCTGTGCCGCTGGTGCTCGGCATCGTCTTCATTGTCATGAACACGATGTCGCTCGACCTGCACCGCATCACGCTCGGTGCGCTGATCATCGCGCTCGGTCTGCTCGTCGACGACGCCATCATCGCAGTCGAAATGATGGTGGTGAAGATGGAGCAGGGCTGGGATCGCATGCGCGCGGCGTCCTTTGCCTGGGAATCAACTGCGTTTCCGATGCTCACGGGAACGCTGGTCACGGCCGCTGGCTTCCTCCCCATCGGCTTTGCCAATTCCGCGGTCGGCGAATATGCCGGCAGCATCTTCTGGATCGTGGCGATCGCGCTGGTCGCCTCCTGGTTCGTGGCGGTGATCTTCACGCCCTATATCGGCGCCATGCTGCTGCCGGAGACGAAGGTCCACCACAATCACGATCCGCACGCAGTCTACGAGACCCGCATGTACCGCGGCCTGCGCGCCATCGTGCAATGGTGCGTCAATCATCGCATCACCGTGGTGGTCGCGACCGTCGGAATTTTCGTCGCCTCGATCGTCGGGTTCGGCCATGTCCAGCAGCAGTTCTTCCCGCTGTCGGAGCGCCCCGAGCTGTTCCTCCAGCTCCGCCTGCCGGAGGGCACCGCCTTCAACGTCACCGAGAAGGCGGTGAAGAAGGCCGAGACCCTGCTGAAGGACGACAAGGATATCGAGACCTATACCGCCTATGTCGGCCAGGGTTCGCCGCGCTTCTGGCTCGGCCTCAATCCGCAGCTGCCGAACGAGGCCTTCGCCGAGGTTGTCATCGTCGCCAAGGGCGTCGAGGCGCGCGAGCGCATCAAAGCCAAGATCGAAAACGCCGCTGCCGAGGGCTTCCTGTCCGAGGCGCGCGTGCGCGTCGACCGCTTCAATTTCGGTCCGCCGGTCGGTTTCCCGGTCCAGTTCCGTGTGATCGGCCCCGACGCCAACAAGGTGCGCGAGATCGCCTACCAGGTCCGCGACGTCATGCGGCAGAACAAGAGCGTCAAGGACGTCCAGCTCGACTGGAACGAGCAGTCGCCTTACCTCAAGCTCGTCGTCGACCAGGACCGTGCCCGCGCCATGGGCCTGACCCCGCAGGACGTCTCGCAGGCGCTGGCGATGCTGATCTCGGGCGCGCAGGTCACGACCGTGCGCGACGGCATCGAGAAGGTCGGCGTGGTCGCCCGCGCGGCGCCGTCCGAACGCCTCGATCTCGGCGGTGTCGGCGACCTGACGATTACCTCGCGCAACGGCGTTGCCGTGCCGCTGCAGCAGATCGCCAAGATCGAATATGCCCACGAGGAGCCGATCTTGTGGCGGCGCAACCGCGACATGGCGATCACCGTGCGCTCCGACGTGGTCGACGGCGTGCAGGCGCCCGACGTCACCAACCAGATCACGCCGAAGCTGAAGGCGATCAAGGACCACCTCGAGCCGGCCTACCGGATCGAGCCGGGCGGCGCCTTCGAGGAATCCGCCAAGGGCAACGCCTCGATCTTCATTCTCTTCCCGCTGATGGTGATGGTGATGCTGACGCTCTTGATGTTCCAGCTTCAGAGCTTCTCGCGCCTGATCCTGGTGTTCCTGACGGCGCCACTCGGCATCGTCGGCGCCTCTCTCGGGCTCAATGTCGCCAATGCCCCGTTCGGCTTCGTGGCGCTGCTCGGCCTGATCGCGCTTGCCGGCATGATCATGCGCAACACCGTCATCCTCGTCGACCAGATCGAGACCGACGTCTCGCACGGCCTGACCCGGCGCGAGGCGATTGTCGAGGCCACCGTCCGCCGCGCCCGACCGGTGGTGCTGACGGCGCTCGCCGCGATTCTCGCCATGATCCCGCTGTCGCGCTCGGCCTTCTGGGGCCCGATGGCGATCACCATCATGGGCGGCTTGTTCGTCGCGACCTTCCTCACGCTCTTGTACCTGCCGGGCCTCTATGCGCTTTGGTTCAGAAAGAGCCTAGATGAGGCTGGTACTCCCGAGCAGCCTGCCGCGCCGCAGCATGGGAGCGATGAGCCACGCGCAATTCCGCTTGCTGAAGCGGCTGAATAAGTGAGATGAAGTGCTGACTGACGAGTCCTGACAGATGACACTGATTACGGAACATATCGAAAGCGACACCCGGGATCGTATCCTCGAGGTGGCCGAGCGGCTGTTCCGCCAGATCGGTTACCAGAAGACCACGGTCGGAGACATCGCCAAAGAACTGCGGATGAGCCCCGCCAATGTCTATCGCTTCTTCGAATCGAAGAAGGCGATCCATCAGGCGGTGGCCCGCTCGCTGATGGGCGAGGTTGAGCTGGAGGCGCAGCGGATCGTGGCGCGGCCCGGTCCGGTGCTGGAGCGCTTCCGCGAGCTGCTCACCACCATCCATCGCATGAACACCGAGCGCTATGTCGGCGACAATAAGCTGCATGAGATGGTCGAAATCGCCATGCAGGAGGACTGGGACGTCTGCGTCACCCACATGGAATGTATCGCCGGAATGATCGGCCAGATGATCGGGCAGGGCGTCGCCGCCGGCGAGTTCGAGGCACCGGACCTGCAATTGGCCGCGCTCTGCTCCTGCACCGCAATGATGCGCTTCTTCCATCCCCAGATGATCGCCCAGTGCGCCACCAAGCCGGGCCCGACCATCGACCAGATGATCGATTTCGTCATCGCGGGATTGTCGCCGCGGCACTGACGGGGCGGTGGCTTTCCTCCTATAAGCAGCTTCGCGCCACCCTAACGGAGGGATGACGGCAAGGACGGACCAACACACTCCGTCATTGCGAGCGTAGCGAAGCAATCCAGGCTGTCTCCGCAGAGGGATTCTGCATTGCTTCGTTCCGCTCGCAAGACGGGAAGGAAACAGAGCGTGACCGCCAAAGACCCCTACTTCTACGAGCCCTCCAAGGGCCACGGCCTCAAGCACGATCCCTTCAACGCTATTATCGCGCCGCGGCCGATCGGCTGGATCTCCTCGCGCGACGCCAGGGGCCACGTCAACCTCGCACCCTACAGCTTCTTCAATGCGTTCTGTTATGTGCCGCCGATCATCGGCTTCTCCTCCACCAATTGGAAGGACACGGTCGAGAACATCCAGCAGACCGGCGAATTCGTCTGGAATCTCGCCACGATGGATCTGGCGAAGCACATGAACGCAACCGCCGCGCATGTCGCGCCCGAGGTCGACGAGTTCGAGGTCGCGGGTCTGACCGCCGTGCCCGGCAAGCTTGTCAACGTGCCGCGCGTCGGCGAGAGCCCGGTCGCCTTCGAATGCAAGGTGTCCGACATCGTTCGTCTCAAGGGCGCCAACGGCAAGGAGGCTGACGCCTGGCTGACGCTCGGCGAGGTCGTCGCCGTCCACATCGACAAGGCCATGATCAAGGACGGCGTCTACCAGACCGCCGCCGCCCGCCCTATCGTCCGCGCGGGGCGCCGCGGCGACTATTTCGAGATCAAGCCGGAAAACATGTTCGAGATGGTCCGGCCGGATTAAGCCGGGCTGCTGCTTCCACAGGTCATTCCGCGGCGTCGCCAGACGCGACCTATGATGCGCAATTGTGCATCAGAGATCCATTGGTCCACCAACGCTGCCGCACGCTCGATTCCGGGCTCGACGCTTGCACGTCGCCCGGGAATGACTGTGGCGAGGCGTTCGGCCCCATTTCCCGATCCCGGAACCGGCACCGCGGCCCGGCCGTTATGGCCCCTGGGCGGCCGCCCGGCCGCGTCAATTTCGCAGGCGAAGTGTTCGCCTCGGCCAGCCAGTTTCCGCTAAAATGCCCGATAACCGCGCCGATGCATGAGGTCAGCCATGAGCTTCCGCCGCGACACTCTGACAAAGCCGATCTTCACTCTCGCGCGCGGCGTGCTGCCGGCGATTTCCGATACCGAGCGCGAGGCGCTGGAGGCCGGTGACGTCTGGTGGGACGCCGATCTCTTCACCGGCAATCCCGATTGGTCGAAGCTGCTGAAGGTCCCGCAGGCAACGCTGACCGCGGAGGAACAGGCTTTCCTCAACGGCCCCGTCGACGAGCTCTGCGCCATGCTCGACGAGTGGAAGATCTTCTGGGAATGGCGCGACCTGCCGCAGGACGTCTGGCACTTCGTCAAGCGCGAAAAGTTCTTCGGCATGATCATTCCGAAGGAATTCGGTGGGCTCGGCTTTTCGCCGTATGCGCATTCCGAAGTCGTGCGAAAAATCTCGACCCGTTCGATCGCGGCCGCCGTCACGGTGATGGTGCCGAACTCGCTCGGCCCCGGCGAGCTCTTGATGCGCTTCGGCACCAAGGAGCAGCAGCAGCGCTGGCTGCCGCGCCTCGCCGATGGTCGCGACATTCCCTGCTTCGGCCTCACCAGCCCGGAGGCCGGCTCCGATGCCGCCTCGATGGTCGACACCGGCATCATCTGCAAGGGGGAGTTCGAGGACCGCGAGGTGATCGGCCTTCGTCTCAACTGGCACAAGCGCTACATCACGCTCGGCCCCGTCGCGACGTTGCTCGGTCTCGCCTTCAAGGCCTATGATCTCGATCACCTCGTCGGCGATCAGGAAGAGCTCGGAATCACGGTGGCGCTGATCCCGACTAATCTGCCCGGCGTCGAGATCGGTCACCGCCATCTGCCGTCGATGCAAGTGTTCCAGAATGGCCCGAACCGGGGCCGCGACGTCTTCATCCCGCTCGACTACGTCATCGGCGGCGAAGCTCGGCTGGGGCAGGGCTGGAAGATGCTGATGACCGCGCTCGCCGCCGGGCGCGGCATCTCGCTGCCGTCGCTGTCGGCCGCCGGCGCCGCCTTTGCGGCGCGCACCACCGGTGCCTATGCTCGCATCCGCGAGCAGTTCGGCATCTCCATCTCCAAGTTCGAGGGCGTCGAGGAGCCGCTCGCGCGCATCGTCGCGACCGCCTATCAGCTCGATGCGGCGCGGCGGCTGACCTGCGCGGCGCTCAATGCCGGCATTCATCCTGCCGTCATCTCCGGCATCATGAAGCTGCATGCGACCGAACGCATGCGCACTGCGATCGACGACGCCATGGACATCCACGGCGGCAAGGCCGTGATCGATGGTCCGCAGAACTATCTCGGCAATCTGCATCGCGCCGTGCCGGTCGGCATCACGGTCGAGGGCGCCAACATTCTCACGCGCAATCTCATCGTGTTCGGGCAGGGCGCCATCCGCGCCCATCCCTATCTGCTCGGCGAGATGAATGCGCTCGCCGACACCGACCGCGAGCGCGGCCTCGCCGCGTTCGACAAGGCTTTCTGGAAGCACGTCGGCCACAGCTTCCGCACACTGCTTCGCGCCTTTGGCCGAAGCTGGACGTTCGGCGCCTTCGCACCGGCGCCTGATGCGGGCGATGCCACGCCATTCTATCGCCAGCTCTCGCGCTACTCTGCCGCCTTCGCGCTCTGCGCCGATCTGGCGCTGCTGACGCTCGGCGGCGCGCTCAAGCGCAAGGAGATGCTGTCGGCGCGGTTCGGCGACATTCTGTCCGAGCTGTATCTGCTCTCGGCCGCGCTGAAGCGCTGGCAGGACGAGGGCCGTCAGAAGGAGGATTTCGCCGCGCTGGAATGGTGCATGGCGACGGGCTTCCGAACCATCGAGAACCGGCTCGCGGAAATTCTGGCCAATCTGCCGAACCGCTTCGTCGCAGCCTTCCTCAAGCTCGTGGTCCAGCCGTTCGGCGCACGCGTGCTCGGCCCGTCGGACCGCGTCGTCCATCAATGCGCAAGCCTCGTCCTGGAGCCGTCGGCGGCGCGCGAGCGTCTCACGCCCGATCTCGCCCATGTCGACGACGACGGCGGCTTTGCCCGGCTTGAGCGCGCGTTCAAGCTCGCTGCAGAAACCGATGCGATCGCTAGGCGCGTGCGCGCCGCGCAGGTCCGCGACTGGAAGGACGCGGTCGCCAAGGGTGTGATCACGCAAGCCGAGGGCGAGCAGCTCGCCGCGGCCCGCGAAGCCGTCAACGAAGTGATCGAGGTCGATGACTTTGCGCCTGAGGCGCTGTCACCGATTTACAAGAAATCCGGCGACGTGCATCAGTTCTTCCAGGAACTCGGTGAACAGAGGGCGGCGAGCTGATGGCACGACCGGTTTTCATCATCGACGGCAGTCGGACGCCGTTTCTGAAGGCGCGCTCGGGCCCCGGCCCGTTCACGCCGGTGGATCTCGCTGTGCAATGCGGCCGACCGCTGCTGGCGCGCCAGCCGTTCGCCCCGACTGACTTCGACCAGGTCATCCTCGGCTGCGTCAACGTGATCGCGGACGAGATGAACCCCGCCCGTGTCGCCGCGCTGCGGCTCGGCATGGGCGAGGACATGGTTGCCTTCACGGTACAGATCAATTGCGGCTCCGGGATGCAGTCGATCGACACTGCCTATCGCTACATCCGCGAAGGCCATGCCGACATGATCCTGGCCGGTGGAACCGAGGCGCTGAGCCACGCGCCGCTGGTCTGGCCGAATTCCGGCGTGCGCTGGTTCGCCGGGCTCGCCACCGCCAAGGGCGTTGCCGCGAAGCTCGCCGCAGCCTTCAAGCTGCGCCCAAGCTATCTCAAGCCGGTCATCGGCCTCGAGCGCGGACTGACCGATCCCGTCACCGATTTGAACATGGGCCAGACCGCCGAGGTCGTCGGTCATCTCTTTGGCATCACGCGCGCGCAGTCTGATGCCTACGCGGCCGAGAGCCATCGCCGCCTTGCGCATGCGCAGGCCGAAGGTTTTCTGAAGGGCGAGGTTGAGACCGCGTTCTCCCGGGATGGCAAGTTCTTCGACCATGACGACGGCGTACGCCCGGACTCGACGGCCGAGACGCTTGCAAAGCTCCGGCCGGTGTTCGAGCGCCCCTGGGGACAGGTGACCGCCGGCAATTACTCGCAGATCACCGATGGCGCCTCCTGGGTGATCCTGGCCTCCGACGCCGCGGTCGCCAAGCATAAGCTCACCCCTAAAGCTGTCATCGTCGACAGCAATTGGGCCGCGCTCGATCCTAGCATCATGGGGCTCGGCCCGGTGATCTCGGCGACGCCGCTGCTCCAGCGCAACGGCCTCAGCATCAACGACGTCGAGACCTGGGAATTGAACGAGGCTTTCGCCACGCAGGTGCTCGGCTGTCTCGCCGCCTGGAACGACGATAAATTCTGTCGCGAGATTTTGGGCCTCGACGGCGCAGCCGGCGAGATCGCCCGCGAAAGACTAAACGTCGACGGTGGCGCGATCTCGCTCGGTCATCCCGTCGGCACCTCCGGCAACCGGATCGTGCTGCATCTCGTCAACGCCATGAAGCGGCTTGGCACGCGGCGCGGCGTTGCCACCGAATGCATCGGCGGCGGGCTCGGCGGCGCCATGCTGATCGAGGCGCTGTGACCATGGATTCCAAGATCATGACCGCGCTTGGCGACCGCGTGCTGGAGCTCGGGCCCAAGCCTGGGACAGACAGTCCCTACAAGCACTTCAAGCTGACGCGCGATGCCGATGGTGTCGCCTGGCTGCTGTTCGACCGCGCCGAGGCGAGCGCCAACACGCTGTCCTCGGATGTGATGGAGGAGTTCGATGCCGTGCTTGCGGCGATCGAGACCGAGCGTCCCGCCGGCCTCGTGATCCGCTCGGCAAAGCCGTCCGGCTTCATTGCCGGCGCCGACGTCAACGAATTTCGCGGCGCGTCCGATCCTGAGATGGTGGAGACACGCATCCGGTCCGCGCATGCCGTAATCGATCACCTGGAAGCCTTGAGGTTGCCGACGGTGGCGGTCATCCACGGCTTCTGCCTCGGCGGCGGGCTCGAGGTCGCGCTCGCCTGTCAGGCGCGCATCGCCATCGAGGGGGCGCGCTTCGGCTTCCCGGAGGTGATGCTCGGCCTTCATCCAGGCCTCGGCGGCACCGCGCGCTTCACCGCGCTGGTCAATCCGATCCAGTCGATGGCCCTGATGCTGACCGGCCGCACCATCGATGCGCGCCGCGCCAGATCGCTCGGCCTCGTCGACACCGTCACGCAGGAGCGCCACGTCCACAATGCCGTGAAGGATGCGCTGTTCGGACGTCTGAAGCGGGCGCGGCCGGGCTTGCTGGTTCGCGCGGCGAATGTCGGCCTCGTGCGCGGGCTGCTCGCCAGACGCATGCGCTCGCAGGCGGCGAAGGCGGCATCTCGTGAGCATTATCCGGCGCCCTACGCGCTGATCGATCTCTGGGAGACCCACGGCGGCAGCAAGGCCTCGATGCTGAAAGCCGAACAGGGCTCGTTCGCCAAGCTGATGGTGACGCCGACCGCGCAGAACCTGATCCGGGTCTTCTTCCTGCGCGAGCAGATGAAGAAGGCGGCGGGCAGCGGCAATGCCGTCAAGCATGTGCATGTCATCGGCGCCGGCGCCATGGGCGGTGACATCGCGGCCTGGTGCGCGGGCCAGGGGATGCGCGTCTCGCTGGCCGACATGAAGCCGGAGCCGATCGCCGGCGCGGCGAAGCGCGCGGCCGAACTCTACGGCAAGATCATTCGCAAGCCGACCGACGTGCGCGACGCACTCGATCGCCTCATTCCCGACATGGACGGAGAAGGCGTACGCAACGCCGATCTCATCATCGAGGCCGTGCCGGAGAAGCTCGAGCTGAAGCAGAAGGTCTATGCCGGCCTCGAGCCGCGGATGAAGCCCGGCGCGATCCTTGCGACCAACACGTCGAGCATTCCGCTACAGGACTTGCGAACAACGCTGGCGCGGCCGGATCGGCTGGTCGGCCTGCATTTCTTCAATCCGGTGTCGCGGCTGCAACTGGTCGAGGTCGTCAGCCATGACGGCAACGACCCGCAAGTGCTGAAAGAGGCGCTCGCCTTCGTCGGCGCGATTGACCGCCTGCCGCTGCCCGTGAAGAGCTCGCCCGGCTTCCTCGTCAATCGCGCGCTGACGCCGTACATGCTGGAAGCCATGGTGATGCTGGACGAGAAGATCGACCAACGCCTGATCGACGCCGCGGCCGAGCAGTTCGGCATGCCGATGGGACCGATCGAGCTGGCCGACCAGGTCGGGCTCGACATCTGTCTCGATGTCGGCGACATGCTGCGCACCAAGTTCGGCGATCTGCTGCCGCCGACGCCGGCCTGGCTGCGCGAGAAGGTCGCCAAGGGTGAGCTCGGCCGCAAGACCGGCAAGGGCTTTTATGTCTGGAAGGAGGGCGAGGCGGAGAAGGCACAGCTTCCCGAGACCGGTCCGCGCGTCACCGACCAGATGATCGACCGCCTGGTGCTGCCGATGTCCAACGTCTGCGTCGCCGCGCTGCGCGAAGGCGTCGTCGACGACGCCGACGCGGTCGACGGCGCCCTCATCTTCGGCACCGGCTATGCACCGTTCCGTGGCGGTCCGTTGAACTATGCGCGCACGCGCGGCGTGGAAAATGTCGTATCCAGCTTGCGCGCACTGGCCGAGCGATTCGGCGAGCGCTTTGCGCCCGATCCGGGGTGGAACAGTTTCAAGTGAGAGAGATATGAGTGAACACGCCGCCACCGGACCGCGCGGGGATCTCTGTATTCGTACTCTGGCGATGCCCGCCGACACCAACGCGAATGGCGACATCTTCGGCGGCTGGCTGCTCAGCCAGATGGATGTGGGCGGCGGCGTGTTCGCCTCGAAAGTCGCGAAGTCGCGCACGGTGACCGTCGCGATCGAAGCGATGAATTTTCGCAAAGCGGTCTATGTCGGTGATCTCGTATCCGTCTACGCCAATCTCGTACGGGTGGGTCGTACCTCGCTCACCGTGCATCTGGAAGCCTGGGCGCTGCGGCGCGGTGAGGAGCATCCGTTCCTCGTCACCGATGGCAACTTTACCTACGTCTCGATCGACGAGCACGGCCGCCCGCAGGCGGTTCGCGCGACCGACACGACGATCGCGACGTAATCGCGCGACTCTCTGGCTCATCTCACGAAGACGTGGCAAGCACCGCAAACGCGGCGCGACTAAGTCATCGCGTCGCGTCTTCGCCAAGAACCAGTCATAAAACGGATGAGGTCCTAGCGTACTCAATTGCGTGTCGATTCGGGGTGGAAACGGCCTCAAATGCCCGCGGAACCTTTGGGCAGGAATGCCGTTATTTGCCCGCACTGAGGAATCCACGGGCCATGCCGGACAGCTACATCATCGAAGTCAATTCGCAGACCGCAGGTATCGTCGTTCGTTCTCAGGGAGGCTACTGTTTCTTCGCCTCATCCGACCGCTTCAACCGCCTCGAAGGTCAACTCTTCCGCAATGCCCGCGAAGCCGAGCGCGCCGCGCGCAAGCTTGTGAACGGCGAGGTGAAGGAGGCGGCGTAAGCGCCTGGCGCTGGTAATTTTGACGCGCGAAGCGTGGTCGGAAATTTTTACCGCCCACACCGCTGCTCCTCCTTTCTCCTTGCGGGAGAAGGTGGTGCGAAGCGCCGGATCAGGATCGGCTCCGCAAACGCAGAAGTGGGAGGTTCGTTTCGTGGATGGAGACCGCTCACCCGTCTCGCCGCTCCGCCGCGAACCACCCTCGCCCGCAAGGGGAGAGGGTTGGAACGTCATCACAACTTCGTCGCCGCCCGCGACAGCAGCTTCCACTCGTCGCCCTGCTTCTGCCAGTTCATCAGGATGTGGAGGTTGGTCGATACTTTCTTCCCATCGGCCGCCATCTCCTGTTCGCCGAGCCAGTGGAAGCGCACGATCGCGGCGGGACCGACGACCTTGATGGTCGGGTCCTTGTATTCGATCGAGAGGAATTTCGACTTGCCGTCGGTCGCATTGGTGATGAAGGTCGCCTTGTCCTCGACCTTGCCGCTGGAATGGCTGTAGCTGAGCTCCTCCGCGCAGAGTGCGCCGAGCGCCTTAGGATCCGCTGCGATCTGGGCGAGGCGGAAGGCCTCCACCTTCTTCGCCACGGCCTCTTCGTCCGCTGAAGCGGCCAGTGCCGGTGCCGCGAGAGCAAGCGCGGAGACGGCGAGAGTCGATAGAGCCAAATCGCGTCGGTTGATCATCATCGTTTCCTCCTTTTTGATCTTGCCACGAGTGTTGCAGCCGCGCGCGACTTTGTCGAGTGCCGCATTGTCGTGATGTGGACGCGTCATTGCGCAATCGAGGCCGTATTGATACGTCTTTCGCATTGATGCGCCACGCACTTGGGAAGTACGGAAATGATCGAGGCCAAAAGGCAAGCGATGGGCAGGGCGTTACTGTTCGACATTGACGGGACGCTGGCCGATACGGATCCGCTTCATCGCGAAGCCTTTCACCGCGTGTTCGCCCCGCGCGGCCATGTGGTGGACGATGAGCGCTTCAAGCGCGAGCTTCAGGGCTTTTCCAATGTGTCGATCGAGGAGCGATTTCTGCCGGACGAATCGCCGGAACGGCGCCTCGCAATCCTCGGCGAGAAGGAGGCGATCTTTCGTGATCTGGTGGCCGGGCAGATCGTGCCGATACCGGGGCTGATGGCGCTGCTCGACCGTGCGGATGCCGCCGGCATTCCCATGGTGGCCGTGACCAACGCGCCGCGCCTCAACGCCGAGCTGCTGCTCTCGGGCCTCGGCATCACCGAGCGGTTCAAGGCAATCGTGATCGGCGACGAGCTGCCGCACGGCAAGCCGCATCCGCTGCCCTATCAGGAAGGACTGCGTTTCGTCGGCGCCAGCGCAGAGGCGTCGATCGCGTTCGAGGACTCACGCTCCGGCGTGCAATCGGCCGCGGCGGCCGGCATCCCGACCATCGGCATGCGCACCACCCTCAGCCATGCAGACCTTGTTGCCGCGGGCGCGGTCGCGTCCGCGCGCGCCTACGACGATCCGGAGCTGCTCGCGCGCCTAGCCGCCGCGATGGCGTGTTGAGGCAGTCCGTTAACCGTGATCGTCTCCCGCATTGACCGAACGCGCGAACCGCCGCACCATGCATCGTTCTGATTTGAGGCTCTTGCCGTGACCGGACTGACCCATCGCCAAGCCGAAATCCTCAACCTCGCGCGGGCCTCAGGCCGCGTCATGGTCGAGGAACTCGCGCGCCGGTTCGAGGTGTCGGCGCAGACCATCCGCAAGGATCTCAACGATCTCTGCGAGCGGAGATCGCTGACCCGCATCCATGGCGGCGCCATCATCGCCTCGGGCGTTGAAAATCTCGCCTACGAGGCGCGCCGCTTCGTCGCCGCCGACGAGAAGAAGGCGATCGGCGCTGCTGCCGCCTCGCTGATCCCGAACGGCTGCTCGCTCTTCATCAACATCGGCACCACGACGGAGGAGGTCGCGAGCGCGCTGACCTCGCACGAGGATCTGCTCGTCATCACCAACAATCTCAACGTCGCCATGCTGCTCTACCGCCATCCCCGCATCGAGGTGGTGGTCGCCGGCGGCACGGTGCGGCGCGCCGACGGCGCGGTGGTCGGCTCGACCGCGACGCAGCTAATCGGCCAGTTCAAGGTCGATTACGCCATCATCGGGGCGTCCGCGATCGATGAAGAGGGCGCGCTGCTCGACTTCGACTATCGCGAGGTGCAGGTGGCGCAGGCGATCATCGCCAATGCTCGCAGCGTCATGCTGGTCGCCGATTCCACAAAGCTCCGCCGCAGCGCGCCGGTGCGGATCGCCCACATCAGCCAGATACAGACCTTCGTCACCGACCAGGAGCTGCCCGAGCGCCTCGCCACCATCTGTCACAGCAAGGGCATCGAGGTGGTCGAAGCCATGCCGAAGGAGGCGAGGGAGATCGATGAGACGCAGGCCGATGCGCAGGATGCCGCGCCTGAAGCAGTGCCGGTGATGCGGTTGCGCTAAGATTTAGGTGCGCTCCACGGGTTCAGCAGCGTCACGCCCGTAGGTTCGAAATCTCCCACATTGCGCGTAACGACCGTTAAGCCGTGAACAAGTGCGGTCGCAGCAATAAGGGCGTCGCGTTCGGCCGGCGGGTTCGGAACATGCAGTTGCGCGCAACGCTGCGCCACGGCCGTGTCGATCGCCAGAATCCGTCCCTCGAACCGGGCCAGAATGTGATCGTTGATCCAGGCACGCAGGACGGCACCTTGCACCGCGTCTTTGCGCTCGATCAGGCGCGCACCAAGTTCAATCTCACGAATCGAGATGGCGGACATGAAAAAATTCGCCGCAGGCACAGCATTGGCCCAGGCGAGGACATTGCGATCGGCCTTGTCCGGCCGCCTCAGTTCGGAAATGACATTGGTGTCCAGCAGAAACATCAGTCGAGATCAGCGGGCCTAGAGACGCCGCCGGTCATCCGAGGCGGTTCGAAATCGAAGTCCGCGTTCGCCTGTGCCAGAGCTTCGGCAAGGTTCATGTGCCCGCCGCTCAAGCGCAAATAGTCCTCGATGGTCAGCAGGACATGGGCCGGGCGGCCGCGATCGGTAATGAAGACAGGTCCGTGCGAGGCCGCTTTCTTGGCGCGGCTCGTATCCTGATTGAATTCCCGGCTGGTCAGGGTGGTCACGACCATCTGTGCGTCCAAGCCATTCGATGCTCTGCTCACGAGATCTATGTAGAGATGTTGCTACATTCAAGTCAATAAGCGCGTTGGTTCACGGAGCCGCACTAGCTGCTCCTTAATCGAGCTGCTTGCCCGTACATCTGTCCGTTCTCCTGCTGATTTCCCCACTCCATCGTGGTTGAAAAAGTTCCTCGTTCATTTCCTCTCGCTTCTCTTTCATCTTGCTTTCGTTTTGCGGTGTGATCTAATCAAAAACGAAAGTTGCCGCTCGATGAACGGGCGGTCGCCGGGGGATGCGTCTGTTGGAGCGTATTTTCGACCTCGCCATCATCGGAGGCGGTGTGAATGGCTGTGGCATCGCGCGCGACGCGGTGGGCCGCGGCAACACGGTTTTCCTGTGCGAAATGAACGATTTGGCGAGCGGGACGTCGTCTTGGTCGACCAAGCTGGTGCATGGCGGGCTGCGCTATCTCGAATATTACGAATTTCGCTTGGTCCGAGAGGCCTTGATCGAACGCGAGATCCTCTGGGGCATCGCGCCCCACATCATCCGCCCGCTGAGATTCGTCCTGCCGCATCACGCCGGCCTGCGCCCGGCCTGGCTGCTGCGGCTCGGCCTTTTCCTTTATGACCACATCGGCGGCCGTCACTTGCTGCCCGCGACCCGCTCGGTGGATCTCCGGCGTGACGAGGTCGGTCGCCCGCTGATCCCGAACCGCTACAGCCGCGCGTTCGAATATTCCGACTGCTTCGTCGACGACGCCCGCCTCGTCGTGCTCAATGCGCGCGATGCCGCCGACAAGGGTGCCGAGATCCGCACCCGCACCCGCGCCACCGAGATTCGTCAGTCCGACGGCGTCTGGACCGTCGGCATGATCAACACGCTGACCGGCGAGCGCTCGTCGATCCAGGCGCGCGCGCTGGTCAATGCCGGCGGTCCCTGGGTCGAGGACGTGCTCGGCCGCGGCGCCGGCCTCAATGCGAAGGCCAAGGTGCGTCTGGTGCAGGGCTCGCACATCGTGGTGAAGAAGCTCTACGACCACGACCGCGCCTACATGTTCCAGAACGCCGACGGCCGCATCATCTTCGTGATTCCGTACCAGGACGATTTCACGCTGATCGGCACCACCGACCGCGACTATGATGGCGATCCCGCTAAGGTGAAGGCGACAGCCGAGGAGATTCAATATCTCTGCACGGCGGCGAGCGAATACCTGGCTAAGCCGGTGACGTCCGACGACGTGGTCTGGACCTATTCCGGCGTACGCCCGCTCTATGACGACGGCGCCAGCGAGGCCAAGGCCGCGACCCGCGACTACGTGTTCGAGCTCGATACGCCCGGCGGCGTGCCGCTGCTGTCGATCTATGGTGGCAAGATCACGACCTACCGCCGACTCGCCGAAGAGGCGCTGGAACGGCTGGCGCCCTATCTTCGCAGCGCGAAAGCGCGCGAGGGCTGGACCGGCAAATGGCCGCTGCCCGGCGGCGACATGAACGTATCCGACATCGACGGCCTGATCGCGGAGCTCCAGCGCGGCTATCCCTTCCTCAGCCATGAGCATGCCCGGCGCCTCGCCCGCGCCTATGGCACCCGTGCCATCAAGCTGCTCGGCGATGCGAAATCGACCGCCGATCTCGGCCGGTCCTTTGGTGCGACGCTGACCGAGCGCGAGGTCCGCTATCTCATGGCGAATGAATGGGCGGTCACCGCCGAGGACGTCGTCTGGCGCCGGTCCAAGCTCGGCCTGCGACTATCTGCCGACGAGATCGCCGCGCTTGACGACTGGATCAGGGCCCACGCCGTGCCGCAAACTCCCCTGCTGGAAGCAGGAGGACGCTCATGACAGTGACGCTCGACCACGTGACCCGGACTGTCGAGGGCGTCCCGCACATCCGCGATGTCTCGCTGACGTTCGAGAGCGGTACCCTCAACGTACTGCTCGGCCCGACGCTGTCGGGCAAGACCTCGATCATGCGGCTGCTCGCCGGCCTCGACAAGCCGACCACGGGCAGGGTGCTGGTGGGCGGCAAGGACGTCACCGGCGCCGACGTGCGCCAACGCTCGGTCGCGATGGTCTATCAGCAATTCATCAATTACCCCTCGCTCACGGTTTATGAGAACATCGCCTCGCCCCTGCGCGTGCAAGGCAAGCCGCGCGACGAGATCAAGGCGCGTGTCGCGGAGGCTGCAAAGCTGCTCCGCCTCGAGCCGTTCCTGAAGCGAACTCCGCTCCAACTCTCGGGCGGCCAGCAGCAGCGTACCGCGATTGCGCGCGCGCTGGTCAAGGGCGCCGATCTCGTGCTGCTCGACGAGCCGCTCGCCAATCTCGACTACAAACTCCGCGAGGAGCTGCGCGCCGAGCTGCCGCGCATCTTCGAGGCCTCCGGCGCGATCTTCATCTACGCCACCACCGAGCCGACGGAGGCGCTGCTGCTAGGTGGCAACACCGTGTGCATGTGGGAGGGCCAGGCGCTTCAGATGGGCGAGACATCCAACGTCTACCGCCGCCCGCGGACGCTGCGCGTCGCGCAGGTGTTTTCGGATCCGCCGCTCAATCTCGTCGGTATCGATAAGCGAAATGGCTCCGTGCAATATGCCGGCGGCACGGCCTCGCCGGCCTCGGGGCTCTATGCTGGCCTTGCCGACGGCGCCTATCGCGTCGGCTTCCGCGCGCATCAGCTCGGGCTTGCCAATGGCGAGGCCGACCGCCACGCCTTCCACGCCACGGTGACGGTGACCGAGATCACCGGTTCGGAGAGTTTCGTGCATCTGACCCGCGAGGGTTCGAACTGGGTGGCGGTCCTGCACGGCGTGCACGAGTTCGAGCCGGGCCAGACCCTGGATGCCGTGCTCGATCCCAATGATGTCTTCGTGTTCGATGCGGCCGACCGTCTGGTCGCCGCACCTGGCATAGCGTTTTCAAGCGAATTGCGTGGCGGTTCGCGTGAAGAAAACGCGTCAAACAGAAAAAGCTCCTGAGGGAGATGCGCCATGGCCCGCATTGACCTCGTCGATCTCGCGCACTCCTATGGCGGCAATAATGCGCCGCCGGAAAGCTTTGCGCTGAAGCCTGTGACCATGACCTGGCGGCAGGGCGGCGCCTATGCGCTGCTCGGCCCGTCCGGCTGCGGCAAGACCACGCTGCTCAACGTCATCTCCGGCATCATCACGCCCTCGCGCGGAAAGATCATGTTCGACGGGGTGGACATCACACCATTGTCAACCCAGAAGCGCAACATCGCCCAGGTGTTCCAGTTTCCGGTGATCTACGACACCATGACGGTGGGGCAGAACCTGGCGTTTCCGCTGAAGAACCGCGGCGTGCCGAAGGCCGAGATCGACAGGCGCGTCGCCGAGATCGGCCGCCTGCTCGATCTCGAACCCTATCTGAACCGCAAGGCGACGCGGCTCACGGCCGACGCCAAGCAGAAGATCTCGCTCGGCCGCGGCCTGGTTCGCTCGGACGTCGCCGCAGTGCTGTTCGACGAGCCGCTGACCGTGATCGATCCCGAGCTGAAATGGCAGCTCCGCTCCAAGCTGAAGGCGCTGCATCGCGAGCTCGACCTCACGATGATCTACGTCACCCATGACCAGACCGAGGCGCTGACCTTCGCCGACACTGTAGTCGTCATGCATGACGGCCGCGTGGTGCAGAGCGGCACGCCGGCCGAACTGTTCGACAAGCCTGCCCATACGTTCGTCGGCTACTTCATCGGCTCGCCTGGCATGAACATCCTGCCGGCGGAGGTGAGGGGACGCGAGGCGCGGATCGGTGGGCACGTCATCGCGCTCAACCGCAGCTACGACAATTTGCCTTCGGGCGCCAAGATCGAGATCGGCGTCCGCCCCGAATTCGTCGAGGTCGTCGCGCCCGCGCCCGGTCTGCTCACCGCAAAGATCGAGCGCATCGACGATCTCGGCCGCATCCGTTTCGCGCGGGCGCGGCTCGGCGACGCAAAGCTCGCCGCGCGCGCCCCCGGCGGATTCACCAGCCCGGACGGCAATGCGGGGCTGAAATTCGATCCGTCCCATGTCCACGTCTATGCCGACAGCCTTCTGGTGGAGGGAGCCGCCTGATGGACAAGATCGTCAACCAAAAAGCCTGGTTCCTGGTGCTGCCGGTGTTCCTGGTCGTCGCCTTCTCGGCGGTGCTGCCGCTGATGACCGTGGTGAACTATTCGATGCAGGACACCTTCGGCAACAACCAGTTCTTCTGGAACGGTGTCGGCTGGTTCAAGGAGCTGCTCGATCCCTCGACCGATCTCGGCGGCCGCTTTCTCGCTTCGCTCGGCCGCAATTTGTTTTTCTCGCTGGTGATCCTCGCCATCGAGGTGCCGCTTGGCATCGTCGTCGCGCTGTCGATGCCGCGCGAGGGCTGGACGGTTGCGGCCTGCCTCGTCATCCTCGCGCTGCCGCTGCTGATTCCGTGGAACGTGGTCGGCACGATCTGGCAGATCTTCGGCCGCCCCGACATCGGCCTGCTCGGCTATGCTCTCAACGCCGCGGGCTTCGACTACAATTACGTCTCCAACGACATCGACGCCTGGGTCACGGTCATCGTGATGGATGTCTGGCACTGGACCAGCCTCGTTGCGCTGCTCTGTTACGCCGGTCTGAAGTCGATTCCCGAAGCCTATTACCAGGCCGCCCAGATCGACGGCGCCTCGCGCTGGGCCGTTTTCAAGGCGATCCAGCTGCCGAAGATGAACCGCGTGCTCTTGATCGCGGTGCTGCTGCGCTTCATGGACAGCTTCATGATCTATACCGAGCCCTTCGTCGTCACCGGCGGCGGGCCGGGCAACTCGACGACCTTCGTGTCGATCGAGCTGGTCAAGATCGCGCTCGGCCAGTTTGACCTCGGAAAGGCCGCCGCGCTGTCGCTGGTCTACAATCTGATCATCCTGATCGTCTGCTGGATCTTCTATACCGTCATGACCAATGCCGGCGTCGAACGCAAAGTCCAGGCAGAGAGCGAGCCGGCGATTGAGTCCAAGCCGTCGGCCCGGCCCAAGCCCGTGCCCGCGCTTAAGCCAAAGGAAGGAGTGGCCTGATGCATTCGATCCCCGGCCGCCGCCTCATCATGGGGCTGTTCCTGATCTTTCTGCTGCTGCCGATCTACTGGCTCGTCAACATGAGCTTCAAGACCAACAGCGAGATCGTCTCGACAATGACGCTGTGGCCGCATACCCCGACGCTCCAGCACTACAAGCGCATCTTCACCGACGAGAGCTGGTACTCCGGCTACATCAACTCGCTGGAATACGTCGTCCTCAACACCGTCATCTCGATCGCGGTGGCGCTGCCGGCGGCCTACGCCTTCTCGCGCTACCGCTTCCTCGGCGACAAGCACCTGTTCTTCTGGCTGTTGTCGAACCGCATGGCGCCGGCCGCGGTTTATGCGCTGCCGTTCTTCAACCTCTATTCGGCGATCGGCCTGTTCGATACGCCCTGGGCGGTCGCGCTCGCGCACTGCATCTTCAACGTTCCGCTGGCGGTGTGGATCCTGGAAGGCTTCGTCTCCGGCGTGCCGCGCGAGATCGACGAGACCGCCTTCCTCGACGGCTATTCCTTCCCACGCTTCTTCATCAAGATCCTGGTGCCGCTGATTGCGAGCGGCATCGGCGTCGCCGCCTTCTTCTGCTTCATGTTCTCATGGGTCGAGCTCTTGCTCGCGCGCACGCTGACCTCGGTGCAGACCAAGCCCATCGCCGCGATCATGACGCGCACGGTGTCGGCCGCCGGCATGGACTGGGGCCTGCTGGCCGCCGCCGGCGTGCTCACCATCATTCCGGGCGCGCTCGTGATCTGGTTCGTCCGCAACTATATCGCGCGCGGTTTCGCGCTTGGCCGGGTCTAGGGAGGCTCATATGGAATCCATTGCATGGATGGCCTGGACGTTGCCGACCGCGATCTTCTTCGCAGCGCTCGCCTGCACGCTGGCGGTGATGACGTGGCTTGCCGCGGTCTATCCCGAGGCCGAGCGCGTCGGCGTGCTCAGCATTCCGACCACGCGCGGCGACCGCCTGTTCATCTCGCTGATCGCGGCCGCCGTCATTCACCTCGTGTGGATCGGCCTCGTCGGCACCGATGCGATCGCCACGCTGCCGGTCGGCGAGGAAGGTTTTGAGATTTCGAACCTGTGGCTCGCAAGTGGAATTTCGCTGGTCATGGCCGCGCTTATTTTTCGCACGGTCTGAAGCTGGCGAAGGGACGGCCAGATCCGGGACCAACCCGGGCCTGTATAAAAGTTTGTCGCTGCAACGGAGGAATAACATGCGGCAGTTTAGGAGAAGGAAAGGTCCATTGACCAGGAATAGCTTTACGACCATGTCCAGCGTCGCCGCGATTGTTGCGGTGTCGTTCGCCGTCTCGGCGCCGGTTCGCGCCGCCGATGACGCCGTAATCCAGAAGTGGATCGCGGAATTCCAGCCCTCGACGCTGTCGAAGGAAGACCAGAAGAAGGAGCTGGAGTGGTTTGCCAAGGCCGCCGAGCCCTTCAAGAACATGGAGATCAACGTCGTCTCCGAGACCATCACGACACACGAATATGAAGCGCAGACGCTGGCCAAGGCGTTCTCCGAGATCACCGGCATCAAGCTCAAGCACGACCTTATCCAGGAGGGTGACGTCGTCGAGAAGCTCCAGACCCAGATGCAGTCCGGCAAGAACGTCTATGACGGCTGGATCAACGATAGCGACCTGATCGGCACGCATTTCCGTTACGGCCAGACCATCGTGCTGTCGGACTACATGGCCGGCGAGGGCAAGGACGTCACCGATCCCATGCTCGACGTCAATGACTTCATCGGCAAGTCATTCACTACCGGGCCGGACGGCAAGCTCTATCAGCTTCCCGACCAGCAGTTCGCCAACCTCTATTGGTTCCGCTACGACTGGTTCACCAATCCCGACTACAAGGCCAAGTTCAAGGCGAAGTATGGCTACGAGCTCGGCGTGCCCGTGAACTGGTCCGCGTATGAGGACATCGCCGAGTTCTTCACCAACGACATCAAGGAGATCAACGGCGTCAAGGTCTACGGCCATATGGACTATGGCAAGAAGGACCCCTCGCTCGGATGGCGCTTCACCGACGCCTGGCTGTCTATGGCCGGCAACGGTGACAAGGGCATTCCGAACGGCCTGCCGGTCGACGAATGGGGCATCCGCATGGAAGGCTGCCGTCCGGTCGGCTCGTCGGTGGAACGTGGTGGCGACACCAACGGTCCAGCCGCGGTCTACTCGATCACCAAGTATCTCGAGTGGCTGAAGAAGTACGCGCCGCCGCAGGCGCAGGGCATGACGTTCTCCGAAGCTGGCCCGGTGCCGGCGCAGGGCAATATCGCCCAGCAGATCTTCTGGTATACCGCCTTCACCGCCGACATGGTGAAGCCGGGTCTGCCGGTCGTGAATGCGGACGGTACGCCGAAGTGGCGCATGGCTCCCTCTCCGCACGGCTCCTACTGGAAGGAAGGCATGAAGCTCGGTTACCAGGACGCCGGCTCCGCGACGCTGCTGAAGTCGACTCCGCCGGACCGCCGCAAGGCAGCCTGGCTCTATCTCCAGTTCATCGTCTCCAAGTCGGTGAGCCTGAAGAAGAGCCATGTCGGTCTCACCTTCATCCGTGAGTCCGACATCTGGGACAAGTCCTTTACGGAACGTGCGCCGAAGCTCGGCGGCCTGATCGAGTTCTACCGCTCGCCCGCCCGCGTGCAGTGGACCCCGACCGGCAACAACGTGCCCGACTATCCGAAGCTCGCGCAGCTCTGGTGGCAGAACATCGGCGATGCGTCGTCCGGTGCGAAGACGCCGCAGCAGGCGATGGATGCCCTTGCGGCCGCCCAGGACTCCGTGATGGAGCGCCTCGAAAAGTCCGGCGTGCAGGGCGCCTGCGGTCCCAAGCTGCACAAGAAGGAATCGGCCGAATACTGGTTCGCCAAGGCCCAGAAGGACGGCACGATCGCTCCGCAGCGCAAGCTCGCCAACGAGAAGCCGAAGGGCGAGACGGTCGACTACGACACCCTGATTAAGTCGTGGCCGGCCACTCCGCCCAAGCGCGCGGAAGCGAAGTAAGCAGCGTCTCATAACAACGAAGGCCGGGAGCAATCCCGGCCTTTTTCTTTTTGGTGAGTTGGGCTCACTGCCTCCGCACCGTCACTGCGAGCCACCGGGTCCGCGCGAAGCGCGGCCCGATGACAGGCTCCGCGAAGCAAGCCGGAGTCTTTCCGCGGAGGCAGTCTGGATTGCTTCGTCGCTTCGCTCCTCGCAATGATGGAGAATGGGGCTACGGCGCAGCCTTACTCCGCCAGCTCAGCCGCGAGCGTCGGATAGTCCGTGTATCCTTTCGCGCCGCCGCCGTAGAACGTGGTCTTGTCCCAGTCGTTCAGGGCCGCGCCCTGCTTCAGCCGTTCGACCAGGTCGGGGTTGGAGATGAACGGCTTGCCGAAGGCGATGAGATCGGCCGCATTCGCGTCCAGCACCTTGTTCGCGAGATCGAAGCCGTAGCCGTTATTGGCGATATAGGCGCCCGAAAAGCGCTTGCGCAAGGACGCATAGTCGAACGGTGCGAAGTCCCGCGGTCCGCCGGTGGCGCCTTCGACGACGTGGAGATAGACCAGCTTGAGCGCGCTGAGACCGTCGACGATGTGATCGAACAGAGCTTGCGGATTGCTGTCGGAGATGTCGTTGGCAGGCGTCACCGGTGAGATGCGAATGCCGGTGCGATCGCTGCCGGCTTCAGCCGCGACGGCTCTGGAGACCTCAAGCATCAACCGCGCACGTTTCTCGATGGAGCCACCATAGGGGTCGGTTCGCTTGTTGGCGCCGTCCTTGGCGAACTGATCGAGCAGATAGCCGTTGGCGCCGTGGATCTCGACGCCGTCGAAGCCGGCTTCGAGCGCATTCTTCGCGGCGCGCTTGAAGTCGTCGATGATCCCAGGAATTTCGGACAGATCGAGCGCGCGCGGCTCGGAGACGTCGGCGAAGCCGCCGTTGACGAAGGTCTTGCCCTTGGCGCGGATTGCGCTCGGCGCCACGGGGGCTGCGCCATTCGCCTGGAGGTCGACATGCGAGATGCGGCCGACATGCCAGAGTTGGATGAAGATCTTGCCGCCGCGCTCATGGACGCGGTCGGTGACCTTGCGCCAGCCGGCCACCTGGTCTTTGGAATAGATGCCGGGCGTGTCCTGGTAGCCCTGGCCCTGCTGCGAGACCTGGCTCGCTTCGGTGATCAGGAGCCCCGCGGAAGCGCGCTGGCCGTAATAATCGGCCGCGAGCGGACCAGGTACGAACGTGCCGGGCGCAGCACGGTTGCGCGTCAGCGGCGCCATCACCAGGCGATTGGCCAGCGTGATCGGGCCGAGCTTGTAGGAGGCAAACAATTTGGTCGGACGGCTCATGGGAATGCTTCCAGGCAATGAGAGGTCACGAACACTTGTGCATCGCGATAACAGGCGCAAGGGAGGAGCCATACGGAAAGTGCAGGCGAGCTGCGCGGCGAGCTCTGCGCAGCATGGATCATGTGCAAATTCGGCCGCGGCGGCAGATTCGATCTCCTGCCGCAGCCGCTTGCATTGTCGAGGTTAGTTCGCGCCGAGGAAATCGCGCTTGCCGATTTCGACGCCGTTGTGGCGCAAAATGCCATGGGCGGTCGTGGCGTGGAAATAGAAGTTCGGCAGCGAAAACGAGCTCAGGAATTGCTGGCCCTTCATGGTGATGGATTTGTCCGGACCGGCCGGGAAGGTGACGTCCTTGACGTCGGCCCCTTCGAACTGCTCGGGCTTGAACGACTTCACGTAATCGATGGTCTTGGCCAGCCGCTGCTTCAGCTCTGCGAAGCTGGTCTCGGTGTCGGGCGTTGCGGGCACCTCGCTATGGGTGAGCCGGGCACAGCCCTTGGCGGCGAAATCGCTGACGAGCTGGACCTGCTTCGACAGCGGCAGCATGTCCGGAAACAGGCGTGATCCGAGCAGGACGCTGGGGTCGATCTTTTTGGCCGCACAATGTGCCTCCGCCTTGGTGAGCAGGCCGGTGAGGCTGTTCAGGATTTGCAAATAGGCGGGGACGACGGCGTCGTAGAAGGACATGTGATGCTCGCTTCAATGGGAGGGAATCTCAGGAGAAAACCTGAGCGACTCACATGGGAACGTCATGGAAAAATACAATCGCGGAAGCAGCTTGTGCGATGCGAAAATTCTCCTTCGATGGCTCGTGGTGCTTTAGCCGCCACATCTCTCGCTGTCATGCCGCGCGAAGGCGGACGATCCCGTACTCCGAGACGATTGTGATTGGGCAGAGGCGCTGCGGCGTACTGGATGGCCGGCCGGAGCCTGTCATCGGGCTCGCCGAAAAAGGAGACCCGGTGGCGGGGCATGACGGCGAGTTAGGCTCTCTTATCTCACCATGCCCGCCGGCTGCGCCTGCGCCGTGCCGCCGCGCATGCGGGCCAAGAGCTCCGTGGTCGGCCAGGAATCGGCCGGCAGACCGTGCTTGATCTGCATCGCCTTGACGGCCGCGCGGCTCTGCTGGCCCAGCACGCCATCGATCTTGCCGACATTGAAGCCGGCACTCACCAGGAGCTGCTGCAATTCCTTGAGCTCGTTGAACGGCAGCTGCGCCACCGGCGCCGTTGGCTTGCGCATCGGCCGGGCGCCAGCGATGCGCGAGGCGAGATAGCCTGCCGTGGTCGAGTAGATCAGCGAGTTATTCCATTCGGTATAAGCCGCGAAATTCGGGTAGGCCATGAACGCCGGCCCAAAGCGTCCCATCGGCAGCAGCACGGAGGCGGCGAGATTGTCGTTCGGCAGCGGACGTCCGTCAGGGTAGGTGACTCCGAGCTGCGCCCATGTCGAGCGCGGCTCCCGCACGTTGAGATCGGTCTTGTCCCACGGCAGGTTTGGCGGCACCTTGATCTCCTCCAGCCACGGCTCGCCGCGCCGCCACTTCAATCCGTTGGCGATGTAATTCGCGGTCGAGCCGATCACGTCGGCTCCCGAGCGCAATAGGTCGCGCCGCCCGTCGCCGTCATAGTCGACGGCGTAGTTGACGTAATGCACGGGCAGGAACTGCGTCTGCCCGAGCTCACCGGCCCAGGAGCCGATCATCTCGTCGGGATGCAGATCGCCGCGGTCGATGATCTTCAGCGCGGCGATGGTCTCGTTGACGAACATCTCCGAGCGGCGGCAATCATACGCGAGCGACACCAGCGATTTCAGCGTCGGCAGGTTGCCCATGTTGGCGCCGAAATCGCTTTCCAGCCCCCAGAACGCGGCGATGACGGCCGGCGGCACGCCATATTCCTTCTCGGCGCGCGCGAATGCGGCCGCGTATTGCTTGATGTGCTGCTGGCCGTTCTGCATGCGATAGGGCGCGGCCATGCGGCCGGCAAATTCGGTGAAGAGCTGGCCAAACACACGCTGGCCGCGGTCACGGTTCACGATGCCCTGGTCGTAGATGAGATAGGGCGAAGCCTCCGCGATCGTGCGCTGCGATACGCCCGCAGCCATCGCCTGTTGCTTCACGTCGGCCAGGAAGCGATCGAAGCTCGCGCCATTGTGGCACGACGCCGCGCGCGGCGAGGGAGCCTTCGGCACTGCGGGCTTGGCGGGAGGTGGAAGCATTTGGGCCGAGGCGGTGGCGGAGCATGCGAGGAGCGCGACGGCCGCGATCAGAAATCGGGTCTGGACCATGGGGGTTCCGGCGGGGAAGGGGCAGGCGTGGATTCGACAGAAGTCTAGGCGAAGTGATGGCCTCAGGCCATCCTTCCTTGCCGCCCTTTCCATGCCCCGTCAGCCCAGGGAATACGAGCGGGCGTCGCACGAGGCCTAGCCGAACAGCCGCAGCAGCAGCGCCTTGCCGACCGGCAGCGCCCTCACGCCCCGATAGGCCCGAACATATTCGCCGGCATAGAACGCCCTGATCGCATGCACGCGCGTATCCATGCCTTCCTCGAAGCGCACGGCGAATCCATCCGCAGTCCATCGCACCACGATCGCCGCGATCGAGCGGCCATAGATCCGGCATTCGATCGTGCTTCCGGGCGCCGGCCGATCGGGATCGATCAGTCGGGCGCCGGTGATGGAGATGTCGGCGAGCCGCGCGAGATGCGACCGGCCATCCTGGCGCAGCAGGACCGGTTCATTGCGATTGAACCGCTCCGCCTTGCGCTTGCGCGGCTGCTCGATGCAGACGAAGCAGACCACGGTGAGAATGAGCGCGTTGTAAAGGCTCCAGGCCAGCGCCAGTCCGCCATAAGCGATGTTCTCGCCGCGAAGGTGCAGGATGAAGGCATAGGCGATGGCCGAGAGCGTGATGAGAAGGGCGGTGCCATAGAGCCGCAGCAGCGGCCATTCGACGAATCGTCTGTCGCGGTCGCCGCCTTTCGCGGTGACCTTGAATTTGTGACCTTTCGGCTTCAACAGGCCGGCCGCAACCGCCTTGAGCACGGCGGGCGCGGCGATGAGCTGCGAGACGTCCGTCATCATGGCGAGCGAACGGCCGCGCGACAGCCAGGCCATGCTGAGACCATTCCAGACATAGAACGGCAGGAAGACGCGCAATAATTCGGTGAGATCGGCCCGGACCGCCTTGATTCCGAACAGCAGGAACAGCCAGGGCACCACGAGGCCGGCCACCTTCGATGGGTAGACCGCGGCCCAGCTCATGAAGGCGTCGATCAGCGAGAGCCGATCGATCAAGGGCAGCCTTGAGTCCCGCGAGAGTGGTCCGCTGCGGCCGCGCACGATCTGCATCAAGCCGAGACACCAGCGGGCGCGCTGGGTGATGTATTCCTTCAGGCCTTCCGGCGCGAGCCCGATCGTCAGGCGCTCGTTGAGATAGATCGTGTTGAGGCCGCGTTCCTTCAGGCGCAGGGTGACGAGGTAGTCTTCGGTCACCGAGTCAGTCGGAAACCCGCCGATCTGCACCAGTCCGGTATAGCGAATGAGGGATGAGGTGCCGCAGCAAAACGCGACCCCCCAGGCGTCTTTCGCCGGCAGCAGGATGTCGAAGAAGAAGCGTTGCTCGTCGGGCCAGACGTCAGTCGCGGCAAGGTTGGTCTGGATCGGGTCGGGATTGATGAAGTGCTGCGGCGTCTGCACCACGCCGACCGAAGCATCGTCCATGAGCGAGATGGTGCGCGCGAGGAAGTCGGGCCGCGGCACGAAGTCCGCGTCGAGGATGGCCACGAAGTCGGGCCGCTCCGGCAGCGCGCCGACATGCCTGAGCGCATGGTTGATGTTGCCGGCCTTGGCGTGGTGGTTGTCGGGCCGCGTGAGATAATGGCAGCCGAGCTCGCGCGAAAGGCGCCCCAGCCAGGGCCGTCGGCCATCGTCGAGCACCCAGACGCGGTAGTTGCCGTACGCCATGCCGGTCGCGCCGATGATCGTGCGCTCGAGGATCGATCGTTCCTCGTTGTAGGTGCAGATGAAGACGTCGATCAACGGCGCGCGCGGGTCGGTGGCACGGCCATCGATCCTCGCCGCGCCCGTGCGATCGAGCGTCCGGCTCAGGAACAGCAGGGACAACGCGACTGCGACCAGCGAGGCCGCCTCCAGCAGCATGAAGGGATAGCCGATCACCGCATCAACAGTCAGATGCGGCGGCGGGAGCGTCGCCGTGACCCGCCAATAGAGATAGCGCAGCAGCAACGCCACCGACATGACGGCCAGCAGCGAGCGAGCCATCGTGCTGTCGCGCCTGAGCAGCGGCACGATCGCCATGAAGGCGCCGAGCGCAATCAGGCCAGGCGTCAGCGCCGTCGTCACGGCGTGGTCTCATGCCGGGCGAACACGACGCGGCCGGTGCGCCCCACGGTGCAAGCGCGGGCCGCAGCGTCGCGTGATGCCACGGTCACGCGATAGGGCTCCTTGCTCAGCGCATCCGGATTGATCGCGAGATTGGCGGGCGCGCCGGCGGCGCCGGTCAGATTGATCACGGTGCCGGAGATCGGCTCGCCGCCGTCATTCGGCTCGAAGGTGGCGCGGTCGCCGAGCTGCAGGTGGTTGTAGACGTTTTCGGTGACGTTGGCAGTGATGACGGCGCCGCTGCAATCGAGCACCTTGAGCAGGGGCTGGCCGGCCTGCACGTCCTCGCCCGGCGAGGTCATCATCTCCCAGACCCGCCCTGTGACCGGTGTCGTGATGTTGGCCTCTGAGAGATCCGCGAAGCGGACCTCTTCGACGATGAGCTCGTTGGCGAGCCAGGAGATCTCGGTGTCGATTCGTGCGAGGTCGGCTTCGAGGTCGCTGGCGCGCTGGCGCATCTCTTCCTCGCGCTGCACCGAGCTTGGCCGGTCGTTGTAGCTGTCGCCGAGGAACGAGCCGTTCTGTGCCGCGGCGAGCTCCACCTTGGTGGCGTCCAGCCGCTTGCGCGCACCGAGTTCGGTCTGCTGTGACACCGAGAGCTCGCGCGTCAGACGCGCCAGCTCGACGGTCGAAACGTTGCCGGATTTCGCTAGCGAGGAGGCGCGGTCGACGGCGGCGCTGGCCTCGTCGCGCCGCGCGGCGGCCGCCTCGATCGAGGTCTGGATCTCCGCAATGCGCGCCTCGAGCTGGAGCACGCGTCCGTCGCGGAATTGCGTCGCCTGCCGCGCAAGATCCTTTTGTGCGGCCTGGGCCGAGGCAAGCTTGGCAGCAAGGCTCGGCCGCTCGTTTTCAAGGCGCGATTTCTGCCGCCGGAGATCGTCGAGCCGGGTGCGATCGCTGCGCGAATTCACGACGCGCAGGACCACGGTTCCCGCGTCGAGCTTGGTCTGGTCGGTGATGCGCTGCGCAGCTGCCACACGGCCGCCGATCGGCGTACGCAAGGTGACGAGCCGGGAATTCAGCACCGCCTCGACGCTCGAATTCTCCCAGATCGCGCGTAGCGGCAGCCAGCCGAACACTGCGATGATGGCGAGCCCGATGGCAATCTTGGCCCCGCGCCGCAGATGGGGCCAGCGCGGCGGCGGTTCCGGCGCCGTTTGCGCATCGGGCGCGTGGCCGGGCTCGTCATTGGCGAACATCTGCTCGTACAGCGCCTCCTGCAAGCCCTTCGCGTCAGTCTTGCTCTCGTGAGGGGAGGGAGTGGATGCGGGGTCGACGGAAGCGGCGCGTGAGCGGTCCATCATGGCGGTCACCTTGCTGACGGGATGCCAACGGAACCGGTCAATGCACAAGAACCGTGCGCCGTGCCCGGTGAGCGCGGATTAAGCCAATGCTGCGCTTTCCAGGTTGCTAAGCGCCCACGTGTGTTTTTGCGTAAATCTCCGTCAAGGTTTAGGGGCGGGGGAAAGGCTGGCCGCACTGCCATCGATCTGCGGCCGGGCGACGCACGAACCTTGCGGTCACAGGCAGCATTCATACCTCGTTGGAGCCGGCCAGAGGCTCGCCCGCGGCCGCGCCAGGAGACGGCCATGAACTATCTTCGTACCGCAATGCTGCTCGCAGGCCTCACTGCCCTGTTCATGGGCGTGGGGTATCTGATCGGCGGTGCCTCGGGCGCCATGATCGCGCTCGTCATTGCCGCCGCGACCAATCTCTTCACCTACTGGAACTCTGACCGCATGGTGCTCTCGATGTACGGCGCCCATGAGGTCGACCGTGCCAGCGCGCCGGAGTTGGTCGGCCTCGTCGCCGAGCTTGCGGGCCGCGCCGGCCTGCCGATGCCGCGCGTGTTCCTGATGGACGAGGCTCAGCCCAACGCGTTCGCGACCGGCCGCAACCCGGAGAACGCCGCGGTGGCCGTCACCACCGGCCTGGTGAACCAGCTCAGCCGCGAGGAGCTCGCCGGCGTGATCGCGCACGAGCTGGCGCATATCAAACATCACGACACGCTTCTGATGACGATCACCGCGACGATCGCCGGCGCGATCTCTATGCTGGCGCAGTTTGGCATGTTTTTCGGCGGCAATCGCGACAACAACAACGGTCTGGGCATCGTCGGCTCGATCCTGATGATGATCCTTGCCCCGCTCGGCGCCATGCTGGTGCAGATGGCGATCAGCCGCACCCGCGAATATGCCGCCGACAATCTCGGTGCGCGCATCGTGGGACAGCCGATGTGGCTGGCGTCCGCGTTGGTGAAGATCGAGGGCGCCGCGCATCAGGTGCCGAACTTCGAGGCGGAGCGGAATCCCGCGACCGCGCACATGTTCATCATCAATCCGCTGTCGGGCCACGGCGTCGACAATCTGTTCGCCACGCATCCCTCGACCCAGAACCGCATCGCGGCGCTTCAACAGCTCGCGGCCGAACTCGGCGCGCGGTCAGCGCCGTCGCTCGGCGCTAACGAGAACTATCCGCCGCGAAGCCCGTGGGGCCGCTCCTCTTCGCGCGGTCCTTGGGGCTGATGCGGCACACCGGCTGGAAATTGCGCTCTGTTTTGTGACCTGGCGCACACAGGATCCCCGGCGCCGGTGTTAACATCCCGGCGAGACCACTTCTTCGAAAGGGGATGCGTGACCGGCCCTCTGCCGGTCACCGTCGAAGATGACCAGAGCTGCCGTACCATTGCTGATCGTCCTTTGCGTGCTTATTGGGCTGTCCACGCACATGGTCGTCAATTGCGGCGACGAGGACGATCCCGACATCTGCTCGGCCGTGATCGGCTTCTCGCCGCTGCGCGGCTCGCTGATCGCGTTCGCCTATGAGGGGCGCGGACGGATCGCGCTGCGCCATGGCGACTTCAGGCGGGCGATCGCCGATTTCGATGAGGCCATTCATCTCAATCCCAACCGCGCCTCACTCTATCGAGACCGCGCGCTGGCGCGCCGGCAGAACGGTGATCTGGAGCTTGCGATTGCGGATTATGACGAGGTGATCGCGCATGACCCCAAGCTCGCCGCGCCCTATCACCAGCGCGGTCTCGCGCTCGCCGCCAAAGGCGATCTCGACCGCGCCATCCTGAGCTACAACACGGCGGTCCGCCTCGACCCCTCGGACGCGCAGGCCCGCCTCGACCGCGGCTTTGCATTCCTCGCCCGCGGCCAGACCGACGACGCACGGGCCGATTTCGAGGCCGCGCTGGCGCTGCCGCCCGGCAAGGACGGCCGCACCCATGAGGCGGCACGTGCCAAGCTCGCCGAACTCGCCAGCGCCGAGCCGACTCGGCTCGCCGCGCCGAGAAGGTGAGCTGATTACTTCGCCTTCTTGGCTTTGGCCTTCTTCGCCTTCGCAGCCTTCTTCACCGGCTTCTCCTTCGCCGTCTTCTCCACCTTTGCCGCGGCCGGCGTGCTGGCGGCGAGGCGCATGGCGCGGGCGTAGCTGTCGGCGACGTTGTCCGCGGACATCTGGAGGCGCTTGGCGGCGGCGGTGGCCTGCTCCAGGGTGGCCTTGGCCATCATCTTGAAGCGGTCGCTGGTCTCCTTGCCCTTGGCCTTGGCGGCAAGGCCGTTGAAGCGATCCCGCCGCTGCTTGGCGCGGGTCATCAGGCCCGTATGCAGTTGTCTGGCCAGTTGCCGGATCACGACATCCAGGTCGGCGTCCGCCATGTTGTTCTATCCCCTTCGAAAACAATATCGATGCGGGCGGGACTATGCAGATCGGCCCCCACCTTGGCAATTCCCGCTGAGCCGCCATCCGCAGCTTCCGGTTTACAAAACAAAAAAGCCGCGCATTTTGCGCGGCTCTGATGTCATCTGGCGCAGGAAGCGCGACGTCAGCCTCACTTCAGCGAGGCGACCGGACCGCTTGGGGCTGCAGGGTCGGGGTCGAAGCCGAACACGCCGACCAGGTATTTGTAATAGTCCGGCAACTTTTCCTTGAGCGCCTCGCGAGACTTCGGATCGTGGAATTCGCTCTTGCCGGCCAGGAAGATGCTCGCGGTCACGGCAAAGAACTCCATGGGATTCTTCATCGCATAGGATTCCCTGGGCAGCAGGTCCTTGGACTTGGCCAGGACGTAATAGGCGATCACGCCCTTGTTGGCGTAGCCGTCCGGCAACAGCCGCGCGTGGTAGGCATGCAGGAGCTCGTGCAGCAGCACAGCCTCCTTCTCGTAACGCATCATGTCGGGCCGCAGCATGATCACGCCGAGCCCCGAATCGACCGCGAGATCGACCGCATTCGGATTGGTCCAGCGCTGCTTGTCCGGATCCCAGACCGTCAGCGTCCGGGGAGCGCTGCGCTGGATGTCCGGTGTGACCCTGCCGTAGCAGGCGGTCGCGGCACCTTCGTCGAGGCAGGCCAGCTCGCTCGCGACGATCGGAACGGTGTGGAAGAAGCGCAGCACGCGCGGCGACAGGCCGACGCCTTCGACCACGTCGATCTGGCTCTTCAGATTGCTGGTGAGCTTGTCGACATCCTTGCGGTCGCGATTCTCGGACAAATCGAACATGTAGCCGCGGTAGCTCTGGAAGCCCGGCGGCAGCGGCTGCGCTGCGTCAGTCGACGCATCGAGCGATCCGGCAATGGATGGATTGGCGAAGAGCGCGCCGACGATGGTTGCGGTCAGCAGCAACGCAATGCGCATGATGAACCCCCTGATCTCACCTCGCCCGGCAGGATAAGCCACCGTTGTTCGCGAAACGTGAGTGGGGCAAGACTAAGGCACCGATGTTGAGGCGTGCTTAATCCTTGGTTGCAGATCGCGGCGTCGGATTAGGGCGAGGTTAACCAAGCGTGGATCGGCGGCGCGCTTCGGCGTAACATCCACTCCGGGCACCAGGCCCTTACATCAGTAGCCGGAAGGAGGATGTCATGTATGCCGCCATCCGTCAGGCCAAGGCGAAAAGCGGGAGCGCTGAAGAGCTGGCGCGCCGCATCAAGGACGGCGCCGTCCCGATCATCAGCGACGTCGATGGTTTCCGCGCTTATTACGTCGTCTATGCCGGCGACGACACGGTGACCGCGATCTCGATCTTCGACAAGTTCGAACAGGCGGAGGAGGCGAACCGGCGCGCGATCGCCTGGATCGAGAAGGATCTGGCTCCGCTGCTCGCGGGACATGCGAGCGCTGCGGCCGGGCCGGTGATCGTGCATACGCTGGCGTAGGCGGCGGGGCGCGTTAGAGCTCTATCTTCAACTGGCATGCCCCGCCTTCGCGGGCGACGACAGGAGGACGTGGCGCGCGCCATTGGCCAAATGCACCCTGCGCCCCACTGCTCCCGGCTTCACAATTCCCGTGCATTCGAGAAGGCGAAACTCGACACCCGCCGCGTCGTCTCATCCAGGATCAGGGTGCGCGTGATCGGCGGCTCGGCACGCTGGGCGCAGTTTTCGCGCTCACAGAGACGGCAGTTGACGCCGATCGGCGTGCCCTCGGTCTTCTCCAGGTCGATGCCCGCAGCGTAGGTCAGGCGCGCGGCGTGACGGATCTCGCAGCCGAGGCCGATGGCGAAACGCGGTTGCGGCAGCGGGTGCGGCGCGACGGGGCGGCGCACCATCTGCGCGATCGAGAAATAGCGCGTGCCATCGGGAAGCTCGATCACCTGCTTGAGCAGGCGGTCCGGCGTGTCGAAGGTCGAGTGCACGTTCCACAAGGGGCAGGTGCCGCCGAATTTGGAGAACGGGAACGTGCCGGAGGAGAAGCGCTTCGAGACGTTGCCGGCATTGTCGACGCGCAAGAGAAAGAACGGAATGCCGCGCGCGTTGGGCCGCTGCAGAGTGGTGAGGCGGTGGCAGACCTGCTCGAAACCGGAATTGAAGCGCTGCGCCAGCACCTGGATGTCGTAATTGAGCGCCTCGGCCGCGGCGAGGAACGCCGGGTAGGGCATCATGACGGCGGCTGCAAAATAATTGCCGAGCGTGATGCGGAACAGCCGCCGCGGCGCGTCGTCGAGCGGGCCGGATCGGCCGATGATAGTCTCGAAATGCTGCGCGCATTCACCTAAGCCGAGCTGGAAGGCGAGCTGGAACGCACGGCCGGGCGGGTCGACCAGCTCGGAGATCAGGAGTTGACGGCGATGGCGATCGAACCGCCGCAGCGTCTCGCGCATCACGTCGACGGGCATGATGCGGGTCTGGATCGAATGCTTTTCGCGCAAGCGCGCGGCCAGCGCCGCGTAGAGCCCTTCGGCCGGCACGTTCAGCTCATCGCGAAGGTTTTCCGCGGCCTGCTCCAGCTCCGGGAAATAGTTGCGATTGGCCTCGATCAGTTCGCGTACGCGCTCGACCGGATTGGCCTCATAACGCGTGCCGACGTCGCGGTCGGCCATTTGCGCGGCCGCCAGCGTCTCGCCCTGGCGCGCTTCGGTATAGGCGGCATAGAGCCGTTGCAGCGCATGAGTCACGCCGGGGCAAAGCTCGGCGAGGTCGCGCAGCTCCTGCTTGGGCACGTCGATCTGGCGGAACAAGGGATCGGAGAAGATTTCGTTGAGCTCGGCGAAGAAGCGGTCCTCATCGGCAGTGGCGAGGTCGCGCAGGTCGAGGTCATAGGTCTCGGCCAGCCGCAGCAGGATCTGCGCGGTCACCGGGCGCTGGTTGCGCTCGATCAGGTTGACATAGCTCGGCGAGATCGAGAGCCCCTCGGCGATCTGGGTCTGCGACAGCCCCAATTGCTGCCGGATCCTCCGAAAGCGCGGGCCGACGAACAGTTTCTTCCCGGAGAACAGTTTCTTCCCGGAATCGACGGGCATTTCTCAGGACTCCGTAGGCATCAAGGACAGTCTTGATGACCTATAATTTACAAAATTTACAAAGTAACATGTATTACATGTTCTTATGTTACATGACATCACCAATAAGAAACAAGCCATCTATACGAAGTTTCTGTTTTCGCGTTTAGCTCCTGACACGCATTTCGCAATGCATTGTCAAGAATGTCGATGGCTCGCCATCGACCGCGAAAGGATCAGGCACATGAACTATCAGCCCCGCGGCATCAGCACCCTCCTGCGCCCGGCTTCGTATCAGAGCGAGATCGAGGCGGCTCAGGCGCTCCTTGAGACCCAGCCGACCTGGAACGGGGTGAAGGCCGAGGCCGTCGCACGCATGCGCCTGCAGAACCGTTTCAAGACCGGCCTCGATATCGCCCGCTACACCGCCGCGCTGATGCGGGCCGACATGGCCGCCTATGACGGCGACCCCACCAAGTACACCCAGTCGCTCGGCTGCTGGCACGGCTTCATCGCGCAGCAGAAGCTGATCTCGGTCAAGAAGCACTTTGGCAAGACCGATCGCACCTACCTGTATTTGTCGGGCTGGATGATCGCCGCGCTGCGCTCCGAGTTCGGCCCGCTGCCCGACCAGTCGATGCACGAGAAGACCTCGGTGCCCGCCCTGATCGAGGAGCTCTACACTTTCCTGCGCCAGGCCGACTCGCGCGAGCTCAACGATATCTTCCGCGCGCTCGACAAGGCCCGCAAGGAAGGCGACAAGGTCAGGGAGAAGGAGCTGATCGAGAAGATCGACAACTTCCAGACCCATGTCGTGCCCGTCATCGCCGACATCGACGCCGGCTTCGGCAATGCGGAGGCGACCTATCTGCTTGCCAAGAAGATGATCGAAGCGGGCGCCTGCGCGCTCCAGATCGAGAACCAGGTCTCCGACGAGAAGCAGTGCGGCCACCAGGACGGCAAGGTCACCGTGCCGCATGACGTCTTCCTCGCGAAGATCCGCGCCTGCCGCCACGCCTTCCTCGAGCTCGGCGTCGAAGACGGCGTCGTCGTGACCCGCACCGACTCGCTCGGCGCCGGCTTGACGCAGCAGATCGCCGTCAGCCACAGGCCCGGCGACATCGGCGACCAGTACAACAGCTTCCTGGATTGCGAGGAAGTGACGGCGGAGAACGCCAGGAACGGCGACGTCATCATCAACCGCAACGGCAAGATGATGCGTCCGAAGCGGCTGCCCTCCAACCTCTACCAGTTCCGCCCGGGCACCGGCGAAGACCGCTGCGTACTGGACTGTATCACCTCGCTTCAGAACGGCGCCGACCTGCTCTGGATCGAGACCGAGAAGCCGCATATCGAGCAGATCGCCAAGATGGTCGACCGCATCCGCAAGGTGGTTCCGAACGCGAAGCTGGCCTACAACAACTCGCCGTCGTTCAACTGGACCCTCAACTTCCGTTGGCAGGTCTACGATGCGATGAAGGAAGCCGGCAAGGACGTCAGCCAGTACAACCGTGCCGAGCTGATGAAGGCGGAATATGACGACACGCCGCTGGCGAAGGAAGCCGACGAGCGCATCCGCACCTTCCAGGCGGATTCGGCCAAGCGTGCCGGCATCTTCCACCATCTGATCACGTTGCCGACCTATCACACGGCGGCGCTGTCGACCGACAATCTGGCGCGGGAATACTTCGGCGAGCAGGGCATGCTCGGCTACGTCAAGAACGTCCAGCGCGCCGAGATCCGTCAGGGCATCGCCTGCGTGAAGCATCAGAACATGGCCGGCTCCGATATCGGCGACGACCACAAGGAGTACTTCGCCGGCGAAGCTGCCCTGAAGGCGGGCGGCGCCCACAACACGATGAACCAGTTCGGCTAACGCATCACGCACTTCGACAGGAGACTGACATGACCAAAGGCAGCAATTTCTGGGTGATCGGCGGCGAGTTCGGTTCGATGAACTTCCACAAGCTCGTGGAAGGCTCGGCTCAGGTCAAAGGTCCGTTCAAGACCCGCAAGGAAGCCGAAGACTGCTGGCGCGAGGTGTCGGAAGAGAGCCGCTACAAGGCCGGCGTCCGCTTCTCCATCGTGGAGGAGCCTTCGCGGGTCTCGGCCTAAGGATTCCGGCTGCCGATCTAACTAAGACGTCCAAGGACGGATGGTCCCATCCAGGCCTTAGCCTGGGTGGGATCGTCTGTTTTTGGCACAGGTGAAACGTCTGTGGGCGCCGTAAGTATCTGGAATTGTGGACCCTTTGCGGGCGCTGTGGTTGCTGATAGGTTAATTCCCGTGTTTGAGGACGAGGCCGACAATGTCAGAGCCCGAAACCAGCGGGATTCATCCCAGCCAGCCGCGCCCGGTGCGGCTGCGCGATGCACTGTTGCGCGCCCGGATCGAGGCCGCCGACCGGACCGGCGTGGTCGTCGACCTCAGAGATGCCGAGGTGGCCCGGCTGGAGATCCTCAACGACGCGCTCGATCCTCTGTTCGCGCAGGTGCCGGAGCAGATCGAGCTGTTCGACCGTGGCATCAGCCAGGGCGATACGCCGAGGCTCTGGATCGACGTCGTCGCCCACATCTTGATGGGGCGTGACAAGCGGATGTACCGCTTCGTCCAGGACACCCGCTTCGGCCGCATCGTGCTCGCCGAATCGCACGACACCGCCGTTATCGTCGAGGCCGTCACCGACTATGTCGCGCGCCGCATGATCGAGCGCGAGCGCGCGATGGTGGTGCCGCCCGAGCCGAAGCCCGCCGCCGCGCCGCCGCGCCGCTCGCGCGTGTGGCCGTTCCTGTTCGGCTTCATCCTCGGCGCCGCGGCGCTGTTCGGCCTCGCTGTGCTGGCCGCCTTGCGGAGCTGGTGAGGCTCTCTCCGTCGTCATTCCCGGGCATGCGAAGCATGAGCGCCGGAATCTACCGGGCCACAGCGCATGCGGGTGAATGGATTCTCTGATGCGCAATTGCGCATCAGAGCTCGCCTGCCGCGCGCCCCCGGAAAATGACGATGGCCTCAAATCAACCGCGCATGCTTGATCTGCCCGATCTGAAATCCAGCGCCCAGGCTCCGCACCGTCTGCTCGCAGCGCCAGCCGGAATTGTCCTTTTCGATTGTGAACAGGTTATACGCCGCCGCCGGGTAACGTCCGTGCGCGAGCGCCGAGGCGGAAGGCACGCCGAGTGCGGGAATGTTGCCGTTCGGGCCCTCGAACCACATCGTCGAATGAATGTGGTCGTGCCCGTGCAGAATCAGCTCGACGCCATGCCGTTTCAACAGTGCCAGCAGCTCGGCCGCGTCCGTCATCCGCTTCTGGCGCGCGACGGATCTCAGCGGATGGTGCACCAGCAGCACGCGGAAGACGTCTTCCGCCGCGAGCCGCTCGAGCACCTCTGCGAGGGCCGCGAGCTGATCGCGCCCGAGCGTGCCCGTCGCCATCAGCGGCAGGGTCGGCACCGCCGTGGACAGGCTGATCAGCGCGAGCGGCCCGCGCCGGCGCACGGCGGGGAAGGCTGCGGTATCGGGCGTATCCGCGGCGATGTAGTGCAGGAACGTCTCGCCGAAGCGATGGCGCGTCGCGCTGACATAGGCGTCGTGATTGCCGGGAATCGCGGTGACGCGGTCGGGCGGACCGACGCTTTCGAGCCAGGCCAGGGCCGGCGCGAACTCGGCTTCCAGCGCGAGGTTGACGAGATCGCCCGTCACGGCGATGTGGTCGGGCGCCTGGGCCTTCATATCGGCGACCAGCGCGTCGAGCACCTCGCGGCGCTGGTATTTGTGCCGGTTGCGCGTCCAGTTGATGTAGCCGAGCGCGCGCTTGCCCGCGAGCTCGATCAGCCGCGGCTTCGGCAGTGGCGGCAGATGCGGGTCGGACAGATGGGCGAGCGTGAAGGGGGCCATGGCGCGCGATTGCCTCGCTATTGCTCCGCTGTAATGGCAAGGTCGCAGCCAGCGCGCAAGCGCGGCTCGAAACGGGGCGTCAAGAAGGCCTGATGCGAGAACGTCTGAACAGCATTCGACGACAATGCGAGCCGCTGCTGCGGCGTCTCTTCCATGCCTATTTCCTGCTGGTCCGCGGCATGACGCTCGGCGTCCGCGCCGTGGTGCTGGACGCCGAGAATCGGGTGTTTCTGGTCAGGCACAGCTACGTCACCGGATGGTACCTGCCCGGCGGCGGCGTCGACTTCGGCGAGACCATGGCGCAGGCGCTGCGGCGCGAACTCAAGGAGGAGGGCGACATTGATCTCACCGGGGACGCCATGCTGCACGGCATCTTCCTCAACAGCCACGTCTCCCGCCGCGACCACGTCGCCGTCTACGTCGTCAGGCAGTTCAGCCAGGACCGCCTGCCCGGACCGAACCGCGAGATCGTCGAATGCGGGTTCTTCGCGATCACGGCGCTGCCCGAGGGGACCACGCCCGGCACACGGCTGCGGATCGCCGAAGTGCTGGACGGCAAGCCGCTGATTGCGACGTGGCGATGAGGGCGGCCCGTGCTGGTGCGTGAGGGTTGTCGTTCAACAGTGCAAACCGGCGAATCAGAACACCTCTCCCGTCGGCGCTGAAAAAGGAACTGAGCATCTTTGCTGCCCGATGGACCGCGCTGCGTTCAGGTGCTATCCCGCGCGCTGACATGAGCGATCTCTCACTCACCATCCTTCCCGAGGCCGCCGGCGACGCTCAGGCGATCGAACGGCTGCACGAACGCACCTTCGGCCCCGGCCGCTTCGTGCTCAGCGCCTACCGCATCCGCGAGCATGTCGACCATCTGCTCGAATTGTCCTTCACCGCGCGCGTTGGGACGCTGCTGGTCGGCTCGGTCAGGCAGTTGCCGATCCTGATCGGCGACACGCCGGCGCTGCTGCTGGGGCCGCTCACCGTGGAGCCGCCGTTCCGCGACCGCGGCATCGGCCGTCTCCTGATGGAGCGCGCGCTGAAGGACGCCAAGGAAAAAGGCCACGCCATCGTGCTCCTGGTCGGCGACGAAGCCTATTACAGCCGCGTCGGCTTCAAGCCGGTCGCAAAGGGCCGCGTCACCATGCCGGGTCCGGTTGACCCCGCCCGCATTCTGGTGTTCGAGCTCGTCGACGGCGCTTTCGAAGGCGTATCCGGGCGGGTTGCGCCGGACTGGAGCAAGGCGCGCGGGTAGGTGCTACGACGCTGTGAATGGGAAGCGCAGCGGCAGTGCCCATACTCTGTCATTGCGACGGCGTGAACCAGCCGGGCGAGGCCAGCCGGGGCCGCTGTGGGCCCCGACTGTATGAGCTTAGAACTTGAAGTTCGCGAATGCCCGCACGCCAATGCCGGGCATCAGCACCTCGTCCTTGGTGTAGGAAACCGAGTTGCGGATGTTCTCGTTGAGGAGATTGTTGCCGACGATGCCGGCCATCATTTCGCGCGCGCCGAACCAGTTGCGGTCGAGCTTGGTCTTGTAGCTGACCTCGGCTTTCAGCAAATTGTAGCCCGCTGTCGGCGTCTCCGCGATCACCGCGACGTTGTTCTGCGCGAAGGCGTGCAGCAGGTTGACGCGCATCAGCCAGTTGTCGTCGCGCCAGAATACGCCGCCGCCCATTCTGAGCGGCGGAATCCGCGGCACGTTGGTGCCGTCGCTGAAGGTGGCGCGGACGAAGTCGAGCTGGTTCTCGATGCCCCAGATGCCGCCCTGGAAGGCGCCGACGTCGAGCTGCGACTGGAATTCGCCACCGCGGAAATTGGCATTGCGTTGCGAATAGACCGCCTGGTTCAGCTCGCCATCTGGTCCCCCGCAGGACGCAAAGTCGTCATCGCAGGACACGCCGGTGAGGCGGCGATAGATGAAATTGTCGAAATGCGTGTAGTAGACCGTCGCCTCGAACCGGAACGGCCCCGTCGCCCTGCGCACGCCGACCTCGATCGATTTCGCGGTCTCGATGGTGAGGTTCGGATTACCGATGTCGAACGTCGCGGTCGCGTCATGGCCGCCGCGTGAAAACAGCTCGGCAGCCTTCGGCGCGCGCTCGACATATTGCGCGGTGAGGCTGCCGACCATGCCACCCGGCAGGTCCTGCAGCAGACCGATGCTGCCGCTCTTCGGCGTGAAGGACGGATTGCGCGCGATCGCCGTCTGCGGCGTGCCGTCGGGCAGGTAATCGGCGGGGAAATCAGGCGTCGTGCCGTGCAGCTCGACATGCTCGATGCGACCGGCGATCTGTGCCCGCGTCGCCTCCGTGAACTTGAACTCGTTGAAGGCGTAACCAGCAACGCGCGTGCTGTTGTTCGGGTCCCACAGGCCGTTGAACAGCGTGCCGGGATTGTCGGGGCTCGGCGCACTCAATTCCTGATGTCCGACCTGGAAGCCGAGCGCCGTCGTCACCTCGGCGAAGCGGGCATTGAACGGCATCAGCTGCACCTCGGTGCGGATCTCCTGCTCCTTGTTGGTGAAGGTCTGGCGCACGCCGTCGCTGTTGGGGTTGCCGGGATCGGCAAGGCCGATCTCGTTGTGCCGGTAGTCGGTCGCGCCGGCCCAGAAGCGGACCGCGTCGATCGCGGCCGCGTCGGGGTGGTACTCGCCTTTGACGTTGATCTTGGTCTGATGTGCGTCGATCCGCGTGTTGTGGTCGGCGCCGTCGATGCCGGGGATGTGGTAGAGCGAGTCGTTCTGCGTGATCGATGCGCCGATATAGCCGCCCTGGAAGAAGTAGGAGCCGCCGATCGAGGCGCCGTCCGAGCGCGTCGCCGAGTTGGGCTGACGGCCGTTCACCGGGCGCGACTGGTCGGTCAGATAGGGATAGCTCGGGATATAGTAGTCGGAGGTCGTGCGGCCATAGGCGTCGGCATGGAATGCAAAATTGCCGCCGCCCGTGTCGAGCAGCACGCCGCTCTCGACGCCGCGATCGACCGAGCTGAACGCGGTGCGCGTCTCGGCGGTGACGCAAGGAGCGGTCGCGGCGCTCGCGAGCGGGGCCTTGGCCGGCATGCCATAGCTCTGGAATGAGGGCGCGCACGCAGGCATCGCGTCCGGAATCCGGTTGTTGGTGGCGCTGACGACGCCGCCGATCGAGGTCGAGCCGTAGCGCAGCGCCGCCGGCCCGCGCACCACTTCGATCTGGTTGGTGGCGAGCGGATCGACCGGGACGAAATGGTCCTCACCGAGATCGGAGGCGCCGCCGGCATTGGTGCCGTTCTCGACGATGCCGACGCGGTTGACATCGAGACCCCTGATGATCGGCCGGCTGGAGGCGCCGGGTGCGAAGCTCGAGCCGGTGATGCCGGGCTTGGAGAACAGGAGATCGCCGAGCTGGCCGCCGCCCTCGCGGCGGATCTCCTCGTTCGGCACCACGGTGACGGTAGCGAACTGGTTGGTCACAACAGGCAGCACGCCCTGCTGCGGCGCGGCGGGCGCGGACGCCGCGGGCGTCGCTTCCGCCGTTTGTTGGCGGCTGCGCACTCGCGCGGTCCGCGTGCCGCGGCCTGCGGTGCGGGAAGGCACCACCGCTCTGCGCACGATCGGGCTCGGCGCCGTCACGGTGACGGCGGGAATCTCGGTCGACGACTTGTCCTCGGCCGACTGGGCCAAGGCTGGTGTGGCGGCGGCCCCGAGCAGGAGCAGGCTTGCTCCGCCAAGACGCTGCGCGCGTCGCGATTGAAATGACATGGTCCTGATTCCACTCAGGCGCCGTCCGCATGATTGTATTGTCTGCTGATCGGAGGCGGCCTGCCGTCGCGGTGCGACGGAATTCGACTTCAACTTCTCCCCAGGCATTCGCCGACATTTAGCGAGGCTGGGCGTGATCAAGCGTTGGAGGTCAGGACGCGGGAGGGGCGCGGGGCTGGAATGCCGTGCCGGCGGATTTCAGATGGATGAATTCGGCGCCGGTGGTGCGGTGGAGCAGTTCGATCGCTTGCGGCAGCAGCAGCACGGGCGACGTCGCGAACACAATTGTGCCCGCCATCGCGACGACGGCGCAGATCGCGCAATTGTCCTCGCCCGGATGCTCGCGGTCGGGACCGGCCGGCGATTGCGTCTGGACTGCGGCGCGGCCCATCGCAGCAGCGCCCTTGGCGCTGTCCTTGGCGCCGTCGGTCTGCTGGAGCGAGGATTGGGCGAGGGGCGCGGCCCGCGCGAACCAGTGGCTGTGGCCGAACGTCAGCGCGAACTGCACCAGCATCGCGAACAACGCGAGCCGGGCAGCATGCCTCACATTCGACCGAAACCATTTCATCCGAAAACGCCCCACACCGCGCGGCCAATCCCCTGCCATCGCGGCGTTACAATGTAACATCGCCCGATCGGACGGTGGATGTCAACGCCGGCCGGATCGGCGCACGCAGGGCCGCGAGCCGATGTGTCGTTCCGGCAACTAGAGTGGGATGGAATTTTAGTTGAACTGCGCGCCCAGAACTCGAAGCACCTCTCCCCGCGGGGGAGAGGTGAACCCCGAACACCAACCGAGCCTAATTTTTTCGCGCTCCAGGAGATCAGCGCCCTTCGCGGACCCAGGTCGCGGCGAAGGCGCCGAGCAGCAGCAGCAGGCCGATCACCCCGGCGAAGATCGGCAGCACACCGACGCCTTTGACGACGCTGGCGTCGCGCATCCGCACGCCCATCCAATTGTCGCCGTGGAAGACGCTCGCAGAGCGCACCGGCAGGATGCGCGGCAGCTCGACGCTGGTGCCGTCGACCACGCGCACGGCGTTGCCGCCGGTCGCCTGCGTGAGCGGCTTCAGGGTTTCGGCGGTGGAGGTGACTTCCGAAAACTCCTTCGGATTGGTCGGGCCGACATTGATCAGCGCCTTCAGCGTGCCGTCGGTGGCCTGCCACAGGCCGAGCTCGTTCGCGGGCAGGCTGGCGCGCCACTCGCCGGGATCGCCAGGGCTGAGCGTCAGGTCGTGCGACACGCCCGACGGCGAGGTTACGTTCACCGGCTGGACGCTGTCTGACATGGTCTGGCGCACCACGACGAGATCCTTGCCCTGCACCTGAAGGCGCAGCGCTTCTTCGTCGAGATCCGGCTGCTTCATCAGCCAGTGCGACATCCGCCTGAGCAGGTCGAGATGCGGGCCGCCGCCCTCATAGCCGCGCGCCCACAGCCAGATGTGATCGGACAGCAGCAGCGCGACGCGGCCCTCGCCGAAACGCGACAGGAACAACAGCGGCTTGCCATCGACGCCGGTCATGACCGGCGGGTTGATCGCATTGCGGGTGTCGACGGTGCGGAAGAATCGGCTCCAGCGTGGCGGCTCGCTGGCGGAGCCCTCCAGCCCGCGTGTGACCGGATGGCGTTTGCCGATGTCAGACAGGTGCGCATAGAACGGCTTTTCCGTCACGCCGACCGGCTCGGCCGGCAGCACCGAATCCAGCGGCGTGCGCCAGATGCTGGTGTTGGAGGCGTAGTCAGGGCCGGCCGAGACCAGCACCGCGCCGCCCGAGCGGACATAACGTGCGATGTTGTCGAAATAGGCGATCGGCAGCACGCCCTGGCGAGCGTAGCGGTCGAAGATGATCAACTGGAATTCGTTGATCTTCTGCTGGAACAGCTCGCGGGTCGGAAACGCGATCAGCGACAATTCGTTGATCGGCGTGCCGTCCTGCTTCTCCGGTGGACGCAGGATGGTGAAATGCACGAGATCGACGCTGGCGTCGGACTTGAGCAGATTGCGCCAGGTGCGTTCGCCGGAATGCGGCTCGCCCGAGACCAAGAGCACGCGCAGCTTGTCGCGTACGCCGTCGATGGCGACAACCGCGCGGTTGTTCACCGGCGTCAGTTCGCGTTCGAGGGGCGAAGCCTCGATCTCGACGATGTTCGGGCCGGCATGCTTGATGTCGACGTCGACGCTTGCGGCCTGGCCGCTCGATAGCGTGCGCTCGTTGATGACCTCGCCGTCTCTGCGGACCGTGACCTTGGCGCGCTCGCCGGTGACGCCCTGGTCGTCGAGGCGGTAGCTGATGGTCTGGGTCTGCCCGACGATGCCGAAGCGCGGCGCCGCCGTGATTGCGATGCGGCGGTCGCGCTCGTCCTTCTGCCCGGTCACCAGCGCATGCACCGGCGCCTGGAAGCCGAGCGCGGTTGCGTTCGCCGGAATGTCATGGACCCGGCCGTCGGTGATCAGGAACGCGCCGGCGACGCGGTCGACCGGCACGTCCGACAAGGCCGAGGCGAGGGCGCCGAACAGTTTCGTGCCGTCGGTCTCGCCGTCGGCCTGTCCGGCATCGACGACGCGGACTTCGAGGCCCTTGATCTTCTTCAGGCTGTCGACCAGCGCCTCCTGCGCCTGCGCGGCCTCGCGATTGCGGTTGCCGAAATTCTGGCTCGGACTCTTGTCAACGACAACCGCGGCGACCGAGGTGAGGGGATCGCGATCCTCCCGGGTGAAGGAGGGATTGGCGAGCGCCAGCAGGAACAGCGCCAACGCGGCGACGCGCACGGCCGCCCCCCGCGCGCGCGCCAGCAGCAGCACCAGCGCGACCACGACGATCGCGGCCAGGGCGAGCCAGAGAACGATCGCGGGAACGAGCGGCGTGAACGCGATGCCGTAATTCATATCGATCCTATTGCCCCAGCCGTTCGATCAGCGCCGGTGCGTGCACCTGGTCGGCCTTGTAGTTGCCGGTCAGGGTGTACATCACGATGTTGGCGCCGGCGCGGTAGGCGAATTCGCGCTGGCGGGTGTCGCCGCCAGTCACTGGCAGCATGGCCTGGCCGTCGGGCCGCACCGCCCAGGCACCGGCAAGGTCGTTCGAGGTGATGATGATCGGCGAGACGCCGTCGCCGCCGCGCGCCGGACGCTGCGCGCTGTCCTCGTCCTCATCGCGCGGCAGGGTCTCGACCCAGGTCTGGCCGGTGACGAAGCGGCCGGGGAAGTCGCGCAGCAGGTAGAAGGTCTTGGTCAGCACGTGCTCGCGCGGCACCGGCTCGAGCTCGGGCACGTCGAGCGAGGACAGGATCTCGCGCAGCGTCTGCATGGCCGGGGTCTGCGCGGCACCGTTCGCGCCGGGCGGTGCTTCGATCGCATCGCGGGTGTCGAACAGCACGGTGCCGCCCTGCTTCATGTAGGCGTCGATCTTGTTGATGGCATCCTGCGGCGGCTTGGGCGCACCGGGCACGATCGGCCAGTAGATCAGCGGAAAGAAGGCGAGCTCGTCGCGCGCGGGATTGACGCCGACGGGATCGCCGGCCTCAAGCGCAGTGCGCTGCGCCAGGAACAGCGTCAGCCCGTTCATCCCCGCCTTGACGATGGAATCGACGTCGGCATTGCCTGTCACGACATAGGCGAGGCGGGTCTGCGACACCGCCTTCATCGCGAACTCGTCCGTGATGCCGTCGGCGCGCGAGGGCGCCGGCGAGAGCGACGCGAGGCCTGCAAGCACGATACCGAGCACGATCATCGCTGGCGCGGCGCGGCGGCGCAGCAGCGCGGCGATGCCGCCGCCGAGCAGAGCGACGATGACCGCGTCGATCAGGAACAGCGCAAGCGCCGTCGACAGCAGCCAGCCGCGCAAATCGCGCGGCTCGGCGTTGGTGTAGGTGGCGTGCCGGGCGCGCAGGCTCGCGGTGTTCAGGGCGGCGATACGGTCGGAGGCGGCAAGCGTGTTCACGGCGAGCGGTCCTTCGGCCGGACCATAGAAGCCCGGCGGATGATCGGGTGTGGCGCGGTCGCGATAATCCGCGGGCAGCGGTTTTGCGGTGGCCGGCGGCGGGCCGAAGGCGCCGAAGCCGTCGAGGATGTGCAGCGGCGCCACCGTCTCGGCGGTGGTCTCGGCTGCGACCCCGGCGCCGGGCTTGGCGGTGTAGCCGGACATGTCGACGACACGCCGCAGCATTTCGACGAAAGTGCCTGACATCGGCAGATCCGACCAGCGCATGTCGGCGCTGACGTGGAACAGGCTGACGAGGCCCTTGCCGCGATGCTCGCCGGTCACCAGCGGCGTGCCGTCCTCCAGCGAAGCCCAGCTCTTGGTGGCGAGCACCGCGTCGGGCTCGGCTAACACCTGGCGGCTCACGGTGACGTCCTTGGGGACCACGACGCCAGCAAACGGCCCGTCGGCGGCGAAGGAGGCGAGATGCTGCGGCTTCTCCCAGGTCAGGGTGCCGCCGAGCGTGCGGCCGCCCTTGCGCAGCTTGACCGGCACGAGATCGTCTTCGGCCTGCGCCAGGCGGGGGCCCGCGAACCGCACCAGCACGCCGCCCTGGTCGATCCAGGCGTTGAGGCGCTCCCGCAGCTCGGGCGCGATGGTGCCGACATCGGCCAGGATGATCATCGGCAGCTTCTGGTCGAGGAATTGGGTGATGCCCTGCTGCGGCGAGCCCCTGTCGGCGAGCCGCACGTCTGCGAACGGCGCCAGCGCGCGGGTGAGGTAGAAGGTCGGCGCCAGCAGCGGCTGCGCGGTTTCGCTGGTCGAACCCGAGACGATGCCGATGGCGCGGCGGCGCCAGCGCTTGTCGAGCAGCTGCACTGCGCCGGCGGAGCGCTCGCCGGATATTTCGAGCCGCGTGATGTCGTTGCGCAGCTCGACCGGCAGATCGAACGCTGCGTCGGTTTCCTTGTCCTGCGGGCCGAACGAATAACGGGCTTCTCCGATCGGCGAGGCCTTCTGGTCCAGCGCGCGCACGGTGCCGACGGCAATGCCACTGTCGGTGCGCAGCACCTTCACGGTCATCCTGGCAGCGGCGTTCTCGGCCGCGACCAGCGCCAGCGGCGCAGAGGTACCGCCTTCGAACACAGTCAGGTTGCGATCGCCGACAGTCTTGCCGAGGCCGGCCACGAATTCTTCGCCGCGGCCGGTGTCGACGCCGTCAGACAACCACGCGACCTCGCAGTCGCCGGTCGTTTTCAGGAAACGGTCGATTGCCGCCAGGGTCTCGACGCGATCGATCGAATAAGGCTTCGGGGCGAGCTGGCGCAGCGCCACGCGCGCCGCACCCGCCGGCATCAGGGTGATGTCGCGGTTCGGCTCCGACAGCGGCACCAGCGCGATAGCGCGGCGATCGTTGTCGGCGTTGGCGATCAGCTCATCGGCGGCCCTGATCCTGATGTCCCAGTGCGACGCCGCGCTCCAGCCATCGTCGAACATGATCATCAGCGGCGCCTTGCTGCCGGCGGCGCCCGTTTGCGGATTCCAGATCGGGCCGGCGGCGGCGAAAATGACGAGCGCCGCAGCTAGGAGCCGCAACGCAGTCAGCCACCATGGCGTCCGCGAGGGCGTCTCTTCGCGCGGCGCGATGTCGAACAACAGCCGCGTCGGCGGAAATTCGATCCGCCGCGGCCGCGGCGGCATCACCCGCAGCAGCCACCACAGCACGGGCAGGCTGACGAGGCCGATCAGGAGCAGCGGTTCGGTGAAGGCGAGCGGCAATCCTATCATGCGGCCGGCCCCGCCTTGATCGTCGCGATGCGGGCGCCCGACTTGCTCACCTGCATGCCGGCATGCAGGAACAGCAGCAGTTCGGCGGCCGAGCGGTCGGTCGCGTGCGTGGTGAACAGCCAGTCGAGCTTGTTGGTCTCGGCGCGGATCTGGTCGCGGTGCAGCGCGAGCCGCGCGGTGTAATCCTGTGCCCAGCTCTCGGCGCGGCCGGCGGTGATCACGCCGAAGCCTTCCGGCTCGACGAACTCGACGCGGCCGGAGTACGGAAACGACTCTTCGGCGGGATCGACGATCTGCACCAGGGTGCCATGCGCGCCGGAGCCGGACAGCCCTGTGAGCGTCGTCCTGATCTCGGAGATCGGAGACCAGAAATCCGACAGCACGATCGTCTCGGCGAGCGCCGACGGCACGAAGGACGGCGGCAGGCTGAGGCGTTCGGCGTCGTCATGCAGCATCGCTTGCGCCATCTTGTCGATCACGCTGCGGCTCGCGGTCGGCGCCATCAGTCCGGGAATGCCGACGCGTTCGCCGCCGGAGACGAGCAGCTCGGCCAGGGCGAAGGCGACGATCAGCGTGCGTTCGAGCTTGGACTCGCGCGCGGTCTTCGACGCGAAGGCCATCGAGGGCGAGCGGTCGGGCCAGATCCAAACCGTGTGCGCGGCTTCCCATTCCTGCTCGCGGACGTAAAGATGGTCGTCACGCGCCGAGCGGCGCCAGTCGACGTTCTGCGACGGCTCGCCCGAGACGAAGCGGCGGTATTGCCAGAAGCTTTCGCCGGAGCCGGCACGCCGTCGGCCGTGCAGGCCGTGGATGACGTTGGCGGCGATACGGCGGGCCTCGAGCACCAGGCGCGGCAGCGAAGCGGCGAGCGTACGGCTTTCGCCATCGGCACGTCGGATCGCGATGATCTCCCTCGCTGTGTGCCCGTTCTCTGCCGCCATCAACCAATCCGTGTCTTCAATTGCCGGATCACGTCCGGAATCGTGCGGCCTTCGGCGCGCGCCTGGAAGGTCAGCGCCATGCGGTGCTTCAGCACGGGCTCGGCGAGGTCGAGCACGTCATCGATCGAAGGCGCGAGACGGCCGTCGATCAGCGCACGCGCGCGCACGGCCAGCATCAGCGATTGGCTGGCGCGCGGGCCGGGGCCCCAGGCGATGAACTTGCCGGCTTCGCCGCTCTCCACGCCCGGACGGGCCGAACGCACCAGCGACAGGATCGCCTCCACCACAGAATCGCCGACCGGCAGGCGCCGGATCAGCCGCTGCGCGACGATCAGCGCATCGGCGCTCATCGAGCCCCTGGCCAGCGTCTCCTCGGCGCCGGTGGTCTCGAACAGGATGCGGCGCTCGGCATCGCGATCGGGATAGTCGACGTCGATCTCCATCAGGAAGCGGTCGAGCTGCGCCTCGGGCAGCGGATAGGTGCCTTCCTGCTCCAGCGGGTTTTGCGTGGCGAGCACGTGGAAGGGCTTGGGCAGGTCATGGCGCGCACCCGCAACCGTGATGTGCTGCTCCTGCATCGCCTGCAGCAGCGCCGACTGCGTGCGCGGGCTGGCGCGGTTGATCTCGTCGGCCATCAGCAGCTGCGCGAACACCGGACCCGCAATAAAGCGGAAGGCCCGCTTGCCCGCGGTGCTCTCATCTAACACCTCGGCGCCGAGAATGTCCGACGGCATCAAATCGGGCGTGAACTGGATGCGCTTGGCGTCCAGGCCCAGCGTGACGCCGAGCGTCTCGACCAGCTTGGTCTTGGCGAGACCGGGCACGCCGATCAGCAGCGCATGACCGCCGGAGAGGATCGTAACCAGCGTGTTCTCGATCACGCGATCCTGGCCGAAGATGACCGACGCGATCGCCTCCTTCGCCGCGCGAATCTGGCTAGATACCTGCTCGGCCGAACGGACGATTCCGTCTTCGAGTTTCTCGACACTTTCCGCCATTCGCTCGCTCCTTCAGCCTGTCACGCGGCTTGCCTGCGTCGTCACCTCGGCACATCGCGTCAGGTCATCACGCCGGATCATGGGCCTATGCTAGACTTGCAGGAAGGCCATGTATTCGTTGAATTAACCTATCCCCACCTTATCGGCTTCGGGTTATGTACGGCATCACGAAGTGGCGACCTCGCACATCGGATTAATCCGGAGTGGAACCGCACACCCGAAAACAACGTAGACCTGCACCAATCGTGCCAAGGACAAAGTCAGGGCAAACCATGGCGAACCAAGGGCAGAGTGCCGATCGCGGCCTTGAAGGGCTGACTGCCGCCGCCAAAAGTGCTGCCAATGCCGAAGGTGCCACGAAGGGGCTGCCTCCGGTGCATCTGTGGAATCCGCCGTTTTGCGGCGATCTCGATATCCGAATCGGCTCTGATGGTACTTGGTTCTACATGGGGACGCCAATCGGGCGTCACGCGCTGGTCCGCCTGTTCTCGACCATTCTCAAGCGCGAGGGCGACAAGCATTTTTTGGTCACGCCGGTGGAGAAGGTCGGCATTCGCGTCGACGACGCGCCGTTCATGGCGGTCGAGATGCTCAAGGAGCGCGAGGGTGGCCATCGCGTGCTGCGCTTCCGCACCAATGTCGACGACTGGGTGACCTGCGACGCCGCGCACCGGCTGCGTTTCGAGCAGGCGAGGGACGGCGGGCTGACGCCATACTTGCACGTCCGCGCCGATCTCTGGGCCAAGGTCACCCGCGCGCTCTATTACGATCTGGTTGACATGGGCGAGGAGCGGATGGTCGATGGCCAGCCGATGTTCGGCGTCGAGTCGGCCGGCGAATTCTTCGCCATGGCCGACGCTGAGCAGGTGAGGGCCGCGCTTTGAACAAACCTATCCTGCAGAACGATCCGGTCGCGCTCAGCGCGGCGGATTTCTTCGCCCGCTCCAGGGCCAAGCTTGATTTCGACGTCCCGCCCGGTCTCTATGATCCGAACATCATTCCCGCCTCGGGCGATCCCGGCACCGACAGGATGCTCGAGATCATCGCGCGCGAGCAGCCGGTACGGCCGGCGGCGGTCCTGATCGCAGTGGTCGACCATCCCGAGCCGACCATCCTGCTGACGCAGCGCTCGGCGCATCTGAACGACCATGCCGGCCAGATCGCCTTTCCTGGCGGCAAGATCGACGCGACCGACTCCTCGCCGCTCGATGCGGCGCTGCGCGAGGCCGAGGAGGAGATTGGGCTGTCGCGCGACTTCGTCGAGCCGATCGGCTATCTCGACCTCTACGGGACCGCGTTCGGCTTCCGCATCCTGCCGACAGTGGCCAGGGTGCGGCCGGGCTTCGAGCTCACGATCAATCATTCAGAGGTTGATGACGCATTCGAAGTGCCGCTATCCTTCCTGATGAACCCGGTGAACCATCAGGTGCACAGCAAGGAATTCCGCGGCATGGAGCGTTCCTATTACGCGATGCCATTCGCGGAACGCTACATCTGGGGTGCGACGGCGGGAATGCTGCGTGTGCTGTATGAGCGGATCTATTCGTCATGATCCGGACGGTTCTGACCGAGATCGGAATCTTCCTTATTCCCTTTGCCATCTATGCGCTGTTCCTGGCCGCCACCCGATCCGGCCTGTTCGCGCGATCGTCCTGGCCGGTCACCATCGTTGCGCGCCTTGCCCTGGTGGCGATCGCGCTGGTGATCGCGGGGCTGGTCGGCCTTGCACATTTCTCCGGCGCCGGACCGGACTCGACCTACGTTCCCGCGCATATCGAGAACGGCAAATTCGTGCCGGGCACGGAAAAATAAGGGCTGGACGATGAGCGCGGAGCCGTTACTCGCCAATGCGCCCTGGCTGACCGCAGGCGGGACCGGGCGCGTCCTGCGATTGCTGGGCGCGAATGGCGAGGAGGCGCGGGTGGTCGGCGGCGCGGTGCGCAACGCGCTGCTCGGTCTCTCACCCGGTGACATCGACATCGCGACTACCGCGTTGCCGGACGAAGTGATGCGGCGTGCCAAGGCCGCCGGCATCAAGAGCGTGCCGACCGGGATCGACCACGGCACCGTCACGCTCGTCATCGACGGGCATCCCTATGAAGTGACGACGCTGCGCGAGGACACCGAAACTTTCGGCCGCAAGGCCAAGGTCGCGTTCGGCCGCGACTGGGTGAAGGATGCCGAGCGGCGCGACTTCACCATGAACGGCCTGTCCGTCGATGCGGGCGGCGTCGTGCACGACTATGTCGGCGGGATTGCGGATGCCAGAGCGCGCCGCGTGCGCTTCATCGGCGATCCCGGCCAGCGCATCGCCGAGGACTATTTGCGCATCCTGCGTTTTTTCCGCATCCACGCTGCCTTCGGCGCCGGCGAGCCAGACCGCGACGGCTATCTCGCCTGTATCCGGGCACGCGCGGGCCTTGCGAACCTCTCGGCCGAGCGGGTGCGCATGGAGATGCTGAAGCTGCTGGTCGCCGGCGGTGCATCCGCGGCCGTGCTGGCCATGGCGGAGGGCGGATTGCTGCAGGCGCTGACCGGAGGCGTGGTCTATACGGGGCCGCTGTCGGCGATGATCGCAATCGAGCGCGAGCTCGGCCTCACCGCAAGCAGCACGCGGCGCCTGGCCGCGCTGACGGTCGCGGTGACCGAAGATGCCAAGCGCATCGCCGCGCGCCTGCGGCTCTCCAATAGCGAGACCAAGGCGCTGGATTCGATGGGGCATCGCTGGTGGCGCTTGGCCGCCAAGAACGAGCCGAAGGCGCGGCGGCTGCTCTACCGGCTCGGCGCAGAGCGCTATCAGGAACGCGTGTTGCTGGCCTGGGCCCGGGCCGGTGGCGACGTCGGATCGTCGCGCTGGCGCGCGCTCGCCGAGCTGCCGCAGCGCTGGACTGCGCCGAAATTTCCGTTGAAGGCGGCCGATTTCATCGCGCGCGGCATGGCGGAAGGACCTGCGCTCGGACATGTCTTGACGCTCGCCGAGGACGCTTGGCTTGCGGCGGATTTTCCACTAGAGCAAGCCGCGCTCGCTGCCATCGCCGATCAAGCTGCCGCCCGCGTCCGCCGCGACGAGAGAACGTGACCATCGTTTCAGGCTTCGCCGACATCCCGATTTACCAGCTCCTGCTGGTAGCAACGATGGCGTTGTTGGCTTCGATCATCGGTGGTCTTGCCGGCTACGGCACCGGCGCTTTGATGCCGCTGGTGCTGGTGCCGATGGTCGGCGCTGAGCCGGTGGTGCCGATCATCGCGATCTCCGCGATCTTCACCAATCTCAGCCGCGCGATAGCTTACTTGCGCTATGCCGACCGCCGCCGCGCTCTGATCGTGCTCGCCTGCGCGGCGCTGACAACCGCGCTCGGCGCCTACGGTTACACGCGCCTGACCAATGCGGGCGCGGCGCTCGTGATCGGCACCATGCTTATGCTGAGCGTGCCGCTGCGCCGCGTGCTGCGCCGCCGCGAGGTCAGGATCGGCGACACCGGCCTTGCCGCCGGCTCCATCGGTTACGGCGTGCTGGTCGGCGGCACCTCGGGCTCCGGCGTGATCCTGCTGTCGCTGCTGATGGCCGCCGGCCTCGAAGGCGGAGCCGTGATCGCGACCGATGCGATGATCTCGCTCGGCACCGGCCTGATCAAGATCTCGGTGTTCGGCCTTGCCGGCGCGGTGACCGCGCAGGTGCTCGCGCTTGCGCTGCTGATTGGCGCGATTGCGATCCCCGGTGCGTTCCTCGCAAAAGCCTTCGTCGAGCGGATGCCGGTGTACATCCACACCGCGATCTTGGACGTCGCGGTGATCAGCGGCGGACTGGTGATGATCTCTGCCGCTGCAAGGCAGCTCGTCGCGTAGATGACCCCGGCCCAATTGCCGCGCCTGGACCGCGGATCACCTCGAATGCGAGGACTAGCGCGTCTGATAGAGATAACCGGCGCGCTGGCCGCCAATTTCGTGTCTGCCCCGCCAAAAAGGGGTAGAGTGCTCAAGGGTCACATCTGAGGAGCAACAACATGACCCCACCCCCCGAGCTGGTTCCAGCTAAGATCGACCGGCATGTCTTCGCGATCATGCCCGACACGATGCCGCCCCGGGATCCCGATGACGACGAAGAGGATGAGGAGGAAGAGGAGGAAGAGGAGGAAGAGCAAGACGAGGACGAGAACCAAACCGACGAACCGCCGGTCGTGCGCGAGCCGGATGAGGACTAAGCAGGACGCCTAGACGTAGCCTGAGCTTCGGTGAGTGCGTTCCTCGGCCTAGGTGCGGCACGCCGGTGCGTCCGGCGGCTTTCAGAGTCGGTCTGATTCCGAGAGCACCGGCAGACGCTGGATGGGCCACGGTTCTCGGCGCAGCAATCTAGCGGCGTTCGCGGGTAGAGGAGATGAGCATGACTCTCATATGGCTTGGTGTGCTCCTTGTTTTCGGCGGCGTACTCCAAATGGCATTTCAGCCCATCTGGCGAGGCCGATTCAGCGGTGGGAAATGGCTTCGCTCCGGGCGTGACACGCTGGAGCCTGAAAGGCCCGGTAGCGGCTTCGGCGTCAAATCGAACTGGCCCGGACTCGTGATGGTCGCGCTTGGCGGCGTTTTTTTGCTGGCCGGAGCTGCCTTCTGAGTTGAAAACGAATGCCGCGGGCGTTTGGTTATCTGCCGCACCAACGTGCCAGAGCCATCTCTTCCTGGCCCTAAGCTGCCCAACGCGCGAGCCGTTGCCATGTCGGCTGATCGAGGGAGACCGAACATCGAGCGATGAACGTGCTGACCGCAGCTTTTAACCCTGTTCAGACCTCGCGGGGCAAGCTTACCGCCTGCGCGTCTTGGTACCTCATAATGGTTAGCTCCCCCCACGAACGCGAACTGGACTTCACTTGGCGGGATCATCCCTCGACACACGAACCCAAAGAGGAGACTCCAAGATGCGTAAAATCCTTTTTGCGTCGCTGTTCGCCGCCGGTTTGGTACTGCCGGCATGGGCTGAGGACGCGGGCACGATCAAAGTCCACAGCGGGTGGAAATTGATCCAAGAACGCGTAGACAAAGGATTTGCCTACGGGACCCTGTGGGGGATCACCTTCAACGACGCTGGCAGCGGTCCTCTGCACATGGCACCTGCTTCTGGGACGTATAGTCTTACACAAGAGACCGGTAAGGGTGAGGGCGAACTCACTTGGGGCACCGGCGATGACCAACTAAAGGGGCCGTTTACCATCACGGTTACTGACGGTAAGGCAAAAGGCGAGAACACCGTCAAGGGAACTGGAAAACTTTCCGGAATAACCGGCGGCCCATTTGAGTGTGCTTTTGTGGGCAAGCCCGAAGATCAGCAGGCGTGGTGTACGGAGGTGTTTAATCGGAAATAGGCGGCACGATCTTCTCAATTCTTCGGTAAGGGCCGGTCCTCACCATGTCTGCCGGTCCGCTTGCCGCCGCTGACCCGGCTGTTAATTGATGCGGTGCATGAGTCGGGGTGATGCCGGATCGAAATGGTGGAGCGACGGCCGGTTTTGCTTCACAAGCGGCACAGTGCAGCCGATCATCTGCCCGCTATGGCTTACTCTCTCGGAGAGGCTGCATGGGTCAGTGAAACTTATCGCCACGATCCAGTTTCGCAACAATTTGCGCGATCCGTCTGGCGCGCGTCTCGGGCTTCCTCGCTGTATGAAGGCGATAGTAGATTGAATAGAGATTTCTGCGATCGAGCGTCGCGAAGAACGCTTTCGCCGCAGGCATGTCCTCCAAGGCGTCAAGAAAGTCTTGCGGGATAGTCATGTCCGCTGAGCCCGCGTATGCGGTGTCCCATCGTCCATCCGACTTGGCCGCTTCGACCTGAGCCAATCCAGCGGGAAGCATCCGCCCTTCAGCGATCAGGGTTGTTGCGTGACGGCAGTTCTTGGCCGACCAATTGGAATTCACCTTCCTCGGGGTAAGTCGTTGCAAGTACGACGTGTCGTCGAAAGGTTTCATCTGGCCATCGATCCAACCGACGCGGATGGACTCAATAACGCAATCGTTCCACGTCACAGACGGCACGCCCGTGTCTGATTTGAAGATCCGCACCCAGAGTTCGGTCGCAGTGCCATGGTGCTTCTCAAGCCAGTCCCCAAGCTTGGATGTGTTCTTAAATGCCAACGGGGCTTGCTGCTTTTTGCGAACCATAGGCAACTCTACCACGTAGGCAGCAAAGCCTCCATCTGCGGACAACAAAGCCCAGTGGCAAGCTCTCTTGGCTGAGGTCTGTTGTGGCCCTAAACTGCCCAACGCGCGCGGCGTTGCCATTTCGGCTGTTTGAGGGAGACCGAACGTCGAGCGATGGACGTGCTCGCCTGCGCGGCGCTGACGACCGCGCTCGGCGCCTACGGTTACACGCGTCTGACCAATGCGGGCGCGGCGCTCGTGATCGGCACCATGCTGATCCTGAGCGTACCGCTGCGCCGCGTGCTGCGCCGTCGCGAGCTCAGGATCGGCGATACCGGCCTTGCGGCCGGTTCGGTCGGCTACGGCGTGCTGGTCGGCGGCACCTCGGGCTCCGGCGTGATCCTGCTCTCGCTGCTGGTGGCCGCAGGCCTCGAAGGCGCCGCGGTGATCGCTACCGATGCGATGATCTCGCTCGGCACCGGCCTGATCAAGATCTCGGTGTTCGGCCTTGCCGGCGCGGTGACCGCGCAGGTGCTCGCCTTTGCGCTGCTGGTCGGCGCGATTGCGATTCCCGGTGCGTTCCTCGCAAAAGCCTTCGTCGAGCGGATGCCGATCCACATCCACACCGCGATCCTCGACGTGGCGGTGATCACGGGCGGACTGGTGATGATCTCTGCCGCTGCAAGGCAGCTCGTCGCGTAGATGACGCCGCTCACCGGGGATTGGTGCATGGACCGGGGATCGAACTTCCTCCGAGCGTGTACTCACAAAAGTCGGCTTCCGAGCCCAAACCGAAAGTCGCCCCGCTTGGCCATCATCGGCGGCTTATGGCCCAACCGAGACATTGGCGCCTTCCGATAAGGTTCGTCGCGCCACGGCGTGGAGCTCGTGCCTCTGGAGAGTAGCCTATCTTCCCGGACCTGCTCTGGCCTTCGGATACTCGCTCCTTTGGTGTCGCCACAATTGCTGTGCTCGGCCGACGCTGGTGGGTTGCGGTCAGGGACGCGCGCAACGACTTGTGGCGTCCTAAAGGACGCCCTGCAATGCTTTCGGTCAAATTGGACGCGACCTAAACGCGCACGCCCGCCCAGGTCCCATTGCGTCCCATTGCCACTAATTCCCGGAACGACTGTCCACACTGGTGGTTACCTGCAAGCCGTTCGCTCGCTCACCAGCAAAGGAAGTCGGCGCTTGCTCGACCTCTGGTACAAGAACGCCGTGATCTACAGCCTCAACGTAGCCACCTACAAGAACGGCAACGGAGACGGGATCGGCGATTTCAAGGGACTAACCGAGCAGCTCGATCATATCGCTCAACTCGGCGTAAATTGCCTGTGGTTGCTTCCATTTTATCCCAGTCCCGGACTAGACCACGGCTACGATGTCACGGATTACTACAACATCGCGCCGGCACTCGGAACGTTGGGCGATTTCGTCGAATTCAGTCATCAGGCCCGACTGCGCGGATTGCGGCTGATAGTCGATCTTCCCATCAATCACACTTCGGACAGGCACCCATGGTTTCAGCAGGCTCGCGCCGACCCGTCGTCGCCGTTTCGGGAATATTACGTCTGGTCAACCAGCGAACCCGAAAATAGCACAGAAGGCGTCGTATTTCCCGGGTTTCAACTCAGCGTCTGGACTTACGACCTCTGCGCGCGCTCGTGGTATTATCACCGGTTTTACCAACATCAACCTGACCTCAACATAGCCTGCGCTGCCGTCCGCGAAGAAATCTTCAGGATCTTCGGCTTCTGGCTTGAACTCGGTGTTTCGGGATTCCGAATAGACGCTGCACCGTTCGTCGTGGAGGAAATACGTCCAGATCGTCCGGCGAAGCGTCGGTATGAGTTTTTCGCCGAGCTCCGCAATTTCCTGTCCTGGCGCAAAGGTGATGCGGTGTTGCTGGCGGAAGCAAATGTAGCTCCCACGGAGCTTCAGCATTATTTTGGCGATGGATCGCGGATCCACATGCTATTTGCGTTCCTACTGAACCAGCACTTGTTCCTTGCACTTGCACGGGAAAGTGCCGAACCGCTGCGGCGCTGCATGAGCCAGCTGCCCCGAATTCGCACACTGGGCTCAATTTCTACGCAATCATGATGAGCTGGACCTCGGCCGTTTAACTTCTGAAGAGCGTGACGAAGTTTATGCTGCATTCGCTCCAACCCGCAAAATGCAGCTTTACGGACGGGGAATTCGGCGGCGGCTCGCCTGCATGTTCGGAAACGATCGCCGCCGCATCGAGCTGGCATTCAGCCTGCTGTTCAGTCTTCCTGGTACACCGGTCATTTACTACGGCGACGAACTGGGAATGGGCGACGATCTGACGCTTCCTGAGCGATGGCCTGTCCGTACGTGCATGCAATGGACGGACGACGAAAACGCCGGATTCTCCACGCGGCCGGGGAATCGTTTGCTTCATCATGTGATCCGCGAGGGCCAATACGCACCAGCCAACGTGAATGCGATTGCCCAGCAACGCGACCCGGATTCGCTGTTCAATTGGTTGCGGCGTCTGGTCGAAATGCGCCAGTCGTGCCCGGAGATCGGCTGGGGTGAATGCACCGTACCCGAAAGCAACTGTCCCGCTGTCTTGATCCAACATTTCGTTTGGCAAGGCAAATTCGTGCTGGTGCTGCACAATTTATCACAGACGAGCTGCAGCACGGAGATCTGGGATATTCCGAAGGGACGGAAGCTGACCGATATATTCGGTAACCGAATTTACGATCCAACCTTACCGCCGACGCCACTCTTATCGAGCTTGATGGCTATGGCTATCGGTGGTTTCGCCTCGACTGAGCCAGTGAGCAGCATCCTCGGCGATTACGCCCGCTCGCCGATGCTGCGGCTGGCATTCTTTGGGCGCAGGGCCGCCAATGAACACTGGAAGCGGCTGAACTTTGTTGAACGATCTCTCGCAGCTAACCTCATCGATAAGCCCCACGGCAAGAGGGCCTCGATTGAGGCCCTTTGCGGAGAGCACCGCCTAGCACCAGCTTCAGTCGGCGGGATCAAATCCGCCGTCACCCCATGAGCGCCCGCCGATCAATTCAGCCGGCACTCACGGTTGGAAATGTTCTGATGCGCCGCCTGGCGTTACAGGCCACCTCGTCCTTCCCAGTAGGTGGGTGTCCCATAATACCGGTGGGTTCGTGTTTCCCAGTCTCGATCCTGCAAGGAATCATCGCTGAACTCAGGCGCGTCCCTCAGCTGTTGCTCTGTGATGTTGGTTCGAAAACCGCCAAGCGACGTGTCATAGGTCAGAGCACTCCAGGGAATGGGGTAGTGGCTATGACCCAAGCCAACAAATCCGCCGAAGCTCATGACTGCATAAGCCACTCGGCCTGACACCTTGTCGATGATGAGGTGATCAATCTCACCGATATTCGTCCCATCTGCTCCATAAACCTCGGTTCCTTGAATGTCCTCGCTTGAGATGCAGTGATGATCCGGATGAGCTGTTGCGCGGGCCATGACTTTGCCTCCTTGATAGGTGGTTTTGCCCTCTTAACTCGGCCGCCACGGGGGCGTTCCTACCTTAGAACATCGTGTCGCAGCTCGATCACCAACCGAACCACGGCTCATATCGGTTGTAAAAACCTAGCCCTGGTCGCTCCGAGGGGCAGGCGGTGCGTGCGATGCGTATGGCGTCTTCCGGCCTTCTCCGCCGTGAGCCGAGAAGCGCCAAGTACGATCCTGGTTCGTAACAGGGCTGAAACAAGCGCGCCGGTAGACTGTGCGTTGGCGAGAGGGGCTTCGGAAAGCGGGCTTGCCCGAATAACCCGCTGCGCGGTGACCGCTTCTGCGTCCACAGCTGAATAGGTCGATAGCTCAGCGCAGACCTACTACCGGAGCCAGATACGACCTTACTGTTGTGATCTCAAACCGAGATTTCTGACCCGAAGCACATGAGCCTTGGGAGGGTACACGACAGCCGAACCCGTCGAACTGCGCCAGGCACTGACAGGAGCGCATCGACATTCATGTGAGTTCTTAGCCGGTGTTTCTGACCGCCTCAGCCAGAATGGCGTAAAGCTGCTGCTTGCTGAGTTCCTTGGGCTGCGGCCTCTTTGCCGTACTCGACGACACCTTCTGTGCGACTGGACGGGCGCAGGCTGCCGATGATGTCGGCCTCAGTTTCGGGGGCGGCCTTATCTTGGGCCGTGCCGTAGGCGGCTTGCGGCCGCGCTTCAGGCTCAGACGGGTTAGCATGCCGCAGACTGCGTTACGGCTGCACCCGAGACGGCGCGCAATCTGCGCCGCGCTCTGTCCTGCGGACCAGAGCCTTTTGAGCAGCGCTATGTCTTTCGCATCCCAGCCCATGGGAGATACTATAGCGCCGACTGCCAGATGCAGGCTAGTCTAGTCATCGTCCGGCTCGCGCACGACTGCTGGTTCGTCAGCGTCATCTTCTTCATCGTCGTCTTCGTCCTCCTCATCCTCCTCGTCGGGATCCCGGGGCGGCATCGCGATGCCCATAAGCATCAGCGGTGTCCAGCCGATCGCTGTGGTGGAAAATGCTTCGGAGGTGTGTTGCTTCATGTCGTTGCTGCTCCTCGAAAAGCACGCGCAGTCGAATATTCCTGACGGGCGGCACACGGATGTTCAGGGTGCGATCGTTGCAAGCCCGAGGGTGACACCAGGTCAATGACCAGAGCAGGGGGCGGCATCCGCCACGCAACTGGTGATGTTTGCCGCTACTTTATGCCCGAAGACCCATCAGACTCGATGTTCACCAAGACCTCGCCGGTGGTGACTTCGGGAACCCCAAGATCGAGATCATGCAGACTCGCCTGCACAAACGCCAGTATCTTGGCGTTCGCTGCGTTGGCGCTCTCCCGGTCGTCAAATATCATCACGGCGATACCAACGCCGTCGCCCGCATCCAGCACATGGTAAGATCTGAATCCGTGCGATTGCCTGAGGATCTCACCTACGCCGCTCTTGGCGCGACGAGCGGCGTCCGCCACCGAGCGAACCTTGGTGTACTTGCGAATGACCATGTACATGGGGCCACCACGCGCTACACGCCCCCTCGCATCAAAGCATATCGGCCCCGGTCGGACTAGGGCCGACTTCCGGGACGGGCCACAGCGTCCGGTTGGGCGGACTGGGCGACGCGCCTTTTCCAATGAGCCATCCTCGCCCCGCGAGTGGGGGCGAGGTGCTGAGGCTCAGGAGCCCTCGAACTTGAACGATACGTTGAGCTTGGCGCGATAAGCCTCGACTTTTCCCTTGTCATCCAGTTGCATGTCGAGCTTGACGACCTCTGCAATGCGAAGATCTCGGAGAGATTTTGCAGCTTGCTCGACCGCATTGGCGGCCGCCTTCTCCCAGGAGTCGGTGCTGGTACCGACCAGTTCAATGACCTTGTAGACGCTATCGGGCATGTCGTCCTCCTATTCGGTAGGAGCAGGAAATCTAACACCAGAATATCGATGCTGATACGTCTCGGGCATGCTCCCGGAGCCGGGAAGGGACAAACTGCATTTGGCGAGGGCGGCTCTTGGCCGAGCTAACCTGCCGTACCAGCGTCATTATGTCCGCTCAGAGCGGGTCGCCGGAAAAGGGTCCTGTCGGCTGTCACTTTCCTGTTTGACTCCTAGAGATATCGGAGGTTTGGCGCGCGGGGGGCGGGCATCTTTGTTGCGAATCCAGGGCAATGCGTTTGCTGGCGGAGGCGCAATTGCAATAGGGTTCGCATAGAGCGGATGCACTCGACCACCGCAACGCGCTGTGAGCGGCGGGATCAATGCAGTGCACGCCGACAATCGCGCGCACGCTTGAGGTCGGCCGTTTCGGTTCCTTCGTCAAACCAATCGCAGATCGGTTCTAGCAGCGTGCGCGCCTCATCAATCCTTCCTTGCCTCCGCCAGAGTTCTGCGAGGCTTGTGGCGGCGCGCAACTCCAAGGATTTGGCGCTTTGACCACGCGCCACTTCAATGGATCTCCTAAGATGAGACTCGGCGTCGCCGACTTTCGATGGGACGAGCGATAGGAGAATTTGGGCTTTTTGCCGGTGCAATTCCGACTCCCATGCCCTGCCTGTCACATCACCTACGCCGGCCAGAAGCCCCTCGATCAATGATAGTGCGCGTTCATTCTCGCCGACCTTGGCGTCAATCTCTGCCAGCCAGCTATTCATCATTGGCAGCATGAAACCGACACCGTTTTGCCGCGCTTCATCGATTCCCAGTGCGATGTCGGATCGGGCCTCCTCGATCCGGCCAAGCTCGCCGACAGCCCGGCCTCGAGAAATTCTCGATAAAATCGCGTACAGCGAAAACCGCTGTTCTTGTGACATTTCAAAGCTGCTCTGTGCGTTTTCGAGAGCGCGAGCGGCGTCCCCGCGCAGCAGGTGCACGACAGAGGTCATGTAATGAGCAAATGCCACTGTGTACGGGTGAGCAAGATCCTGAGCCAGGGCGAGCGCTTCTGATACGCGCGAAAGGGCTCGATCGGGATAGCCGAGAAACCACAAGTCCCAGGACTGAAGCAGCAGTGAAGCCGCTTGAGGCTCCACCACGTAAAGCTGATGAAGAGGCTGTCTTCCTTCGCTGATCGAGAGCCTGATCGTCTCTTCGAAATGGTTCGCTGAGGATTGGAAGTCCCCGATGGTCAACAACGTGCTGCCCATCACTCTGTGAGCCACCATCGCCAGCACGGGGTCAGACAAGTCTCGTGACCGCAACAGAAACTCATCGGCCATGCTGAGGGCCTCATCATTCCTTCCACCCATCCATGAGTGTCCCCACAACCCAAACAGGGCCTGGAAATATTCAGGGATGTCGCCGAGACGCAGGCATAATGCGCGGGCTCTGGAAAACGCTTCGCGTGTTTCCGTGGAGGCATATCCTTTGACGGCGATAAGCGGTATCCCCAGCGCCAATTGAACCTCGGTCTCTTGTTTGGTCCGCTCGGGGGTTTCGGGCAGCGTTTTCAGAAGCTCAAGCGCACTTCGAAAACTGGCAATCGCTTCGATGTTGGCGGAGTGCGCGAGTGCGCGCTGCCCGGATTTGAACCAATAACGGATAGCTGCACTGTGATTGCCTGCTTCCTGATGATGATACGCCAGGACTTCGGTCTGATTTTCCGCAAGCTCCGGAAACTGATGCTCCAGGACTGTGGCGATCTCGGCGTGGATCTGCTGTTTTTTGCTCCTGAGCAGGGAATCGTAGATCGCATCGCGCAGCAACACATGTTTGAACGCGAACCGGAGGGAAGGCGAAATGTCGACTCGATATACGATGTCAGCCTGTTCGAGCAGCGAGAGTGCTGTCAGCATTTTATCTTCGTCGAGTTGCGATACAGCCGACAAGAGATCATAGGAGAACTCGCGCCCAATCACCGCCGCAATCATTGCAAGTTTGCGACTTGGCGCAACGCGGTCGAGCCGCTCCATCAATGCGTCACTCAGCGTGTCCGGAACCCTGAGCAATGCAGCTTGTGCCGTCCGCTCGGACGCACCTCGACCGAGTACAGGTGCGCTCAACATACTGTTTGTCAGTTCCTCGATGTACAGCGGGACGCCATCGGCTTTTTCGATAATCTGGTCCAGCAGCGGTTGAGGCATTCTCCCGCCCCTCAACAGACCTCGAATCATCGCCTTCACTTCCGCCTGCGATAGTCGAGTCAGCGAGTGCACGGAGATATTCGCATGAGTGATCCACGCAGGGCGGAACTCCGGCCGGCAGGACACGACAAGCAGCACGCGGGCGTGGCCGATCCGGCTGATAATCAAGTCAAGCAGCTCAACCGTCGACGGATCGAGCCAGTGTGCATCCTCAAAGATGCAGAGCGTCGGCCCTTGGACGGAGAACGCCAACAGCATATCGACAAGCGTGCTTATGGTTCTGTTCTTTATTTGCTGCGGGGTCAGGCCGGATAGTTGGAGGTGATCATGCACGGGGATGGATAGCAGTCTGGCGACCAGCAGGACCGGCCCGGTGGAATTATCGGGAAGGTAAGCCCTGAGCTTGGCGAGCTTGTCTGCATCAGGCTCGCGCGCTGTTATTTGGGCCAAATGTTGGATCTGCTCGATGACGGGGAAGAACGCGCTCTGATTGTGGTAGGGCGAGCACTGATGATGCAGCAAAATATGCGGTTCCTGCTGAATATGCGATTTCAACTCGTGGAGCAGCCTCGACTTTCCGACTCCCGGGATGCCCGAGAGGAGTATGACTTGGCCATCACCCTCCTTGACCTTCTGCCACCTGTCGAGCAGCAGGCTCAGTTCGCTTGAGCGTCCAATGAGCGGAGTTAGAGAGCCCGCATGCGCAGCCTCGAAGCGGCTGACCGTGTATTTAGCCGCCAGCACGCGATACAAATGAACGGGCTGAGTCACACCCTTGAGTTCCTGGATCCCCAGGTCCTGAAAATCAAAAGCCGCCGATATGAGACGCCTCGTTGTCTCTGAGATGAGTACCGTATCTGGAGCGGCAAGGGCCTGCAGGCGCGCCGCAATGTTCGGCGTCTCCCCCACCGCGTCCATCGACCACCTGCCGCTGTCTCCAATGTCACCGACAACAACCGGTCCAGAGCAAACACCCACTCGACAAGACAGAGGAACCGGACCTGAAATCTTCGGGACCCCGGACGCGATCTCCAGTGCGGCGTGAACAGCACGAATGGCGTCATCCTCGTGAGCGGAGGGCCAGCCGAAAAATGCCATGACGCCATCGCCGAAATAGCGGGCCACCTCACCGCCATACCGCCCGATCGCGGTGCTGCATTCCTCACGGTATGCGTCGATGAGTTTTTGGAGATCCTCAGGGTCCAGCTTCTCCGAGAGCTGTGTAGAAGCCACAAGGTCGCTGAACAGCACCGTGATCTGACGGAATTCAGGTTCGCGATGCTGCGCAACGGAGGGCGACGCCGCAGCCACTCTTGAACCCACAAGCGTTGCGCCGCCGAGCTGGCCTGAAGCGGTCAAGGCTTCAATCGCCCTAAGCAGCTTCTTGCGGTGGCCTAAGGACGAAACTCCAATTTGCTTGAGATCATTTTCCGTCAGGTCCGGAAGGACGGAATACTCGATGTTGTTTTCCGCGAAGGCTTGGGCGTACTCGCCTAGACCGTGTCTGGCCAGCCACTCGGCTAAGTCGGTGTTTGTCCTCGTCATCGAAGAGGTCCTCCTCTTAACCGCCGTAGGACCCCTTATTCTATCTCACCACGGAGGCGCCGGAACAGTGCGTGGTTGCGCGCTCAGGCCCAGCAAAACCGCGATGATGTCGCGCTGTTCCGCTCAAGCCGCGGGGCGAGCGCTGCAATCTTCGTCTTCTGAAGGCCCTGAACTGAGACCGTATGGGAGCGCTTCTCCGATCGCCTGTCGAAGCTCGTCGACCATTTCGGCTTCGGATTTATGGAGTTCGTGATTATAGCCTTCCGCCAGGATCAGGGCCGATTCATACGTCTCCTGAACGACTGCGATACGGTCATTCGCAGGAAGGGACGCGACGAACTCGATGGTATCTTTGACGTGTGTGGCCTCACTCCCGAGAGAGCTGTGGCTTCTGAGGAAGCGGGTCGCATCGACGCCGTCCGGACACAGCGCCTGGACCTTCTCGACGTCCGCCTCCTGCTTGAGCGCGGCGATGCGCTCCAGGCAGTAGGAGTACCCTATACAGCCGATCGGGTAGTCCTGCGAGCAAAGGTCATCAAAGCGCTTGCAGAGCGGCTTGATCCCCTGCGGGATGAAATTGGTGACGAGTCGCTCGGCTGGTAAACCGAGCGCGCGCAGGTCCTTGAGCGCGAGGCGATCGTGACCAGACTCCTCGCGTGCACGTTCTTCAAGGTAGGCAGCGACCTCGGGCCTGCCCAGCTCCTCGAAGCGGCTGGCGGCGCGCCGCAGATTTCGAGGCGTATCGACAGAGGTGTGATAGGCGCCGACCAGGGCCACTACATAGCCGGTGAGCGTCTGCTCCGGACGCGCGAGGCGTTTTTCAATCGCGGCAAATCCGAGATTGATCGCGCCGTCGAGCAGCCCGATCGTGCTGCCCGCCGTACCCATGCCCATCATCGGCATCGCGAATGGATCTACATTCCCTTTCGTCCCACCCGTCGTGTGGAACCAAACCTGTCCGGAGTCGCGAGCAATGATTGAAATATCACCCGTGACGTTGACCCACTCCGTCCTCAACCGCGTCATTAGAAACCTCCCAACCTGCAGTGCTCAGCAGGACCGTCTGTCTGCCGTTGCCACTTCGGACAGCTTCAAGCTGGAGACGGAGCGCGCCGCCCCTCGAACCGAACGGTAACAGCGCTAGATACCGTTGGGTGTACAAGACATCAGCAAGCGAGCCGTTTCCAGAAGTGACTGGCCGGGTCGAGGGGTCACGCGGCTTTTGTTCGGCAGCACAAAAACGACTTCATCAGGGTTTTGCATCGTGTAGTGACTATCGTGCTCTTCTTCCGTGATGATGACCGCGCGGTTCAGATAGATACCTCGCGCCGCGAGTGCGACTTTGGCTCGGTTCGCGGCGGCGGCTGTCACGGTAGTGTTGTCCGCCTCCCGTTCCAGCAACGAATTTCGGAAATCGTCTTCGACCCACGCGTCGACGATCAACTGTGCGAGGGAATCGTTGGGGCCGAAGGAGAAGGTTGGAACCGTCACCTCTGTCGGAGCTGCCGCGCCTCTCAAAACGACATTCTTTTTAATGGCCATGATCAGCCCTCCTTCATTAAACAGGCTCGGCATCTCGCCGCCCGCATCTTTTAAATGCAATATATTTTTTGCAGTTTAATTGTATAACCTTAGGATGGCAAGTTAGAATAGCGAGCACTGCCGCATGCTTATAAGTCCATCGTGCCAGTCCGGGGGACCACGCTGGCGATGGTTTCGGTTTGATCAGCTCCAAACGAATTGGAAACAAAATTTAAATATCGAGCGCGCCTTTAACGGGCGCTGCGATTTAAACGTCGGCCGATTGCGGCACGCTTTGTTGCTCGAAATTGGGAATGCATAGGCCCCCGGCCTCTCCAATCTTCCTCCATTCGGAGCTTGTCGAGAAATTGGTCGAAGTCCTATCCAAAAGCGCGAGGCCAACGACGAGCACTCGCATCTGACCAGCGCGCGCTCTTAGGTGTGCTTATTCCTCGTCGTCCTCGTCTTCATCCTCGTCGTCTTCGCCGTTCTCTTCCTCTTCCACCTGCACGAGCGTGGCCAGCGGCAGCGTCTCGCGGAACAGATCGCCTTCCATGCCCATCCAGAGGCAGAGCACGTCGTTCTCCTTCACCTCCGCAACCGTTAGCGGCTGACCGCCGGATTTCAGCATCACGACATCGCCGGCCTTCAATTCCATGGATTGTCCTTTCGAGTTGATCGACCCGGACGCGAGGCTAGCAATTTGTCATGACATCCGGAAAACGGCGGATGAGACCGCGCGTGCCGTGCAGAAACGCTCAGATGCCGGGGCCGCTGGCTAGGGGCCCTTCATCGCAAAGGCCGCGACGATGCCATCATGCCCCTGTTTTGCCCGGCGTGTCAAAAGGATTTCGTAAAAATCGAAAGTTGAGTTTGCGTTTGCCGTAAGTCCTTGAATTCGCAGCAGCGCCTACTGTGCATGGGGTTGTTTTTCGATATTTTTGTTTTCGCCTTTGGTTACTCCGGCAGGAGCTCGGTCAGCGAACGGATGATGCGGTCGGGTCGGACGATCGAGCCTTCGGGCAGGCCGTCGCCATGCACGTCGATCCAGATCGAATAGATGCCGAGGCGCTGCGGCGTCACGACTTCCCATTCCAGATTGTCGCCGATCATCCAGGTGTCCTTCGCGGTGACGCCGAGCGCCTCCATCGCATGCAGATAGGCGCGCTCCTCGGGCTTGCCGAAGCCGTGCTCGCCCTCGATCTGGATGTGGTGGAAGCGGTGCGCGAGCTCGAAGCGCTCGACCTTGGCGCGCTGGGTGTCGGCGGCGCCGTTGGTCACCAGCGCGAGCTTGATGCCGAGCGCCTTCAACTGGTCGATCGCCGCATGCGCACCGGGAAAGACGAACATCTCCTCCTCGCGATAGGCGGTGAAACGGTCGGCGAGGCGAATGGCGAGGTCATCGGGCAGGGCGCGATGGCCGGCGGCCGCGAGCGCGGCAAAGCCGCCCTTGACCGTGAGGTGGCGGGCCTCGGCAAGCTTCAGCCGCCATGCGGCTTCCGCGTTGGCCCAGAAGTTTCGCGCGAACGTCAGCACCGCGGTCGCCACCAGCGGCGGCGGCAGCGGCGCGAGTTCTTCGGCGAACTCGGCCGTGATCGTATTCCAGGCGATCTCAGGCCGGCCATAGGCCGACAGGATGGTGTCGTCCATGTCGATCAGCATGGCGCGAGGGAGCGGCGGCATTGCAAGCTTCATGGCCATTTCACTTCCGGCGGCAGCGACGAAAGGATCGAATCCACGTTGCCGCCGGTCTTGAGCCCGAAAATGGTGCCGCGGTCGTAGAGCAGGTTGAACTCGACATAGCGACCGCGCCGGATCAATTGCTCCTCGCGATCCGCAGCGGTCCAGGCTGTCGCGAAATTGCGCCGGATCAGTTCGGGATAGATCTGCAGGAAGGCGCGGCCGACATCCTGGGTAAAGGCGAGGTCGGCGTCCCAGTCGCCGCTGTCGTGCCAGTCGTAGAAGATGCCGCCGATGCCGCGCGCCTCCTTCCGGTGGGGCAGGTAGAAATATTCGTCGCACCACTTCTTGTACTTGTCGTAATCGGCGACGCTGCTGTGCTGGTTGCAGGCCTGTTTCATCGCGGCGTGAAAGGCGATGCTGTCGGCATCGTCCTGCGTGCGCCGGCGCTCCAGCACCGGCGTCAGGTCCGCGCCGCCGCCAAACCAGGCTTTGGTGGTGACGACGAAGCGCGTGTTCATGTGCACGGCGGGCACGTGCGGATTGCGCAGATGCGCGATCAGCGAGATGCCGGAGGCCCAGAATTTTGGATCCTCCGCGGCGCCGGGGATTTGAGCACGAAATTCAGGGGCGAATTCGCCATGCACCGTCGAGCAATGCACGCCGATCTTCTCGAACAGACGGCCATGCATCATCGACATCACGCCGCCACCTCCGGCCGCGCCGGAATGATCGGTGCGCTGCCAGGGGGTGCGCTTGAAACGGCCGGCTTCGCCCGGATAGAGGCTTGGCGGGACGTCCTCTTCCAGCTGTTCGAAGCTCGCGCAGATGTCGTCGCGCAAGGCTTCGAACCACGCGCGCGCGCGGGCCTTGCGGTCTTCGATCAGGGTCGGATCCATTATCGCGGTCATTTCGTCAGCCCTTGCGGACGCCAAACAGGTGCGGCTCTCGTTGCAATTGTCGCCGTGGATGCTGACGCGGGTGAGCTTTGCATCTGTCCGTCTACCAAACCTATCTGATGCCGAGCGACTTATGCGTCTGCACGCTGAGCCGCCATTGCGGATGGCGCAGGCAATAGTCGATCGCGCGTGCGGTGTTCTCGGCGACCTCGGGTCCGTCCATCGGTTGGAGCGAGAAGCGCTCGAAGGCGAGGCCCTCGAAGGTCTCGGGCGGGGCGAGCACCTGCGGATAGACCAGCTTCAGCTCATGGCCGCGCCGCAAAACGAGCTCGCTGCCGCCCTTGGGGCTGACGCAGATCCAGTCCAGCCCCTCGGGGGCTGCAATCGTGCCGTTGGTCTCGACGCCGATCTCGAAGCCGCGGGCGTGCAGCGCGTCGACCAGCGCGGCATCGACCTGGAGCAGCGGCTCGCCGCCGGTCAGCACCACGTAGCGGTTGTCGGCCGATGCGATCCATTGCGCGGCGATGGTGTCGGCGAGTTCCGCGGCCGAGCCATAGCGGCCGCCGAGCGTGCCGTCGGTGCCGACGAAATCCGTGTCGCAAAATTTGCAGGTCGCCTCGTTGCGATCCGCCTCGCGGCCGCTCCAGAGGTTGCAACCGGCAAAGCGGCAGAACACGGAGGCGCGCCCGGCATGGGCGCCTTCGCCTTGCAGGGTCAGGAAGATTTCCTTGACCGCGTAACTCAAGTCTCTCTCCTCAATCGTTTGGGCCTTCAGGGGTCCGGAGCTGACGCAGCGCCTCGCCGGCGGCCATCGCCGCACTCATGGCCACATTGAGCGACCGCAGGCCGGCCTTGATCGGAATCACCAGCCGCGCATCCGCGGCCTCGAGCACCGCGTCGGTGACGCCGGCGCTCTCGCGCCCGAATAGCAGGATGTCCGACGTCTGGTAACGAAAATCACGGTAGTCGGTCGCACCTTTGGTGGTGAACAGCAGCAGGCGACAGCCTTGTGCCGCACGCCAGTCCTCGAACCTCGCCCAGGAATCGTGCCTGACGATGCTGACATGGTCGAGGTAGTCCATTCCCGCCCGGCGGAACGTCCGATCGGAAGCGGGGAACCCAGCCGGCTCGATGATATGCGCGGCCACGTTCAGACAGGCGCAGAGCCTGAGAATCGTGCCGGTGTTCTGGGGAATGTCGGGCTGGAAAAGAGCTATCTGCATGGGCTGTGCGGGGCTGGTTGCGGCCGGAAATGTCTCAATAAAACATCGCTCGTCCGGGAATTCGTGCATTGCACGCTCCCGCGCCGATAGCGGGCTTGCGCTCGCCCGGCAAGGGTGCCAATAGAACGATTCTGGACTGCTGTTTCACCTGTTTAGGTGCGAGCACGCAAAGTTCTGCCGCCGCGGGGGGGCCGCGGGCGCCGGCAGCCTTTCCGGGGACCTCATGGGCGCCCCCCGGAGCGGTTCCACCGGCCGCATAAGAAGAAAGGGTTGGAATCGTGACGACAGCGTCTTCGGCGGACCATCCGACACGCCGTGATTTCTTATTCGTTGCAACGGGGGCCGCCGCAGCAGTAGGGGGCGCGGCCGCGCTCTGGCCCTTCATCTCGCAAATGAATCCGGATGCCTCGACCATCGCCGCCGGTGCGCCAATCGAGGTCGATCTCAGCCCGATCGCCGAAGGCCAAGACATCAAGGTGTTCTGGCGCGGCAAACCGATCTACATCAGCCACCGCACCAAGAAGCAGATCGACGAAGCGCGCGCCGTCAACGTGGCGAGCCTGCCCGATCCGCAGAGCGACGAGGCCCGGGTCAAGTCCGGCCACGAGCAGTGGCTGGTCGTGATCGGCATCTGCACCCATCTCGGTTGCATCCCGATCGCTCATGAAGGCAGCTACGACGGCTTCTTCTGCCCCTGCCATGGGTCGCAGTACGATTCGTCCGGCCGCATCCGCCAGGGGCCCGCGCCCGCGAACCTGCCGGTGCCGCCGTACCAGTTCGTTTCCGACACCAAAATCCAGATCGGCTGAGCCTCGGACCGACGTCCGAAGCTTCGTGCCGTCTCGTCGTACTATTTCCTCAGGATCGCATCATGAGCGGACCATCCGACTACCAGCCGAGCAATCCGGCCCTGCAATGGATCGAGCGGCGTCTGCCGATCTTTGGTCTCATCCATTCCTCCTTCGTCGCCTATCCCACCCCGCGCAACCTGAACTATTGGTGGACCTTCGGCGCCATCCTCTCCTTCATGCTGGGGATGCAAATCCTCACCGGTGTGATCCTGGCGATGCACTACACGCCGTATGCCGATCTCGCCTTCAAGTCGGTCGAGCTGATCGTCCGTGACGTCAATTACGGCTGGCTGCTGCGCAACATGCACGCGGTCGGCGCCTCGATGTTCTTTGTCGCCGTCTACGTCCACATGTTCCGCGGCCTTTACTACGGGTCGTACAAGGAGCCGCGCGAGGTGCTGTGGATCCTCGGCGTCATCATCTATCTGCTGATGATGGCCACGGGCTTCATGGGCTACGTGCTGCCTTGGGGCCAGATGAGCTTCTGGGGCGCCACCGTCATCACCAATCTGTTCTCTGCCATTCCCTATGTCGGCGAGAGCATTGTGACGCTGTTATGGGGCGGCTATTCGGTCGGCAACCCGACGCTGAACCGCTTCTTCTCGCTGCACTATCTGCTGCCGTTCCTGATCGCGGGCGTCGTCGTGCTCCACGTCTGGGCGCTGCACGTCGCCGGACAGAACAACCCCGACGGCGTCGAGCCGAAGACGGAAAAGGACACGGTGCCGTTCACGCCGCACGCGACCATCAAGGACATGTTCGGCGTCACCTGCTTCATGCTGCTCTACGCCTGGTTCATCTTCTACATGCCGAACTATCTCGGCGATGCCGACAACTACATCCCGGCGAACCCGGGCGTGACGCCGCCGCACATCGTGCCGGAATGGTATTACCTGCCGTTCTACGCGATCCTGCGCTCGATACCGAACAAGCTCGCGGGGGTCATCGCGATGTTCGGGGCGATCATCATCCTGTGCTTCCTGCCCTGGCTCGATAGCGCCAGGACGAAGTCATCGAAGTACCGTCCGCTGGCCAAGCAGTTCTTCTGGATCTTCGTTGCGGTCTGTATCCTGCTCGGCTATCTCGGCGCGCAGCCGCCGGAGGGCATTTACGTCGTTGCCGGCCGGGTCCTGACGTTCTGCTACTTCGCCTACTTCCTGATCGTGCTGCCGCTGCTCGCGCGCATCGAAAAGCCGCGACCGGTACCGAATTCGATCTCGGATGCGGTGTTGGCCAAAACCGGGAGCAGGTCGACCCCGATGGTGTCGACCGCGATAATGCTGGCGCTCGCCGGTTCGTTGTTCGCGGGCTCGATCGACAGCGCGAAAGCGTCCGAGGGTGGCGACCAGCCGCCGTCAATCAAATGGTCGTTCTCGGGCCCCTTCGGTAAGTTCGACCGCGGCGCGCTCCAGCGCGGCCTGAAGGTCTATAAGGAGGTCTGCGCCAGCTGCCACGGCCTGTCCTACGTCGCCTTCCGCAACCTCGCCGAGCCCGGTGGGCCCGGCTATTCGGTGGCGCAGGCCTCGGCGTTTGCTTCCGAGTACAAGGTCAAGGATGGCCCGAACGATGCCGGTGACATGTTCGAGCGTGCGGGCCGGCCGGCGGACTATTTCCCCTCGCCATTCCCGAACGAGCAGGCGGCGCGTGCCGCGAATGGCGGCGCGGCGCCCCCGGACCTGTCCCTGATCACCAAGGCGCGTTCTTACAAGCGCGGCTTCCCCTGGTTCATCGTTGACTTCTTCACCCAGTACCAGGAGCAGGGTCCGGATTATGTCGCGGCCGTGCTTCAGGGCTTCGAGGACAAGGCCCCCGAGGGCGTCACCCTCCCGGAAGGCTCCTATTACAACAAGTACTTCCCCGGCCACGCCATCAAGATGCCGAAGCCGCTCAGCGATGGCCAGGTCTCCTATGACGACGGCTCGCCGACCACCGTGGCGCAATATGCCAAGGACGTCACCACGTTCCTGATGTGGACCGCCGAGCCGCACATGGAAGCGCGCAAGCGCCTCGGTTTCCAGGTGTTCGTGTTCCTGATCATCTTCGCGATCCTGATGTACTTCACCAAGAAAAAGGTCTGGGCCGACTCGCACTGAGCGGCGCGAGCCGAAACGGGAGAAGAAGCCCCCCGCGAGGGGGCTTTTTTTGGATGGTCAAGGGCTCGCGCTACGCGCGTCCTGGAATGACGCGAGTGTGGATTGCGCCGCGCGCTCTCAGCGGCCAAAATACCGCCAATCGCTCCCTCAGAAAACGCGTCGGAGGACACCATGGGAACCACCATCACCTTCAAGCGCCCGGACGGCAAGGACGCCTCCGGCTATCTCGCCAATGCCGCGCGCGGCAACGCGCCGGGCGTGGTCGTGATCCAGGAATGGTGGGGCCTGTCGGACCAGATCAAGGGCCTGTGCGACCGCTTCGCGCTCGCCGGCTTCGATGCGCTGGCGCCCGATCTCTACAAGGGCAAGGTGGTGCCCTATCACGACACGGACAGCGCCAACAACGAGATGAACTCGCTCGACTTCATGGACGCCACCACGCAGACGGTGCGCGGCGCCACGCAATATCTGTCGCGCAACGGCGCCAAGGTCGGGCTAACAGGCTTCTGCCTCGGCGGCGCCGTCACCATCATCGGCGCGACCAAGATCCCGGAGCTCGCGGCCGGCGTCGTGTTCTACGGCATCCCGCCGGAGCAGGCGGCCAAGCCCGCCGACGTCAAGATCCCGCTCCAGGCCCACTTCGCCAACAAGGACGATTGGTGCACGCCGGAGCTGGTCAATGGATTCGAGAAGGCCATGAAGGCTGCCGGCAAGTCGCTGGAGCTGTTCCGCTATGACGCCGAGCACGCCTTCGTCAACGAGCAGCGCCAGGCCGTGCACGACCGCGAAGCCGCCGAGCTCGCCTGGGGCAGGGCGACGGAGTTTTTCCGAAAACATCTGGGGTAGGTGGAGCGCCATCAGTCGCGCCACATTTTCGATGTCCCGGCGAAGGCCGGGACGCATAACCCCAGGAGGGGTTATGGCGCGAGCTTGTAACCACTAGTCTTCGTCAAACCAATTCATGTGGCTATCGATCCCGGCCCTTCGGCAGGATGACGGCGGAGGTCGAAGTCGGAGCGCCCCGTATCCCACAGCGCTGACCATCAGGCGGCCACCACGTGACCGCCCTTGACGGCGCCCCCGCGCCATGGTGAGTATCGACCCCATGAGCACCGCCGTCCGCGCAGCCCGTCTCTGGTGGCGCACCTCCTAACGAGGTGGCCGGTGCGATTTTCCTTTCCTAAATCGTCTGAGGTCGCCCACGCAGTGCGGCGGCCTGATCGTTTGTCCTGTGTGGCGTTCCCTCGGCAAGTCTCGTAAGAGGACCACATGAACAGGACAGTCTTTGCCCTCCCGCCCAGAAGTGACTACGTGACCCGTGCAGGTCTTGCGATCACGCGCATGACCGAGCAGTTCACCGGCGGCGCGAGCCGGCTCGACGATCTCGTCAGCCTGCTCGACCGTCGCCGCGGCGTGGTGCTGTCCTCGGGCACGACCGTGCCTGGCCGCTACGAGAGCTTCGATCTCGGCTTCTCCGACCCGCCGCTGAAGCTCGAGACCGTCGGTGTCAATTTCAAGCTGGAGGCGCTGAACGGCCGCGGCCAGGTGCTGATCGCCTTCCTCGCTGAGGTCCTGCGCGAGCCCTGCGTGGTGATCTCGGAGAAGACGGCGACGCGCCTTGCCGGCCACATCATCCGTGGCGACGCCCCGGTCGAGGAGGACCAACGTACCCGGCGTGCCAGCGTGATGTCGCTGGTGCGCGATCTCGTCGCGGCCTTCTCCGCCAATGACGACGGGCTGCTCGGCCTGTTCGGCGCGTTCGCCTACGACCTCGTGTTCCAGATCGAGGACCTCGTGCAGAAGCGGCCGCGCGAAAGCGACCAGCGCGACATCGTGCTCTACGTGCCCGATCGCCTGCTGGCTTATGACCGCGCCACCGGCCGCGGCGTGGTGCTCACTTACAATTTCGCCTGGAAGGGCAAGTCTACCGAAGGCCTGCCGCGCGAGACCGCCGACAACCCGTATCTGAAGACGCCGCGGCAAGGATTTGCCGATCACGCCCCCGGCGAATATCAGGCCACGGTCGAGACGGCGCGCGCAGCCTTCGCCCGTGGCGATCTGTTCGAGGCGGTGCCGGGGCAGCTCTTCGCTGAGCCCTGCGACCGCTCGCCGGCCGAAGTGTTCCAGCGCCTCTGCGTCATCAACCCGTCGCCTTACGGCGCGCTGATGAATCTCGGCGAGGGCGAATTCCTGGTGTCGGCCTCGCCGGAGATGTTCGTGCGCTCGGACGGACGCCGCGTCGAGACCTGCCCGATATCAGGCACGATCGCGCGCGGGCTCGATGCGATCGGCGACGCCGAGCAGATCCGCCAGCTCCTGAACTCGGAGAAGGACGAGTTCGAGCTCAACATGTGCACCGACGTCGACCGCAACGACAAGGCGCGCGTCTGCGTGCCCGGCACGATCAAGGTGCTGGCGCGGCGGCAGATCGAGACCTACTCAAAGCTGTTCCACACCGTCGACCACGTTGAGGGCATGCTGCGTCCCGGCTTCGACGCTCTCGATGCCTTCCTCACCCACGCCTGGGCGGTGACCGTGACCGGCGCGCCAAAGCTCTGGGCGATGCAGTTCGTAGAAGATCACGAACGCTCGCCGCGGCGCTGGTATGCCGGCGCGATCGGCGCGGTAAATTTCGACGGCAGCATCAACACCGGCCTCACCATCCGCACCATCCGCATGAAGGATGGCCTCGCCGAGGTGCGCGTCGGCGCGACCTGCCTGTTCGATTCCGATCCCGCCGCCGAAGATCGCGAGTGCCAGGTCAAGGCCGCCGCGCTGTTCCAGGCGCTGCGCGGCGATCCGCCGAAGCCGCTCTCGACCTTCGCGCCCGATGCAACCGGCTCGGGCAAGCAGGTGCTGCTGATCGATCACGACGACAGCTTCGTGCACATGCTCGCCGACTATTTCCGACAGGTCGGCGCCAGCGTCACCGTGGTCCGCTATGTGCATGCGCTCGACATGCTCAAGCAGAAGAGGTGGGACTTGCTGGTTCTGTCGCCGGGCCCCGGCAGGCCGGAGGATTTCGCAATCAAGACGACCATCGATGCGGCGCTGGAGAAGAAGCTGCCGGTGTTCGGCGTCTGCCTTGGCGTGCAGGCGATCGGCGAATATTTTGGCGGCGAGCTCGGGCAGCTCACCCATCCCGCCCACGGCCGGCCCTCGCGGGTGCAGGTGCGCGGCGGGCGGCTGATGCGCAATCTGCCGAACGAGATCGTCATTGGCCGCTATCACTCGCTATTTGTCGAGCGCGACAGCATGCCCGAAGTTCTGAGCGTGACCGCCAGCACTGAGGACGGCGTCGCCATGGCGCTCGAGCATAAGACCCTGCCGGTCGCCGGCGTGCAATTCCACCCGGAATCGCTGATGTCGCTCGGTGGGGAGGTGGGTTTGCGAATTGTCGAGAATGCGTTCCGGCTGGATGCGGGAGCGAATTGAGTGCAGGATATTTCATATTCGTCATTCCGGGGCGGCTCGAAGAGCCGAACCCGGAATCTCGAGATTCCGGGTTCGCGCTTTGCGCGCCTCGGAATGACAACTGAGATGTGAGACACCGATGACCTTTGACCACGATCTGAAGGCCAGCGTCCGCACCATCCCGGACTATCCGAAGCCAGGAATCATGTTCCGCGACATCACCACGCTGCTCGCGGACGCGCGCGCGTTCCGCCGCGCGGTCGACGAGCTCGTCAATCCCTGGGCCGGCAACAAGATCGACAAGGTTGCCGGCATGGAGGCGCGCGGCTTCATCATCGGCGGCGCAGTGGCGCATCAGCTCTCGGCCGGATTCGTGCCGATCCGGAAAAAGGGCAAGCTGCCGCACACCACCGTGCGCATCGCTTACTCCCTCGAATATGGCATCGACGAGATGGAAATGCATGTCGACGCGATCCAGCCCGGCGAGCGCGTGATCCTGGTCGACGACCTCATTGCCACCGGCGGCACCGCGGAAGGCGCGGTGAAGCTGTTGCGCCAGATCGGCGCCAATGTCGTCGCCGCCTGCTTCATTATCGACCTGCCCGAGCTCGGCGGCGCTGCCAAGCTGCGCGCCATGGACGTGCCGGTGCGCACGCTGATGACGTTCGAGGGACATTGAGCAATATTAGGCTTGGTGATTCCAGGCTACGACCGCTGCAGGATCAAGCTGAGTTCGAGTTCGCGGAACGCAATGTAATTCCGCCGGGTCCACTGGTGCAGCTCGGTCGAGGCGTCCTTTTCCTGGCGCAAATAGCCGGTGAAGGAGAAGTTCAGCCGGTCGATATAGGTCTTGAGGAAGCCCGGCAGCGCCGGCAGTCGGAACAGCCGGCCGCCGGCCATCGCGGGCGGCAGCTCGCCGCGCACGATATATTCGTTGTCCACCGTGATCAGGTTCACGCGCGGGATTTGCCCGCGCAGCATCTCATGGCCCCGCGCCGAGGCGCGGTCGGTATCGGCGACGAACAGGATCTGAGGCGCGACGTGGCGGCGGGCCGCCTCCTTAAGCAGGCCGATCTCCTCGGTCATTTTGAAGAACTCGTCGAAGGCGTGGAAGCCGAGGTCGATCACCTTGGCAAGGCCGTCATCGACGATGACGCGGTCCATCAGCTGCATCTTGCCGTAGGTGTCGATCACGTCCGCGGTCTCGGTGACAGCAGGCAAGTAATCGAGCAGCGACGGCTCCTTCAGGTTGACGTCAAAGGCCGCGACGTTACCGTTCTTGAGCAGCAAGAATTCGGCGAGCAGCCGCGCCAGCAGGGTCTTACCGACCTGCGGGCGGGGCGAGCATATGATGTAGACGGGTGTCGCGGGCATCACGAACTATTATCTGAGCGAACTCGCCGCCCAATCCAGCCGTATCAGCCTCGCTTGCGCAACTATTTTTCGCTGTTGCGGGTGGCGGATTTCGAACCGACGATGTCGGTCAGCCGGATCCGGTCGAACTCGCTCCAGACATTTGCCAGCCAGTGCCGGACATAGCCGCGCAGCACGAACGAGTAGTTCGCGGCGTCGTCGTTGAGGCCCTTGTTGGCGACGAACTTCAGGAACGGAACGGAGGAGACCTCGACCTGCTCATAGGCCATTTCGTTGAGCTTGGGGATGGTCAGCTCAGTCGCGTCCTTGATGCGGTGGAAGTAGGAATTGTAGGTCGCCTGGTCCCACTGGAAGAACTGGGTGTCGTTGATGAAGTTCTTCACCAGGAAATATTTCGCGCCGCCCATGAAGCCCGCGGTCTCCGCAATCTCCTCCAGCGAGGCGATCGAGGGCCCGAGGATGTGGAACACGGCAAAGGTAATCTGGCCGGCCTTGGCTGCGTCGAGGAAGCCGATGTCGCGGAGCGAAGCCAGCGCTGGCGAGAGCAGGCCGGCGCGGACGTCGATCACGGTCACCGACGGGCTCACCGCGTTGAGCGTATCGAAAATCTTCATCTGATCCGACGTCGTCGTCATGTCGACGATCTCGGTGATGTCGGGGTGGAAGCGCTTCAGGGTTCCGCGCGGCGACTCCGTGTCGAACGCCCGCGTCGGCACGTTGTTGGCGGAAAAATAATCGAGCAAGGTACGCGACACCGTGGTCTTGCCGACCCCGCCCTTGTCTGCGCCCACCACAACCACTGCCGGCTTTGCCATTGCTGTCCCCTAACGCGCCCCCGATCGCGAGGTCGCAATCGGCCGGGCCCCAAATCGATGTCCCGAGTCTGCTGTTGGGCGCGAACATGGCAGAAACAAGGGAGAATTCAATTCCGGAGGCCCCAGTTACGGCAAATCCCGAGGTTTTTCCCAATCGCGGAGAAACTCGCCGCGCATGGCCGGAATCAGGTGCTCAATGACGGCCCCAAGGACCCATAGAATTCCCCATGGGATTGCCCGCCGGGTTGCTGCCTGCGGTTCCGGAGGGACTGGCTGCGGGCACGGGCGGCGGGCTCCCCGATCTGTCGGCATCATCCCACGGGCCATGGCGCAGCGGCGGTGGGGCATCCTGCTGGCCGGCTTGCGCCCCCGGCTCTTTCGTCTCGTCAGTAAGCGTCGGCATTGGACCGGGGTCGCGCCCCCCGGCAAACTTGACCAGCGCGTCGACCCGGGACTGCACCGAAGGGTGGGTTGCAAACAGATCGGCAAAGCCCTCGCGCGGATTGTCGACGCAGAGCTCCATCACGGCCGAGGTCGCGCCGGGCAATTCGCCGCGATTCTCGATCTTGCGCAGCGCCGAGATCATCGCGTCGGGGTCTTTCGTCAGCTCGACCGAGCCGGCGTCGGCGAGATATTCGCGTGACCGCGACAGCGCGAGCTTGACCACCTGCGACAGCAACCAGGCCACCACGAGCAGCACGATCGCAATGATGATGACGATGATTGCGCCACCGCCGGAGCTCTTGCTGTCGCTCGACGACGAGGACGACCGCGACGACGACGAGGAGCCCGAGGACCACGAGCCGCCCGAGCCGGAGCTCCAGTTGAGATTCGTGAACAGGCGGAAGAACAATTCCCCGAAGAAGCCGACCACGCCGGCGATGATGACGGCAACGACCATGAGCTGCACGTCGCCGTTCTTGATGTGGGTCAGCTCGTGGCCCAGCACTGCCTCGATCTCCTTGTCGTTCAGCGCATCGAGGAGACCGGTGGTGACGGTGATTGAATATTGCCGCGGATTGAGGCCGGTCGCGAACGCGTTTAGCGCCGGGCTCTCCATGATCTTCAGCTTCGGCATGGTGATGCCGCGCGAGATGCAGAGGTTTTCGAGCAGGTTGTAGAGCCGCGGCTGCTCCTGCCGGTCGACGTCGTGACCGCCGATGACGGCGTCGATCATCGACTGGTGGAAGAAATAGGCGATCGCGATCCAGGCGATCGCCGCAATCGTCGCGAAAGGTGCGGCTTTGAGCAGGTCGGCGAAGGCGCGGCTCAGATAGTAGGCCACCGTGCCATTGCCGTTGATGACGACCTCGGCAATCAGCGCGCCCGCATAGACCAGCACGTAGACCAGCAAGAACAGGCCGGCGAGCAGCAGCATCGAACGAAACTTGTTCGAGGCGATGTGCGTGTAGAGACCATACGCCGCCATGATGCGTCTTCGTCAAAGTCCGTCGTCCCGGGGCACGCCGCAGGCGTGAACCCGGAACCTCGAGATTCTCAGGTGCGCAACCGCGCACCATAGTTCGTCGCTTTGCGACGCCCCGGAATGACGGAGAAAAGCAATGGACATGTTAGACAATCAGAACTTCACTTGCGGCGCGATTTCGACTTCGGTGCGGCTGGCGCCGAGATCGAAGAACTCCTTCCGGGTGAAGCCGAACATGCCGGCGAACAAAGCGGCGGGCATCTGCTGGATGCCGGTGTTGTATTCCTGGACGGCGTTGTTGAAGAAGCGTCGGCTCGCCGCGATCTTGTTCTCGAGGTCGGAGAGCTCGCTGGCGAGCTGCTGGAAATTTGCGTTTGCCTTGAGGTCGGGATAGGCCTCCGACAGCGCGATCAGCCGGCCGAGTGCGCCGGAGAGCTGGTTCTCGGCCGCGGATACCTGCGCCGGTCCCTGCGCCGACATCGCTGAATTGCGCGCCTTGATGACGTCGTCGAGCGTGCCGCGCTCGTGCGAGGCGTAGCCCTTCACGGTCTCGACCAGGTTCGGGATCAGGTCGTGCCGTTGCTTGAGCTGCACGTCGATGTCGGCAAAGGCCTGGCCGACGCGCTGGCTCAGCGCCACCAGGCGGTTGTAGGCGCTGAAGGCGAGCAGCACGAGGACGACGATGACGCCGAGAACGATCCAGCCGGTCGACATGGAGAACTCCTGGAGAGGGGAAGAAGGCGGGCGCAGCCTAGACCAAATTGGCGCAGGGCGAGAGCCCCGGCGCGGGGAGGTAAGGCTTGGTCGGATGAGGAACCATCCGAGTTCAAGGCCAGAGGGGCGATCGAGGTTAACTTTCGGACATGATCGCATCGCCCCAGCGCCAGCGCCGGGCCTGCGAATAGGCGGGTTTGTCGCGTCGTGGGACTTTCGTCAGCGCGACCCCAGTCTCGGTGCAGAGCTTTGCCGTGATCTCGGCCTTGCCGATGTCCGGTGGCGCCAGCACGCGCGAGGCGCGCGGCGCAGGCGGCGTGCGGGTCAGCGCGACGTAGATGAAGCGCTCGTCTTCGAACGGCACCTCGGCGCCCTTGATCTGGCGGTGCGCCTGCGAGCGCGGCAGGCGCTGGCTGAAATGGCACCAATCGGGCGCGATGAGCGGGCACGGCTTGTCGTGCGGACAGGGTGCGGCGACGTAGGCGCCTGCCGCGATCAGTTGCTGGCGCAGCGCGAGAATGCGCGTGTAGCCGGCGGGCGTGCCGGGCTCGATCACCACCAGCGCGTGCCGCGCTTTGGTCCACATGGCCGCCGCGAGCTTGCGCTGGTCGCCTTCGTTGAGCTCGCCGATGACGTAGCTCGCAACGACGAGATCGGCTTGCGAGACCTCGGCGAGGTTCGCGCCTGCGTCGCCCGGCAGATAGCGGCAGTCCGCCAGGCGCGAGCTGTCGCGCGCCAGTTCGAGCGCGAGCCGGCTTAGGGTGGCGTTGGCATCGAGCAGGGTAAAATCCTGAAGCGAGGCAAACGCCTCTGCGGCGGCCCAGCTCGCGGTGCCCGGGCCTGCGCCGATGTCGAGCAGGCTTTCCGGAGCGAGGGCCGGTGCGATCGCGGTCAGCGCATTCAGGCTTGCGGCCACCGCCGCGTAAGTTGCCGGCATGCGCGCCAGCGCGTAGGCAAGGGCATCGGCTTCCGACTTGATCGTGCCCGAGCCGCCGCCTGAGCGATAGGCGTTGGATATCTTTTGCGAGCGCTGTGCTGCCTCGGTGCGCGAAACGCCCTGGAGCCTGGCATCGAGGGCCGCCTTGAGTTCAGCGGGGAGGGTGGGTGAGATTATCATCCGCGGTCATGCCCCGCGTAGGCGGGGCATCCAGTACTCCGAGACAGGTGCCGTCAAACCGAGAAGCCGCGGCGTACTGGATCATCCGCCTGCGCGGATGATGACGTCAATGGGTATGGAGGGATCGCGCGTCACGCCACGTTCTGGTCGAGAATATCCACCGCCTCTTGCAGGCTCACCGACACCAGCTGCGAGACGCCACGCTCGGCCATGGTGACGCCGAACAGCCGGTTCATGCGCGCCATCGTGATCGGGTTGTGCGTGATGATGATGAAGCGGGTGTCGGTCGAGCCGGTCATCTCGTGCAACAGGTTGCAGTAGCGCTCGACATTGTGGTCGTCGAGCGGCGCGTCGACTTCGTCCAGCACGCAGATCGGCGAGGGATTGGTGAGGAACACCGCGAAGATCAGCGCCATCGCCGTCAGCGCCTGTTCACCGCCCGAGAGCAGCGACAGCGTCTGCGGCTTCTTGCCCGGCGGCTTGGCGATGATTTCGAGACCGGCTTCGAGCGGGTCGTCGCTCTCGATCAGATGCAGTGCGGCCTCGCCGCCGCCGAACAGTTCGACGAACAGGCGCTTGAAGTGGCTGTTGACGACCTCGAACGAGGTCAGGAGCCGCTCGCGCGCCTCCTTGTTGAGGCTCTGGATGCCCTGGCGCAGCCGCTTGATGGCCTCAACCAGGTCGTCACGCTCGGTGACGAGGCCGGTGTGCTGGGTCTCGACCTCGCGCAGCTCTTCCTCGGCGCGCAGGTTGACTGCGCCGAGGCGCTCGCGGTCGCGGCGCATCTTTTCGAGCTCTTCCTCGATGTCGTGCAGCGGCGGCAGCTCGGCACCGGGCTCGATCTCGGCGAGGCCGGCGACGGCCTGCGGCTCGACTTCGAGCATGTCGCGGATCTCGCGCTCGATGTCCTCGAGCCGGCGCCGCGCGCCTTCCATGCGCTCCTCGGCGCGCGCGGTGGCCTCGCGGGCGCTGGAGAGCGCCTCTAACGTCAGCTTCGCGACGCGGTCGGTCTCCGCCATTGCGGTTTCGGCGGCGGCGAGCGCGTCGGCAGCCATGCGGCGGTCGTTCTCGGCGTATTCGATTTCGGTGATTAGCGCGCTGCGCTTCTCGGCGAACAATGCCGGTGCGTTTTCGAGCTCGCCGCGCTCGATCGTCAGTTCGGCGATGCGGGCCTGGATGGTGTCGATGTGGGAGGCCGCGCTCTCCTTGCGGTTCTGCCACTCGGTGCGTTCGGCGAGGATCGCCTGCACGCGGCGGTCGGCGAGCTCGGCTTCGCGCGCCAGTGCCTGCGCCTCGGCGCGGACCTGGGCGGCCATGCGGCGATGCCCCTCGATGTCGCTGCGGACGGCGGCGAGACGGGTCTCGGTGTCCTCGCTCGACGGCAGCTCGCCGATGCCGGCTTCGGCGTATTCGTAAGCGGCCTCGGCCTCGGCGCGGTCGGCGGCGAGGCGGCTGTGCGCTTCCGACAGCGTCGCCTTGCGCGCGGCATGGCGGCTGATCTCGCGCTCGGCGGTGGCATGGCGCTCGCGCGCGACGTTGAGCTCGCGCTGCGCGGCACGCCAGGCTTCGCGGCTGGCGCCTTCGGTGCTGGCCGCCATCTGCAACTCGGACTCGGCATTCTCGAGCGCCTGGCGCTTGATCTGCGCGTCGATGCGGGCCTGCTCCAGCTCGTTCTCGATGTCGACAAGGCGGGCGCGCTCCGCGAGGCGCCGCGCGGCACCCGTCGGGGCATGAGCTGCGGCGACAAAGCCGTCCCAGCGCCAGACATCGCCCTCGGGCGAGACCAGCCGCTGGCCGGTCTTGAGCTGCGAGACCAGCTCGGCGCCGCGCTCGCGCGGCACCACGCCGATCTGCGCCAGGCGGCGGGCCAGCTCAGCCGGCGCCTGCACGTGGTTGGCGAGCGGAACGACGCCTTCGGGCAGCTCCGGATCGCCGTCGGTGACGCCGGCATTGGTCCAGCGCATCGGCGCCGAGGGATCGACCGGCGCGTCGAGATCGTCGCCGAGCGCGGCGCCGATCGCCTTTTCAAATCCCTTGTCGACGGTGATGCCGTCGATGATCGGCGGCCACAGGTTCTTGGTCTCGCCGTTGACGATCTTGGAGATCGTGCGCGCCTCGGTCTCGAGCCGCTGCACGCGCTTGTCGGCTTCGACCAGCGGCGAGCGCGAGGATTCCAGCGTCTGGCGCGCGGCGACATGCGCGGCTTCGCTTGCCTGCGCTGCGGCTTCCGAAGCGGCCAGCGTCTGCTCTGCGATCTCGACCAGAGCGGTCAGCTCGTCGAGATCGCCGAAGCCGCCGGTCTCCTGCGCAAGCTTCTGCTCTTCCGCCGCGACATTCGCGATCTCCTGGTCGAGCCGGGCGAGCTTGTCGCGATGGGTGCGGACGTTGGCCTCTAACTGGTTGCGCTTGGCGGTGAGGTCGGCGAGCGCGGTGGTGAGTTCGGCGAAGCGCTGCTCGGTTTCGGTCAGCACCGCCTCGGCTTCCGCGACGCGCTCGTCGACACCGGAGCGCTTCTCGACGCGCGACTTGATCTCTTCCTTCAGCTCGGCGTCTTCGGCGTCGAGCCGCTGCAGCGCCACGTCGGCGTCCATGGTCTGCTGCTGGGCGCGCGAGATGTCGCCCTCGAACTGGGCGAGACGGCGTTCGAGCTCGGCGACGCGCTCCTTGGCACGTTCTTCCTCACGGTCGAGCTGCTCGCGGGCATTGGTGAGGCGCTGCAGCCCGGCCGCGGCGCGCGCTTCCGCATCGCGCAGCGCCGGCATCTCGGCGGCGCGGATGGCCTGGATGCGGGCGGCTTCGGCCTGGTGCTGGGTGCGCTCGGCCATCTCGCGGACCGCGAGATCGTGCGTCTGCCCGGACTCGTTGACGTCGGCATGGGCGCCGAGCCAGCGCAGGTGATACAGCGTGGCCTCGGCCTTGCGCACCTTGGCCGCGACCTCGCGGTAGCGCACCGCCTGGCGGGCCTGCTTCTTCAGGCCTTCCATCTGGCCGGAGAGCTGGCCGATCACGTCCTCGACGCGGGTGAGGTTGGTTTCGGCCGCCTTCAGCCGCAGTTCGGCCTCGTGACGGCGGGCGTGCAGACCGGCGACGCCGGCGGCGTCTTCCAGCACGCGGCGGCGCTGCTCGGGCTTGGCCTGGATGATTTCGCCGATCTTGCCCTGGTGGACGAGCGCCGGCGAGCGCGCACCGGTGGCGGCGTCGGCGAATAGGATCTGCACGTCGCGAGCGCGCACGTCGCGGCCGTTGATGCGATAGACCGAGCCGGCCTCACGCTCGATGCGCCGGGAGATTTCGAGAAGCTGGCTGTCGTTCATCGCCGCCGGCGCGGTGCGGTCGGCATTGTCGATCGTCATCGTCACTTCGGCGTGGTTGCGCGCCGGGCGGTTGCCGGAGCCGGCGAAGATCACGGCGTCCATGTCGGCGGCGCGCAGCGACTTGTATGATGTCTCGCCCATCGCCCAGCGCAGCGCCTCGACCAGATTCGACTTGCCGCAGCCGTTGGGGCCGACCACGCCGGTCAGGCCGGGCTCGATAACGAAGTCCGTGGGCTCAACGAAGGACTTGAAGCCGTGAAGGCGCAGGCGGGTGATTTTCATAAACACGCATCTCTGTTGGCAGGCGCGAATCCCCTGCCGGGACAATACCATGGAAGGCATTGTCGCTGTCTGGGCGAGTCGCGCGAGGCGGCTCGTGCGGCGGACAATGGCCGCGGTGCGCCGCGAGGGCAACCGGCGAAAGCCGCTTTTCCCAAGGGATTTATGCCAGGAATGATACGGCTTTAGATGCGCGAATCAGAATTGTGGCGTGCGAATCAACTCTTCAGCAGCGCATTGATCTTCTTGGCGAACTCCTCGAATGAGGCCTCGCCCTTGATCTTCTCGCCGTTGATGAAGAACGTCGGCGTCGAATCCACCTTCAGAACGTCGCTGGCGTATTTCTGGTCGGCGGCGATCTTGTCGAGCAGCGCCTGGTCCTTCAGGCAGGCCTCGACCTGCTGCTGGGTGAGGCCGGCCTGCTTGCCGATCCGTGTCAGGGTCTCGGTGGTGTTCTTCACCATCCAGTCGTTCTGCTGGCGGAACAGCATGTCCGTGACCGCAAAATATTTCGGCGCGTCGCCATTGGCGATGCAGCGCGACAGCATCGAGCCTGCGGCGGCTTTGATGTCGAGTGGGAACTCGCGGAAGATGTAACGCACCTTGCCGGTGTCGATGTATTCCTTCTTGATCTTGGGGAACACCTGCTCGTTGAAGGCCGCGCAATGCGGGCAGGTCATCGAGGCGTATTCGATGATGGTGACCGCGGCATCGTTCGGGCCGAGCGCCATGTCGGGAAGCGACACGGGCTTCGCCACATCAGCGGCGGACTGGGCCATGGCCTCGGACACCAACCGCAGCGGCGAGAACCCGGCGAGCGCGGCAAGCCCGGTCAGCGACAGCATCGTTGTGAAGGCGCGGCGGGTGATGATCACGGTCGGCTCCCGGATTGGCAAAGTGTCGCCCGAGGGCTCTATCGAGTTCCCGCCCGGGCGGCCTGTCGCTAGCTTGAAACGTCGACTGAGGCAATGGCGAGCGACAAGTCGGGGTCCAGATTAGCTAGGGAATGAGGCTCAATTTCGCTTGATGGCGGCTCCGAGCCGCGCCAGCGCCGTCTTGAGCTGTTCATCTTCGATGTCGCCCAAGCTCTCCGCCACCTTGGCCACCGATTTGGGATCGGGCGGGCCCGGCCGAGCCGGCCGCCGGGTGCGCGACAGCGGGGCCTGACGGAACGCCAGCTTGCCGACCGCGCTCCAGCCGAAGAAGCGGTTGACCCGTTCCAGGATCACGTCGGCGGTGTGCTGGATCTCCAGCGCCATCGGCCCCTCGACCCGCAGCACCAGCGTCGCCGGCTCCTGCGGCTGGCCCTCCACCGGCCTCGGCCATTGCATCTTCAGCGGCTCGGCATGGGCCGCGATCTCCGGCCCCGCAATCTGCGCCCACCGCGTCACCAGCTCGCGCGCCGCAAAGCCCTGCTTGGCATACGCCTCGGCGAAGACGTCGTTCAGCAAGAGCGAAAGCGGCTTTGCGCTGATGGGGCCGGGTTTGGGCGGGAATTTGGACATGGCGACCTTATAGCACTGTGCCCGTCGCGCGAGGAACTGCTGCCGTCATGGCCGGGCTTTCTTCCGGCCAGCCACGCCTTGCCGCGAAGGAAGAAAGACGTGGATGCCCGCGACAAGCGCGGGCAGGACATGGAGAGACCGGCCCCACATCGTTACAGTGCGAGCATGCCCCCCAAATCGGCCCGCAAGACGAAATCGGAACCAGTCCAACCGGAACATCTGGTTCGTCCTTTGGCGCTCCTTCACTGGTATGACCGCCACCGCCGCCGTCTGCCTTGGCGCGCGGCGCCCGGCGAGGCATCAGACCCTTACCGCGTCTGGCTGTCGGAGATCATGCTCCAGCAGACCACGGTGAAGGCAGTCGGGCCCTATTTCGAGAAATTCGTGGCGCGCTGGCCGGACGTCACGGCGCTCGGCCGGGCTTCGCTCGACGACGTGCTGCGGATGTGGGCCGGGCTCGGTTACTATTCGCGCGCGCGCAACCTCTACGCCTGTGCGGCCGCGGTGACGCGCGAGCATGGCGGCGTCTTTCCCGACACCGAGGAGGGCCTGCGTGCGCTGCCCGGAATCGGGCCGTACACGGCAGCTGCAATTGCGGCGATCGCGTTCGACCGCCGCACCATGCCGGTCGACGGCAATATCGAGCGGGTGGTCTCGCGCCTGTTCGCGGTCGAGGAGGAGCTGCCGCAGGCCAAGCCGCTGATCCAGCAACTGGCAACGACGCTGCTCGCAGACTCTCGCGCCGGCGACAGCGCACAGGCGCTGATGGACCTGGGTGCCTCGATCTGCACGCCGAAGAAGCCGGCCTGCTCGCTGTGTCCGCTCAACGAGGATTGCGTCGCACGAGCGCTGGGGACGCAGGAAACATTTCCGCGCAAGGCGCCGAAGAAGAGCGGAACGTTGCGGCGCGGTGCCGCCTTCGTCGTCACCCGGGGCGATGAACTGCTCGTCCGCAGCCGGCGGGAAAAGGGCCTGCTCGGCGGCATGACCGAGGTGCCGTGCTCGGATTGGCTCGCCGGCCAGGACGATACGACGGCGAAGCAGCAGGCGCCGGAGCTGAAGGGGCTGACGCGCTGGCAGCGCAAGATGGGCGTCGTCACCCACGTCTTCACGCATTTTCCGCTGGAGCTGGTGGTCTATACGGCGAAGGTGGAAGCCCGCACGCGCGCGCCCGAGGGCATGCGGTGGGTGCCGATCGCCACACTTGCCGGCGAAGCGCTGCCCAACGTCATGCGCAAGGTCATCGCGCATGGATTGGATCTCTAGCGCCCACTCTGCTGACATCATGCTGGCAGCAGACCTGCGTTATCCAGCGGCGGCAACGGAGGTTCGCATGGTCAAGACTGCGCTGGACAACTTTCGAAGACCGCCCTGCGCCGAGCTATTGGGCTGGCGCCTGCTCGATGCCCGCCCGCAGGAGGGCTGGATCAAGCTCGGCTTCGAGGGCAAGCCGGAGTTCTGCAATCCAGCAGGCTTCATCCAGGGCGGCATGCTCTCGGCCATGCTCGACGACACGATGGGCCCCGCCGTGCTGGTGATGAGCGAGGGCCGGCTCTACACCACCACCATCAGCATGACCGTGAATTTTCTGTCGCCGGCAAAGCCCGGCCCGATCGTCGGCGAGGCCCAGGTGACGCAGCTCGGCAAGACCATCGCCTTCGTCGAAGGCAAGCTGATGGCCGAGGACGGCACGGTGCTGGCGACGGCAAGTGCGACCGAGCGGCTGCTGGAGGCGGCAAGGGTGGTGCGGTAAGACGGTAGCCACGCGCTCCACTTCCCTTCTCCCCTTGTGGGAGAGGGTGGCAAAGGCCGCCTCCGGCGGCCGTCCTTAAAAGACGCCGAAGCGAAGCTTCGGCTTTGGCGCCGGATGAGGGGTATCTCTCCGCGAACTCAAATCGCGTGAACGCGCGGAGAGAACCCCTCACCCAAGTGAGTCTGTGTCTACCGGCGAGTTGCCCTCTCCCACACGGGGCGAGGGCACACTCATGCGCACTCGCTTTGAGCTAGCGCATACCGACCCGCTTCGCGTCCTTGCTCACGATTGCCGGCTTGGCGTTCAGCGCCTCGACCTGGAAACCCGCGACGCGCTTGTAGTTGGCGGCGATGTCTTCCAGCTCCTGCTGCGACAGCACGTCGGTGACGACCTCAAAGCCGTCGGGCGCGCGCTCCTCGACCAGCTGCATCACCTGCTCGGGGCCGTTCTTGCGGTTGAGCAGGACGAGGTCGGTGGTCGCGGGCCTGCGCTCGGCCTCATAGGCGAGCAGCGCTGCCTGCGTCGGTCCATGCGCCAGGATTTCACGCGTGATGACGCGGGCATCGAGGATCGCCTGCGAGGCGCCGTTCGATCCGATCGGATACATGGGATGAGCGGCATCGCCCATCAGCGTGACACGGCCGAACGTCCATTGCGACACCGGATCACGGTCGACCAGCGGATATTCGTAGGCGTGCGGGCAGTTCTTGATCAGGCCGGGCACGTCGAGCCAGTCGAACCGCCAGCTCTCGAACCAGGGCAGAAATTCCTCCAGCCGCGCCGTGCGGTTATAGTCCTCGCGGCGCCATTGATAGGTCGGCGGCATGTGGCGCTCGGCGACCCAGTTGATGAGGTGATTGCCCGCCGCATCCGGCTCTTTCGAGATCGGGTAGCAGACGAATTTCAGGATCTCATGGCCGGCCATGATCATGGTGCGGCCGGTGAGGAAGGCCTTCGCCGGCGTGACGCCCCGCCAGAGAATGCGGCCGTTCCAGATCGGCGGACCTTCGTTCGGATAGAGCTTTTCGCGCGCGGCGGAATGGATGCCATCGGCGGCGATTAGGATCGCGCCGTCGTAGCTGCCTGCGGCTTTGCCGGTCGCCCTGTCGATGAAGTCGGCGCGCACGCCACCCGCCGTCTCGGTCCAGCCGGTCAGATGATGGCTGGTGAGAATGTTCTCGCGGCCGAGCCGCTCGACCGCAGTGTCGAGCAGGAGCTGCTGGAGCGTGCCGCGATGGATCGAGAATTGCGGCCATTTGTAGCCGGCCTCTAGCCCGCGCGGCTCGCTCCAGATCGGCTTGCCATGCTTGGAAAAATAGGCGAGCTCGCGGGTGCGCACGCCGCTGGCGTCGAGCTTTTCCATCAGTCCGAGCTCGATCAGCTCGCGCACCGCATGCGGCAGCACGTTGATGCCGACGCCGAGCGGCTTCAATTCCGCGACGCTCTCGAACACTTTTACGGGAACGCCGATTCCGTGCAGGCTGAGCGCAAGCGTCAGCCCGCCGATGCCGCCACCGGCGATGAGTACCGTCATGACAAACCCCCTCCTGTTGCCGGCGTCTTGGCACAGGCGGGCGGCGGTGGGCAACTGCGAAGAGGGTATCGTGCTATGGACGTGGGGGCCGGCAGCCGTTAATTTCCAGCTTTCCCACGAGGTCCGACATGCTCAAGCTCTACTACGCCACTGGCACCTGCGCGCTCGCCACCTACATCACCTTAGAGGAGGCCGGCGCCGACTACACGGCCGAACGGCTGAGCTTCAAAGATAACCAGCAGAACAGCCCGGACTATCTCGCCATCAATCCGAAGGGCCGCGTGCCGGCGCTGGTGACCGATCGCGGCGTCCTGACCGAGACGCCGGCGATGCTGGCCTACCTCGCGCAGACCTTCCCCAAGGCGAAGCTCGCGCCGCTCGACGATCCATTCGACTTCGCCCAGGTGCAGTCGTTCAACTCCTATCTCTGCTCGACCGTACACATCAACCATGCCCACAAGATGCGCGGTCCGCGCTGGGCGACGCAGGAGAGCTCGTTCGCCGACATGAAGGCGATGGTCCCGAAGACCATGGGCGCCTGCTTCTCCCTGATCGAGCAGAAGATGTTTCGGGGCCCTTGGGTGATGGGCGAGCAGTACACGATCTGCGATCCCTATCTCTACACCCTCTCGACCTGGCTCGAAGGCGACAGCGTCGACATCAACGCGACGCCGAAGATCGCGGATCACTTCAAGCGCATGTCCGACCGCCCCGCCGTGCGCAAGGTAATGGAGGCGCAGAAGGCATAAGCGGCCTTGTTGGGTGGGCAAAGGCGCGAAGTGCCGTGCCCACCCATTTCCAAGCCGCGAGATGGTGGGCACCTTCGCTTTGCCGACCCTACGGGAGCTTGCGCTTGGCTTTCTCCAACTCCCGTCCGGTGTCCAGCATCAGCCGCCGCAGCCAGACCGATCCCGGGTCCATCTGCGCGCGGGTCGGATGGAACATGAACTGCTCGTCGATGCCGGGGTCGAGCGGCGGCGTCACCGTGACGAGGCCGAGCTGGCTCGACAGCGCCGCGATCAGCCGGCGCGGCACGAAGGCGACGAGGTCGGTGCGGGCGGCGACGTGCAGGGCTTCGAGGTATCCAGGCACGACCAGCGAGACGTGCCGCTCGATGCCTTTGCTGCGCAGCCAGGTATCGATCAGATCCTCGCTCTGGCCGCGGATGATCACGCCGACATGACGCGCAGCTAGGAACGCCGAGCGGCGCTTCAGCTTCGCCCCCATGGGATGGCCGCGCCGCACCGCCAGCGCATCGCTGTCGGTGTAAAGCAGCTGGCGGTGAAATCCCTTGAAGGCGTTGCCGATCGAGATCACGAGGTCGATGGTGCGGGCGAACTCGGCGTGGAAGATCGCAGGTCCCCGCCATGGCACGATTTCGATGCGGACATTGGGCGCAAGGCGCGTCACCTTCTCCATCAGCGGCGGCATCAACAGCTCGACCGCAAGGTCCGGCATCATCAGGCGAAATTGCCGTTCGCTACGCGCCGCGTCGAAGTCCTCAGGCACGAACAATCCACGCACCTGGTCGAGCGCGTGGGCCAGCGGTGCGCGGAGCGCCTCGGCCCGTAGTGTCAGCTCCATGCGCGCGCCGGTACGCACCAAAAGCGGATCGCCAAAGATGTCACGCAGGCGCTGGAGCGCATGGCTCGCCGCCGGTTGCGACAGGCCCGATCCGGAGTGCGGCGCGGCTGACATTGGCCTCGCGCAGCAATGCATCGAGAGCGGTCAGGAGGTTGAGGTCAAGCGAATTCAAATTCATGAGGTGAATAGATATCATATTAGCTATCGATTTGAAGAATTGTATTCGGCCGGCGATGATCTTCCCCGATGTCACCACAAGGAGATGCCGCCATGAGCGCGAGCGCTAACAAGAAACTGATGCAGGATATCTTTGCCGCCGCCGCCAACCCTGATCCCGCAGCGCGCGACCGCGCGCTGTTCGCCGCGAGCCTTGCCGACGACGCCAAATGGGTCGTGACCGGGCAATATTCCTGGTCGCGCACCTTCGCAGGCAAGGAGGCGATCCTCAACGATCTGCACGGCTATGTCCGCACCCGCCTGCGTGACCGCACGCGCACGGTCGCCCACCGCTTCATTGCCGATGGCGATATCGTCGTGGTGGAAGCCAAGGGCGACAACGTCACGCCCGAAGGTGTCCGTTACGACAACGACTATTGTCTCGTGTTTCGCCTGGAGGACGGCAAGATCAAGGAGATCCGGGAATATTGCGACTCAGTCCTGACCGAGAAGGCGCTCGGTCCTTTTCCCCAAGCGGGCATGAGGGCGGCGAGCTGAGTGGATTGAGCCGCGTCACCTCCGCCGGCCGATGTCGTCCGCCACAGCCGATAACGATCGTGCAGACCTGGCAGGCGCTGGTCGAAATGGCCCGCCTCAGGCGCGAGCGGTCTCAGGCACGATCTCAGCTCGCCGCCATGACCGAACGGGAGCTTCAGGACTGTGGGATAACCCGGGCAGAGATCGCCTACGAGCTGAAGAAGCCTGTCCGGCGGAAATAGAGAGAGCGCGTCCAGGGCATCCCATGCAGCGATCTGCAAGCCGGTGCGGGACGCACGCCAGAACCTTGCGCAACTGCCGACAAAATCGGCAGTTGCGTCGGCGTTGCCGCGGCTCGGCGTGAAAAATTGGAAGGTTCAATTAACGAGTGTCCCCCATTGTGTCGCGGTGCAGCGTGAGTCGCAAAGACGCGACGCGCGGCTGCCAGGGTGGCCGGTGACGATCGCCGGAATTGTTCGGCCGCTCGAAGTGAAATGCATCTGGGTGGACAGTGGGAATGCCGAAGTTTCGTTTGCGGATCAGGGGACGCCTGTACGCAGGCTTCATGGCCCTTGTGGCGGTCGGTCTGGTGATGGCGGTGGTCGCCGTCTGGAATTTGCGGGCGGTGCAGGATCAGGTCGCAAGACAATCCGCGCTCTCGGACAGCACGGCGCGGGTGCTGGAGATATCGGCCCATCTTCAGGCGATTCAGCGCGCCAATCTGCGTTACGTCTACGACGCCAACGAGCCGGCGATGAAGGAGGCGCAAGAGCGGGAGACCGCGGCGACCGAGCTGTTGCAGGTCGGGGCGAAGGGAACGCGCTCGGAGGAGCGGCGAGCGCTCTACAACGGCCTCATCGACGACATCGCCAAAATGCGACGGCTGCGTGACAATCTCGGAGACGCCGTCAACGAGGCAAGAACGGGCAAGGCGACGCTGCTGCCGAGCGGGGAGGAGCTGGCCGTCAAGATGGGCAAGCTGGTCGATGCGGCGCGCGCCTCGGCCGACGAGGACACCGCAGCGCTGGTCGCGGACCTCGAATCCAGAATCCTCCTTGTCCGGGTCGCAAACTGGCGTTTTCTGGCCGTGCGTGACGCGCAGGGGCCGGCGAATTTCAGGGCGAGCGTGGACAGGGCAGCGCAACGGCTCGCGGCGATCGAGAAAAGCCCACAGGCGACGGACTTGCGCGCCACGCTCGCGCCGGTGAAGACCTCGCTCGGAATCTACAAATCCGCGTTCGAGACGACATCGGCCGCGATGCTTCAGGCCGACGAGATCTATCACAAGAATCTCGCGCCCCTCATCGTCGATAGTATCGCCAGGCTCAAGGCCGCGGAAGCGACGCTGAAGAAAGACTATCAGGAATCGCGTAACCATGCCGAAGCTGTGATCGCCGGCACGACGACCATTCAGGAGATCGCCGGCGGCCTCGCCATCCTGTTCGGCGGCATCGTCGCCTTCCTGATCGCCCGCAGCATCGTCGGGCCCCTCACCTCGATGACGCGCGCGATGGGGCGGCTGGCCGGCGGCAATCTCGATGTCGACATTCCCGGGAGCGGCAAGGCGGACGAGATCGGCGACATGGCCAAAGCGATCCAGGTATTCAAGGACAACATGATCGACACCGAGCGCATGCGCGCAGAGCAGGCCGAACTCGAGGCGCGGCAGGCCGAAAACCGCAAGAAAGACATGGTCAGGCTTGCCGACCAGTTCGAGCGGGCCGTCGGCGAGATCGTCAACACAGTGTCATCGGCGTCGAACGAGCTGGAAGCGTCCGCCGGCACGCTGACCACGACCGCCTCGCGCGCCCAGGATCTGTCGACTGAAGTGGCGTCCGCATCGCAGGAAGCCACCGCCAACGTGCAGGCGGTCGCCTCCGCCACCGAGGAGCTGTCCTCGTCGGTCAGCGAGATCGCCCGCCAGGTGCAGGAATCCGCCCGCATCGCGGGTGAGGCCGTGGGTCAGGCGAGCAGGACCAATGACCGTGTCGGCGAGCTCTCCAAGGCGGCCGCTCGGATCGGCGATGTCGTCGAGCTGATCAGCACGATCGCCGGGCAAACCAATCTCCTCGCACTCAACGCCACCATAGAGGCTGCGCGCGCGGGCGAGGCCGGCCGCGGCTTTGCCGTCGTCGCGTCCGAGGTCAAGGCGCTCGCGGAGCAGACGGCGAGGGCGACCGGCGAGATCGGCCAGCAGATTGCCAACATCCAGGGCGCTACCGAGCAATCGGTCGGCGCCATCAGGGAGATCAGCGGCACCATCGAGCGGCTGTCGGAGATTTCCTCGGCGGTCGCCGCCGCCGTGGAAGAGCAGGGCGCCGCCACGCAGGAAATCTCCCGCAACGTGCAGCAGGCCGCGCACGGGACCCAGCGCGTCTCGACCAATATCGGCGACGTGCAGCGCGGGGCGTCCGAGACCGGTTCGGCCTCCTCGCAGGTGCTCTCGGCGGCGCGCTCGCTATCGGCGGACAGCAACCGCTTGAAGGTCGAGGTCGCCAGGTTCCTGAACTCGGTCCACGCCGCCTGAGTCGCAAAAGCACGAGGCCACGCGCATGCGCGTGGCCTCATGGACCGGCGCGGCGCGATCAGGCCACTTTCGCCGTCATGTGCTTGAACATGTTGGCGCGGGCCTCGTCGTCCATCTCGGCCTTGAAGGTGAACTTGTCCTTCAACGCGATGGCACGCGCAGCCGCGGGGCGCGCTGAGATCTCGTCCACCAGCCGCTTCACATTCGGGTATCGCGCAAAGGCGTCGTCGCCAAGCTTGAACGGCACCATCCGCGCCCAGCCCCACAGCGCCATGTCGACGATCGAATAGTCGTCGCCGGCCATGTAGCGACGGTCTTTGAGGTGAGCGTCGACAACCCTGTAGTGGCGATCGGTCTCATACTGGTAGCGGTTGTGGGCGTAGTCGTGGTTCTGGTCCTTCGGCGCAAAATGCTTGAAGTGCACGGCCTGGCCCGAATAGGGGCCGACACCGGTTGCCACGAACATCAGCCAGGACAGGAGTTCGGCGCGATTGGCGGGCAGGAATTTGCCGGTCTTCTCGGCGAGATAGAGCAGGATGGCGTTGCTGTCGAAAACGATGGTGCCGCCGTCGTCGATCGCCGGCACCTTGGCATTCGGATTGATCTTGAGAAATTCCGGCGTGAATTGCTCGCCCTTGCGGGTGTCGATCGCGATGGGCTCGAACGGCAGTCCGGCCTCCTCGAGGAACAGCGCGACCTTGGTCGGGTTCGGCGATCCGTTGAAGTAGAATTTGAGCATCGATCATCTCCCCAGGGGTTCGTTGCCGAGAGCGGCGCCGCATCATTGCCGCGAGGCCGCTTTGTCTGACCCGAACCATGCGGATGCGCAACCGGCGAGTTTGCCGGGCGGTATCTGCGCGCGGCGCAGATCAGCCGGCGCAGACCAGCCCGATCGCCGCCGTAATGACCATCGCCGCGCCGACCGCTTCCAGGCGCAGCCCGAGCTTGGTCGCGAGATGCATGTCGGAGGCCCGCGCCTTGCGCTCCGATCCGCGCGCGTAGCCGTGCACGATGACATCGTGGTTGAAGTTGTCGTGGGCCTCGTTGCTGCTGGCAAGCCCGACGCAGACCACGAGCACTCCGAACAAGGCGAGGCCGAAAAATCCCAACAGTGCGATCAGGAACATCGGAAACATGCCGAGCAGGAAGATCGGCAGCAGCGGCACCAGCAGCAATGTCTCGGACTGTCGTCGCATGGGATCCGGACCAGGACGGGGTGCGATGTGCTGATCCTAGTCCTGACAGCGGGCGCGTTCAACTACGCTCGTCATGCCGAGGGGCGCGAAGCGCGGGCCGGGAATCCATCGTACAACGGGGGCACGGGGGCCAATGGATTCCGGGTTCGCGCCAAGAGGCGCGCCCCGGAATGACCATCGAGAGGGGAAACTACTCCGCCGCCATGCCGGCGCGGATCTCGGCGCGGAGCTCGTCGATCAGCTTGAGGCCCTTCTTGGTCTCGACGTGCCAGAAAGTCCAGCCGTTGCACGCGGCCGAGCCTTGCGCCACGGCGCCGATGCGGTGGATCGAGCCGACCTTGTCCCCTAACATGATGGCGCCGTCGGCGCGCACGAGAGCGCCGAGCTTCTTCTTGGCGTCGAACAGCTTCGTGCCGGGCATGATCATGCCGCGCTCGATCAGCTCGGAGAACGCCACCCGCGGCGCTTCGCGCGCGGTCATGAACGGGGCCAGGCTCTCTTCCGGCAGCGGCTCGACGGCCGCGATGCGGGCTTCGGCCGCCTTCGCATAGGTCTTGTCGCGTTCGAACCCGATATAGGAGCGGCCGAGACGTTTTGCGACCGCGCCGGTGGTGCCGGTGCCGTTGAAGGGATCGATCACGAGATCGCCGGGCCTGGAGGAGGACAGCAGCACACGCGCGAGCAGGCCTTCCGGCTTCTGCGTCGGATGAACTTTCTTGCCGTCGGCGCCCTTGAGGCGCTCCTCGCCGGTGCAGAGCGGAATCAGCCAGTCGGAACGCGCCTGCACGTCCTCGTTCGCAGCTTTCAGGGCCTCGTAGTTGAACGTGTAGCCCTTGGCCTTCTCGTCGCGCGCGGCCCAGATCATGGTCTCGTGCGCGTTGGTGAAACGGCGGCCGCGGAAATTCGGCATCGGGTTGGTCTTGCGCCAGACGATGTCGTTGAGGAGCCAGAAGCCGAGATCCTGCATGATGGCGCCGACGCGGAAGATGTTGTGGTAGGAGCCGATCACCCAGATTGTCGCCGACGGCTTCATCGCGCGGCGGGCGGCAAGCAGCCAGGCGCGGGTGAAATCGTCATAGGCGGAGAACGAATCGAACTTGTCCCAGTCGTCGTCGACGGCATCGACATGGGATTCGTCAGGGCGCTTGAGATCGCCCTTAAGTTGAAGATTGTAGGGCGGATCGGCAAACACGAGGTCGACCGAACCGGCCTGAAGCTTCGACATCTCGGCGACGCAATCACCGAGGATGATACGATGCGAAGGGGACTCAAAATTTGTGCGGGGCGCCCTTGCAGACGCCCCGCGACGCGACTCTACCATGACTCAAGAACTCTGACTCAGGCGACGCTGTCGGCGACGCGGGACCAAACAACCGACTGACCGTTACATTGAAGCGGCAAAGTAAAAATCGACTTAACCCGCCGCTTTCGTGAGCAGCCTCCGCATCGCCAATTGTGTGCGGGACGTCGCGCGCATTCCCCCTGTTTTACAGTGCAATTCGCGCTTCTTCGCGTCGCGGAAGCAGTCGAGGCTCCAGGAAGGCGCCAAATTTCTCTCGGAAAAAGTTGCTCGAGCCTCGGAAAAAATTGCTGGCATCGGCATGGTGTCGCACTAGGCAATTTTTGCCGGCCACGATATTGATAAAAGCAACGGAAATTTTACGTGTGTGGCGCGTTGAGCTTCAGTGGTCATGCGCGCCGCCGAACTCGAATCAGGGACCCCCAGGGGAAAAGCCGCCATGCGTTACGACGACTTCCGCCGCAGCGACGACATCGAGGATCGTCGCGACGAGGGTGGTGGGTTTGGCGGCGGAGGAGGCGGGTTCGGGCTGCCGATGGGCGGCGGCGGGCTCGGTATCGGTACCATCATCATCCTCGGCTTGGTCGGCTATGCCTTCGGCATCGACCCGCGCATCCTGATCGGCGGCGCCGAGATCCTCACCGGCGGCGGCCATGCACCGACCTACCAGACCGACCGCCAGGCGTCCTCCGGCAAGCGCGGCGCGCCGACCGACGAGATGGGCAGCATGATCTCCGGCATCCTCGGCGAGATCGACGATCGCTGGAGCGAGATCTTCCAGGCCTCCGGCCAGTCCTACACCGGCCCGAAGATCGTGCTGTTCCGCAATGCCACCAATGGCGGCCGCTGCGGCATGGCGCAATCGGCGATGGGGCCGTTCTATTGCCCGCCGGATCGCACCATCTTCCTCGACACCGGCTTCTTCCGCGAGGTCGAGACGCGCTTCCGCGGCTGCTCCGGCAAGTCCGCCTGTAACTTCACCACCGCCTACATCATCGCGCACGAGGCCGGCCATCACATCCAGAACCTGCTCGGCATCATCCCGCGCGTGACGCGGCTGCAGCAGCAGGCCGGCAGCAAGGCCGAGGCGAATGCGCTTCAGGTGAAGGTGGAATTGCAGGCCGACTGCCTGTCCGGCGTCTGGGTCAACCGCGAGGCCAAGAAGCGTCCGAACTTCCTCGAGCCCGGCGACATCGACGCCGCGCTGACCACGGCAAGCGCGATCGGCGACGATACGCTGCAGCGCCAGGCGACGGGCCGCGTCGTGCCAGATTCCTTCACCCACGGCTCGGCGGCGCAACGCAAGCAATGGTTCATGACCGGCTACCAGCAGGGCACGGTGCAGGCCTGCAACACGTTCGGTGCCGGCGCGTTGTAAGCCGTCATTCCGGGGCGCGCGTAGCGCGAACCCGGAATCCAGAAGTTGCGGCGCGAGGTTCCGGGTTCTCGCTCCGCGAGCCCCGGAACGACGAGCGAGAGTGAAGAATGGCCTCCATCGACGAAACAAAACAGTTCATCCCGCTCAACATCGCGGTGCTCACCGTGTCCGACACGCGCGCCCTCGCCGACGACAAGTCGGGCCAGACGCTCGCCGAGCGCCTTACCGCCGCCGGCCATCAGCTCGCCGCGCGCGAGATCGTCACCGACGACATCGAGGCGATCCGCAGCGTGGTCCGCGGCTGGATTGCGGATGCCGGCATAGACGTCGTCATCACCACCGGCGGCACCGGATTCACCGGGCGCGACGTCACGCCGGAGGCGATCGAGCCGTTGTTCGAGAAGCGCATGGACGGCTTCTCGATCGCATTCCACATGCTGAGCCATGCCAAGATCGGTGCGTCGACGATCCAGAGCCGCGCTACTGCGGGCGTTGCGGGGGCGACCTACATCTTCTGCCTGCCCGGCTCCCCCGGCGCCTGCCGAGACGGCTGGGACGGCATCCTTGCCGCGCAGCTCGACTACCGCACGCGTCCCTGCAATTTCGTTGAGATCATGCCGCGGTTGGACGAGCACTTGCGCCGGCCGAAAGCGCAGGGAGCGACGGTGTAGCCATACTTTCTTCCCTTCTCCCCTTGTGGGAGAAGGTGGCGCGAAGCGCCGGATGAGGGGTATCTTTCCGCACGGCGTGCCCAGAGAGATACCCCTCACCCAAGCGAGCCCGTGTCTGACAGTTGACATGCCCTCTCCCGCAAGGGGCGAGGGCATCATTTATGCGCACCTCGCTTGCTGCAAGAGCGTTATAGATCCAGCTCCCACGTCTCGCCGACCAGATCGGCACCGAAGCTGTGGTGCTTCTCTTCCTTCACGAGCTTGAAGCCTGCACTTTGATAGATGCTCCGCGCGGCCACGAGGATGCTCTGCGTCCACAGTGTCATCTTGCTATAGCCCCTCTCGCGCGCGCCTTGGATGCATTGTTCGACCAGCGCGCGGCCGACGCCGAGCCCTCGCGCCTTCTTCTCCACCTGCAACAGGCGCAGCTTGGCGATCTCATCGGTGGCCTTGACCAGAAAGATCGAGCCGACCGGCTCGCCACCCACCTCCGCGATCCAGCAGTGCTCGCGCGCGGCGTCGTAGTTCTTGATGAACTCTGCGCAGATCTCGGCGACCAGCGCCTCGTAGCTGATGTCCCAATTATAGTCCGCGGCATAGGCGGCGGCCTGCCGGGAGATGACCCAGCCCATGTCACCGACGCGATGGCTGCGCAGCATGAAAGGCGCGGGCTGGCTTCGACGTTGCTCCAGCACGGCCTCAATGGTCGCCATGGCCTGCGTAAGACGCGCTGCATCGCTGGCCGAAACCTGAGCCAGCATTGCGGCGACCTCATTTTGCGAGCTCAGGTTCAGCTTGGCGAAGGCCTGGCGCCCTTTGGCGGTGAGGCTGAGCTGGTATTGCCTGCGATCTGCGGGCAGGGGCTTTCGCGTGATCAGCCCCTTTTCGTCGAAGCTTTGTATGATGCGGCTGAGATAGCCGGGATCGAGACCAAGCTCGTTTCCGATCTCTTTGGCCGCCAGGTCGTCGCGATGCGCGAGTTCATAGAGTACCCGGGCCTCGCTGAGCGAAAATGGGCTTTTTCCAAGGTGCTGGTCGAGCACACCAAGCTTGCGGGTATAGAAGCGGTTGAAGGCGCGGACCGCTGCAATGTGGTCGTCGGTAGCGGCAATTGACATGGGTCACCTCGATACTTGCCATTGTCAAACAATTGTTTGACTTTGACAAGTATCGGGTGGCTTCAGCCGACCATGACGATCCGGCTGCGCAGCATGGTCCGGGACGAGCGGCCGAGCCGCCGGAGTAGCCGTGCCTCGGAACGGCGGGCCTGCGGCGAGTAGCCGCCGATCCGGTCGTAGTGATCACGTGCGATCAAAAGCCCCTGATCGCCGAGCGGCCCGACGAGCTTGCGCGCCACGGCGCGGAAAATGTCGCGGAGCCCGGTATCGGCGTAGGGCGAGCGCGCATAGCGAAACACCGCCGCGCGATCGCGGCCGCTGCTCGAGACGGCCTGGATGAACTGGGTGGTCTCCTCGATCCAGCCGGTTTCCAGCACCGCGCCGGCGGGGAGGAACATCAGCCATGGCGACCGGGCCTGGAGGGCGCCGGCGGCGCGCGCGGCGCCTTGCGAAGATCCCTCGAAGCCGATGAAGCGGCAACCTGCGACATCGGCGACGCGCTCGATGACACCGTTGCCGGTGCCATCGACCAGGAGCACTTCCCGGATGACGCCGGCCGCGGCGCCGGGGACGAGCGCGGCCAGCGTTGCGACTGCCGTCTGCTCGACGCCTTCGGTCGGAATGATGACGCTCAGCATGATTGAAGCTTTAATATCTGCACTTCGGAAGAAGCGTAGCTGTTCATGATGTTGTCATAAACACGTGGCGTTGCCGAGTGCAACTTTTCGGCGGGTTTCGGCATGCAATGGTAAACCCGCCACCGCCCAAATGTGTCGCGTGCGGGATGGTATTATTGTTGAATGTTTCGGCACAAGCTCATCCGGGCCGTATTAACCCGGAGCGATATTGCGCCGCGCAGGGCAGTTCGCAATCGTCCAGTTGAGGATCGGCTGCAACCAGCCGCCGAACGGGAAAGATGTGCGACTTGGGTGCCGATTGGGTGCTGACGGAGGCTTCGCATGAACGCCGATCAACTCGCTGTCAACACGACGGCAGCAACGCCGAAGCAGGACGCCGCGCCGACCCTGCGGGTTCGCGCCCTGATGCTGGGCGACCGCATCAATGCCTCCGGCCTCGAGATCGGCACACTGGTGTCCTCGACGCCGGCCGCCTTTCGCGTCCATGCCGGGCTTGTCGTGATCTTCCGCTATGGCGTCGTGGTGCTGATCGGACTTCTGCCCTCCGAGGAGAAGGTGCTGATCGACAGCCTGAAGCCGCGGGTGATCGGCGAGTTCAGTCCGTATGAGGAAGAGACCGCGCAGGCGCAGCTCTGCAAGGACGAAAATGCCGAGGCGATCCAGCCCGGCGGACCGATTTGCCTCGCCAAATTTTCCGACGACCGGCTACTCCTGATCGCGGATGCGCTCGCCAAGAGCACGTCGCTGGCCCGCGACGAGCGGCGCGTCGCCGCGGTCTTCGACGTGATCGAGCCGTTTGCGCGGGAGCTCGCCGAGCGCGGCCGTACACCGCGCCGGCGCAAAGGTATATTGCGGCTGATCGGCAACGCGCTTCTCGTCCAGCAGCGTGTCGCGGGCCGTGTTGCCGTCGCCGAAAAACCCGACGTGCTCTGGGAGAAGCCCGAGCTCGACCGGCTCTATGCCCGTCTTGAGGACGAGTATGAGCTGAAGGAGCGCCTCGACACACTCGAGCGCAAGCTCACGGCGGTGTCGGAGACCGCCAACGCGCTGACCGACATCATCGACACCCAGCGCTCGCTCCGCCTCGAAATTGCGGTGGTGGTGCTGATCGTGATCGAGGTCGCGATCGGGTGCTTCCAGATCTGGTCGGGGACGCATTAGAAATGAGAGCGAGATGCGCGTGACTGCGCCCTCTCATCTTGTGAGAGAGGGCAGCGCCGCTGGTCGGCACAGCTCACTTGCAAGCTCACTTGCAAACTCACTTGGGTGAGGGGTTCTCCCCACGCTCGCCGGTGCGTTGTGATGCGCTGCTTTACCGCATTCTTCGTCATTGCGAGCGAAGCGAAGCAATCCAGTGTCCCGCCGAAGAGCCAGTCTGGATTGCTTCGCTTCGCTCGCAACGACGGATTGACGGTCATCAAGGGCTAATCCGATGCGCCCTCTATTATCTGCAGCGCCGCCGCACAATGCCGCGCGATCGTGAGTTCCTCATTCGTTGGAATGATGAACACCTCAATAGCGCTATCGCCCCGGCTGATGCGCTCGCGCGCGGCATCATTCGCACCGGCATCGATCCGCATGCCGAGCCAGGCGAGGCGTTCACCAATTGCGAACCGGATTTCCTTCGCATGCTCGCCGATGCCGCCGGTGAAGATCAGGCAGTCCAACCCTCCAAGCGTAGTCGCCAGCATGACGATCTGCTGCGTCGCGCGGAGCACGAAGAGATCGACCGCCTCCCGCGCCGCGGCCTCGCTGCTCGCGAGCAGCGTGCGCATGTCCGCGGAGATGCCGGAGACGCCGAGCAGGCCTGACTCATGATAGAGCAAATGCTGAAGGTCGTCGGCCGGCATGTTCTCGTGCTGTTGCAGATAGAGCAGCACGCCGGGATCGATCGTGCCGCAGCGCGTGCCCATCACGAGGCCGTCGAGCGGCGTCAGCCCCATCGTGGTGTCGATGCTGCGGCCCTCGTGCAGCGCGCACAGGCTCGCGCCATTGCCGAGATGGGCGATGACGGTGCGCTTTGCGATGAGCTGCGGCGCGATTGCCGCGAGGCGGCCCGCGACATATTCGAAGGAGAGGCCGTGAAACCCGTAGCGCCGCACGCCGCGCTCCTCATAGCGCCTCGGAATGGCGAAGCGGCGCGCGGGCGGCGACAGGCTGTGGTGGAAGGCGGTATCGAAACAGGCGATCTGCGTCAGACCGGGGCGGGTCGCCTGGATGATGCGGATCGGCTCCAGGCAACGCGGCTGGTGCAGCGGGGCCAGCGGGGTCAGCGCCTCCAGCTTGGCATAGACGTCGTCCGTCAGCGCGACGGGTCCGGAGTAGTCCGGCCCGCCGTGGACGATGCGGTGGCCGATGGCGCGCAGGCGATGCTCGCCGAAATGCTGGTCTACGAAGGTCAGCACGTCGGCGAACAGATGACCGCTGTCCGTATCCGACGCGTCCCTTCGCGTCTCGAACAGCTTCTCGCCCGCCGGGCGCTTCACCACGAGGCGGGGCGTTGCTTCGTGCTCGTCGAGCAAGCCGTTGCAGAGCAGGCCGGGGCCGGACGCCGCCAACTCGAACAGCCCGAACTTGATGCTCGACGATCCGGAGTTGAGCACAAGGACAGTGTCCGACATGGCTTCAGTCGCCGGCTTCGGCTGGCGTGTTGCCGCCGGCGCTGTTCGGCCAGACCCAGTCGCGGACCTCAGGCATGTCCTCGCCATGCTCGCGGACGTAGCGGGAATGTTCGATCAGCTTGTCGCGGAACTGTTGCTTGACCTGCGCAGCCCTGGTCGCAAGCCCCGGCACGCGCTCGATCGCCTCGATCGCGAGATGGTAGCGGTCGAGCCCGTTGAGCACGACCATGTCGAACGGCGTCGTCGTGGTGCCTTCCTCGGCAAATCCGCGCACATGCATGCCGGTATGATTGGTGCGGTTATAAGTCAGCCGGTGAATGAGATAAGGATAGCCGTGATAGGCGAAGATCACCGGCTTGTCCGATGTGAACAGGCTGTCGAAGTCGCGGTCGGAGAGGCCGTGCGGATGCTGCGCCCGAGGTTGCAGCGTCATGAGGTCGACGACGTTGACGACGCGGATCTTCAATTCGGGCAGCGCCTTGCGCAGCAGGTCGACGGCGGCGAGCGTCTCCAGTGTCGGCACGTCGCCGGCGCAGGCCATCACGACGTCGGGCTCTGCGTTTGCCTCCTCCGTGCCCGCCCAGGTCCAGATGCCGATGCCGGCGTCGCAATGCGTAGCCGCCTCCTGCATCGACAGCCATTGCGGCGCCGGCTGCTTGCCCGCGACGATGACGTTGATGCGGTTGTAGGTGCGCAGGCAATGATCGACGATCCACAACAGCGTGTTGGTATCAGGCGGGAAATAGATGCGGACGATGTCAGCCTTCTTGTTGGCGACGAGATCGACGAAACCAGGATCCTGATGGCTGAAGCCGTTGTGGTCCTGGCGCCAGACATGCGAGGTCAAGAGATAGTTGAGCGAGGCGATCGGGCGGCGCCATGGCAGATCGCGCGTCACCTTCAGCCATTTGGCGTGCTGGTTGAACATGGAATCGACGATGTGGATGAAGGCCTCGTAGCAGGAGAAGAAGCCGTGCCTGCCGGTGAGCAGATAGCCTTCGAGCCAGCCTTGACAGAGATGCTCGCTCAGGACCTCCATGACGCGGCCGTCCTGCGCGAGATGCACGTCGTAAGATTCGGTTGGCTCCATCCAGACGCGTTCGGTTGCCTCGAACACCGCGTCTAACCGGTTTGATGCCGTCTCGTCCGGGCCCATGATGCGGAAATTGCGCGCCTCGGCGTTGAGGCGAACGACGTCGCGCAGGAATTTGCCGAGCTCGCGTGTGGCTTCCGCCACGACACCGCCGGGCTGCGGTACCTCGACAGCGAAGCTGCGGAAGTCCGGCAGCTTCAGCTCCTTCTTCAACAGTCCGCCATTGGCATGCGGATTGGTCCCCATTCGCCGCTGGCCTTCGGGCGCGAGCGCCTGAAGCTCGGGAATCAGCGCCCCGCTGGGGTCGAACAACTTGTCCGGCTCATAGCTGCGCATCCAGTCTTCGAGCACCTTCAGATGCGCCGGATTCTCGCGGCAACTCGCAACGGGCACCTGATGCGCGCGCCAAAAACCTTCGACCTTCTTGCCGTCAACCTCCTTCGGGCCGGTCCAGCCCTTGGGGCTGCGCAGCACGATCATCGGCCAGCGCGGTCGCTCGACGCTTTTGCGCCCATCGCGGGCGTGCTGCTGGATCGAGCGGATGCTGACGAGCGCGACGTCGAGCGCATCCGCCATGGCCTGGTGCATCAATTTGGGATCGTCGCCTTCGACGAACAGCGGCTCATGGCCGAGCCCGCGGAAGAGGTCGCGGATCTCTTCGTTGCGCATCCGCCCGAGCACGGTGGGGTTGGCGATCTTGTAGCCGTTGAGGTGCAGGATCGGCAGCACCGCGCCGTCATGGGCCGGGTTCAAGAACTTGTTCGAGTGCCACGACGCCGCCAGCGGGCCGGTTTCGGCCTCGCCGTCGCCGACGACGCAGGCGACGATGAGGTCGGGATTGTCGAATGCCGCGCCATAGGCGTGCACCAGCGCATAGCCGAGCTCGCCGCCCTCGTGGATCGAGCCCGGCGTTTCCGGCGCCGCGTGGCTCGGAATGCCGCCGGGGAAGGAGAACTGCCTGAACAGCTTGCGCAATCCCTCAGTATCGCGCGCGATGTCGGGATAGATCTCGCTGTAGCTGCCTTCCAGATAGGTGTTGGCAACCATGCCCGGGCCGCCATGGCCGGGACCGCAGACGTAGATCACGTTGAGGTCGAGCGCACGGATGACGCGGTTGAGGTGAGCATAGATGAAGTTCAGGCCGGGCGTCGTGCCCCAATGGCCGAGCAGGCGCGGCTTGATGTGCTCGGGCCGTAGCGGTTCGCGCAACAGCGGATTGTCGAGGAGATAGATTTGCCCGACCGAGAGATAGTTGGCGGCACGCCAGTAGCGATCGAGGAGATCGAGTTCGCTGCTCGCGGCGCGCAATTGTCGTTGATTTGTCATGTTCTTGCCGACCTTCACCCAGCGATCGTCATCAACATTGTTCCGGCGCGATTGATCCCTTCGCCATGAAACGGGATCGCCGCCCCGCCGGTGTTGCGTGAGGTCAAGGGCGCGCGCCCGAAGTTTGGGCAGCGCTACTGTGCATGGGGTTGTTTCCGCGTTTTTGCTCTTGTTCTTGATTTGTTCTGGGCGCGTGCTATGTTGGGTTCATGAGTCGAGCATCTTCTCGTGCCCTCAAGCACCCGCCGGTTACGGCGCCCTCCGAGCCGGCGGGTGCGCCTTCTGATTTTCCTGTCGATTTTCCCGAGCTTGGCGTCGCCATCGATCGCGCACGCAGGCGAGGGCGGGGCGTCCAGTCCAACGCCAGCGGCCGTTACGAGGCCGAGGCCCGCGTCGCCTTCGACGATGGCTGGCAGAGCCTGGAGGAACTGCCGCCGTTCAAGACCACGGTCGGGATCGACACCTCACGCAAGGTGATCACCCGCAACGATTCCCCCGACATCGGTTTCGACCGCTCGATCAACCCCTATCGCGGCTGCGAGCACGGCTGCGTCTATTGCTTCGCGCGGCCGACGCACGCCTATCTCGGCCTGTCTCCCGGGCTCGACTTCGAGTCCAAACTGTTTGCCAAGCCCGAGGCGGCGGCGCTGCTCGAGAAGGAACTCGCTGCCAGCGGCTACGAGCCGCGGATGATCGCGATCGGCACCAACACCGATCCCTATCAGCCGATCGAGCGCGAGCGAAAGATCATGCGAGGCATCCTAGAGGTGCTGGAGCGCGCCGGGCATCCCGTCGGCATCGTCACCAAATCGGTCCTGGTGGTGCGCGATATCGACATTCTCGCGCGGATGGCCAAGCGCAACCTCGCCAAGGTCGCGATCTCCGTCACCTCGCTCGATCCGAGGCTCGCGCGCACCATGGAGCCGCGGGCGGCGACGCCGCCGAAGCGACTGGAAGCGCTCAAGCAGCTCTCGGAGGCGGGCATTCCGACCACTGTGATGGTCGCGCCCGTGATCCCCGCGCTGAACGATTCCGAGATCGAGCGCATTCTTGATGCCGCAGCCCATGCCGGCGTCAAGGAAGCCTCCTACGTGCTGCTGCGGCTGCCGCTCGAGGTCCGCGATCTGTTTCGCGAATGGCTGATGGCGAACTATCCAGACCGCTACCGCCACGTCTTCACGCTGATCCGCGACATGCGCGGCGGCCGCGACTACGATGCGAAATGGGGCGAGCGGATGAAGGGGACCGGCCCGATGGCCTGGACCATCGGCCGTCGCTTCGAGATCGCCTGCGACAGGCTCGGCCTCAACAAGCGGCGCTCCAAGCTGACCACCGATCACTTCGCGCGGCCGAAGCGGAACGGCGATCAGCTCAGCCTGTTCTGATCGCGAAGTGGACGAGGCGTAACATGAGTGAGGAAACCACCGTGCCGGTGCCGCGGCTGACCGTAGTCACGCTCGGTGTCAGCAACATCCGCGCCAGCATTGCCTTTTACGAGGCGCTCGGTTTCTCGCGCCTGCTCAAGGCGACCGGTGAGGCGGTCGCATTCTACGACACCGGTGGTCCGGTGCTCGCCTTGTATCCCTGGGATCAGCTCGCCGCCGACGCCGGGTTGCCGGACAATCCAAGACCGCCGGCATTTCGCGGGATGACGCTCGCCTGGAACTGCCGGACGCGCGAGGAGGTCGATACGGTGCTGGCTTTCGCTGTCGACAAGGGTGCAGCGCTGCTGAAAGCGGCGCACGAGACTGATTACGGCGGCTATTCCGGCTATTTCACCGATCCCGATGGCCATCCTTGGGAGGTCGTGGTCGCACCCGGGATCGAGGTGGGCGAGGACCGACGGGTGCATTTGGCGGAATAGGGCGGCTCACCTGAATAACGGGAATTGTCTCGGGTTCCAGGTTGCGCTGGCGAAGCCGCTTGCGCACGATCCCCACCATGATTCGGGACAAGTCCGCCAAGAAGCTGGCCAAAGACACGCCAAAAAAAGACGGTGCGAAGAAGGCTGCGCCTGCCAACACGTTGGAAGGCAAGCCGCCGCAAGCCAAGTCGTCGGAAACTAAGGCGTCGGAGGTTCAGGCTTTAACCGGCAAAAGCGCCGGCCGGAAAGGCATCATTGCCGTGGCCCCGCCGAGCTTCCGTCGTGAGCGCGCGCTGATCAAGCGCGGCGTCTGGCCGGTCGCAGGCTGCGACGAGGCCGGTCGCGGACCGCTCGCCGGCCCCGTGGTGGCGGCGGCCGTGATCCTCGATCCCGACCGCATTCCCCGTGGCATCGATGATTCCAAGCGCCTGACCGCCGAAGAGCGCGAAAAACTGTTCGACAAGATCTGCGCCACCGCGCAGGTCTCGGTCGCCGTGGCTTCGCCCGCGCGGATCGACCGCGACAACATCCTGCGTGCTTCGCTATGGGCGCTGAAGCGCGCGGTGGTGGCGCTGCCCGAGGCGCCGCGCCACGTCTTCGTCGACGGCCGCGACCGGCTCGATACGGAATGCGACTGCGAGGCCGTGATCGGCGGTGACGGCATCGTGCTGTCAATCGCGGCCGCCTCCATCGTTGCCAAGGTGACGCGGGACCGGCTGATGTGCGCGCTGGCGCAGGACTGCCCCGGCTACGGCTTCGAGCAGCACAAGGGCTACGCTGTCCCCGAGCATCTCGACGCCCTGGATCGCCTCGGCCCCTCCATCCACCACCGCAGCTTCTTCGCCCCCGTCGCCGCCGCCCGCGCCAAGCACATGCCCTGGACCGTCGAGCCGGCGCAGGATCTGTTCTCTGTCGCGGAGGTCGAGGTGCAGGTGGAAGCCCAAATCGAGATCGACGCGTCTGCGAATCTCTAGGTGTTTCCTCCGCAGCCTCCCCCATCCGTCAAGCCCGGCATGACGACTTGCGGCGGTTGCCACGACGCGCAGCGCCCTTTATCAAAACAGGTGTGAGCGAACAGGGCCGGCTGGACGGGTTGGCTGCATCTTTCGGACGTTGCATGCGGTTTACCTCGCTGGTCATCGAGCTCATTCGCGCCCGGCCGCGGCTGATCGTGTGGATCGCCGTGCTGCTCCAGGCGGCGATGTGGCTGTTCGTGGCGCTGGTGTTCTACCGCAGCCCGCCCGGCAGTCTGGCGACGCTGCTGGCCTTCGGCCGCGAGTACCAGGTCGGCACCGATCTCGGCCCGCCGCTGCCTGTCTGGCTCGCCGACATGGCCTATCGCGCCGCCGGCGGTCACATGTTCGGCGTGTATGTCCTCGCTGAGCTCTGCGAGATCGCGACCTTCATCGCGCTCTTTCATCTGTCTCGTGCCGTCGTCGGCTCACAGCAGGCGGTGCTCGCCGTGCTGCTGACCATGACCGTGCTAGCCTTCTCCTCGTCCGCGCTCGACTTCGGACCCTTGGTGCTGGCACGGCCGCTCTGGGCGCTGCTGCTGCTGCACTCCTGGCAGATCATCGGCCAGCGCCGCGGCAATGCCTGGTTCGTCTGGTCGATCGAGGCCGGCCTGTTGTTGCTCACGACGCCCGCCGCGATCTTCCTCCTCCTCCTGATCGTCGTCTTCGCGATCTCGACGGCGGGAGGCCGCAGGACGCTGCGCGGGCTCGATCCGCTATTCGCGCTGATCGTCGTCGCCGTGCTGGCGCTGCCCTATGCGATTTGGCTGATGCGCGCCGAGACATTGACGATGCCGGTCTTGCCGCAAGTTTCGGAGCTCAACGCCCGCGTCCTGCACGCAGCCTGGCTGCTCGGCGGGCTCGCGCTTGGGGCGGCGGCGATTCCGGCGCTGACCTTCCTGAATACCGGGATGTTCGCCGGCAAGGGCGAGGAGCCGCCGATCATCTATCGCCCGCCGGTCGAGCCGCTCGCGAGCAACTTCGTCTATTTCTTCGCGCTGGCGCCGCCACTCGGCGCGGTGCTGATCTCCGGCCTGCTCGGGCTCGAATCCGTCGTCGGCGGCGCCGCCGTCATGCTGGTCATGTCCGGGCTTGCCGTGGTGGCCGCCGCAGGGGATCTCATCGCGATGCGCCGCGCGCGGATGCTGCGCATGGTCTGGGCCGCCGCAATCATCGCGCCCGCCATCGGCGTCGTGCTCGCCGTCCTGATCATGCCTTGGACCGGCACCGGCGAGATCGCGACCTCGATGCCGGCGCGCGCGATCTCGGATTTCTTCGACGAGAGCTTCGCCCGCCGCACCAATCATCGCCTGCGCGCGGTCGCCGGCGAGACCCAGCTTGCGAGCCTGATCGCGCTGCATTCCGGCCGGCCGCATCTCTTCATCGATGCCGATCCTGCGCGCACGCCGTGGATGAATCAGGCCAAGTTCAGCGAGACCGGCGGCGTCGTGGTCTGGCGCGCCTCCGACACCGCCGGCACCCCGCCGCCGGAGATCCTCAAACGATTTCCCAACATCGTCCCGGAAGTCCCGCGCGCCTTCGAATGGCTGGTAACCGGCCGCCAGCAGCTTTTGCGCATCGGCTGGGCCATCGTGCGGCCGAAGGGGACGTAGCGCTCTCTCCGTTGCAATGACGAAGGAGAGTGTCCCGTCCCTCACGACCCCGCCAGCACCTTCGCAACCGCGCGCAGATCCTGCCAAGCCAGCCGCTTGTAGGACGGCGAGCGCAGCAGGTACGCCGGGTGAAATGTCGGCAGCGCGCGGATGGTGCGCTGGCCGGTGTCGTAGTCGAACCAGCGGCCGCGGGTGCGCATGATGCCTTCGCGCGTTCCGAGCAGCGTCTGCGTCGAGGGATTGCCGAGCGTCACCAGCACATCCGGATTGACCAGTTCGATCTGACGCTGGATGAAGGGCAGACAGATCTGCGTCTCCTGCGGCGTCGGCGTCCGATTGCCGGGCGGCCGCCAGGGAATGACGTTGGCGATATAGGCGGTGGTGCGGTTGAGCCCGATCGCGCCGATCATGAGATCGAGCAGCTTGCCGCTGCGCCCGACGAAGGGCAGTCCCTCGATGTCCTCGTCGCGCCCGGGCGCCTCACCGACGAACATGATGCGCGCCTTAGGATTGCCGTCGGCGAACACCAGCCGCGTCGCGGTGTGCTTCAGCGCGCAGCCCTCGAAGCTCTGCATCAGTTCGCGCAGTGCATCCAGCGTCGGCGCCGTGCGCGCGGCCTCGCGTGCCGAAGCAATCGCGACGTCGGGGGCAAGGGCTGCCTCGCCGCGCATTAGCGTCGGCGCGGCGACCGGCCGCGATGGCTCGACCGGCGGTGCCACGGGCGGAGCCGGTGGCGGGGCTTCTAATTCCGCCAGGCGGTCGATCGGTTCCTCGGCGAGCGCGCAGTCGACACCGGCCTCCAGATAGAAGGCGAGAAGCTCGCGGATGGTGGGTGCGGGTTCGGGGATCATGGGAAAGTCTGACTTTTATATCAGCTTGGGCGGTCTTGCACCCCGGCGAAACGTATTTCCGAGGTTGTCCTACCCGGAAAAATCGGAAACAAGAGGGCGCAATCGACCAAGGACCGTCTCAAGGGCTGAGATCAGATGAGCACCGAAGAACTCCCTCCTCGCGAATCCATGGAATTCGACGTCGTCATCGTCGGCGCCGGCCCCTCGGGCCTGTCGGCTGCGATCCGGCTGAAGCAGCTCAACGCCGATCTCAACGTCGTCGTGGTGGAGAAGGGCTCCGAGGTCGGCGCGCACATTCTCTCCGGCGCCGTGATCGACCCGGCCGGGCTCGACAAGCTCGTTCCGGACTGGCGCGAGGATTCCGACTGCCCGCTGAAAACCCAGGTGAAGGACGACCGCTTCTACTGGATGACGGCCGGCGGCGCGATCAAGCTGCCGAACTTCATGATGCCGCCGCTGATGGACAATCATCATTGCTACATCGGCTCGCTCGGCAATGTCTGCCGCTGGCTGGCGCGCAAGGCCGAGGCGCTCGGCGTCGAAATCTATCCGGGCTTTGCGGCGGCCGAAGTGCTCTATGACGAGGAGGCCAAGGTTAAGGGCATCGCCACCGGCGACATGGGCATCGGCCGGGACGGCAAGCCGAAGGACTCCTTCACCCGCGGCATGGAATTGCTCGGCAAGTACACGCTGTTCGCCGAAGGCGCGCGCGGCAGCCTGACCAAGCAGCTCATCAACAAATTCGCACTCGACGCCAAGGCCGAACCGCCCAAGTTCGGCATCGGGCTCAAGGAGGTCTGGCAGATCGATCCCGCCAAGCACCAGAAGGGCTTGATCCAGCATTCCTTCGGCTGGCCGCTCGATATGAAGACCGGCGGTGGCTCATTCCTCTATCATTACGACGACAATCTCGTCGCCGTCGGCTTCGTCGTACATTTGAATTACGACGATCCCTATCTGTCCCCATTCGACGAATTCCAGCGCTTCAAGACCCATCCCTCGATCCGCGGCACTTTCGAAGGCGCCAAGCGGCTCGCTTACGGGGCGCGCGCCATCACCGAGGGCGGCTACCAGTCGGTGCCGAAGCTGAGCTTCCCCGGCGGCGCGCTGATCGGCTGCGCGGCCGGTTTCGTCAACGTGCCGCGCATCAAGGGTGTGCACAATGCGATGGGCACCGGCATGCTCGCCGCCGAGCACGTCGCTGCGGCGATCGCCGCCGAGCGCGCCAATGACGAGCTCGTGGAATACGAGAACGCCTGGCGTTCCTCGTCGGTCGGCAAGGATTTGTTCCTGGTCCGCAACGTCAAGCCGCTGTGGTCGAAGTTCGGCACCGTGCTCGGCGTCGCGCTGGGCGGCTTCGACATGTGGTGCAACACGCTGTTCGGGGCCTCGCTGTTCGGCACGCAATCGCATCTCAAGCATGACCGCGCCACGCTCGATCCGGCCAAGCAGCATGCACCGAAGAACTATCCGAAGCCGGATGGCAAGATCACCTTCGACAAGCTGTCCTCGGTGTTCTTGTCCAACACCAATCACGAGGAGGACCAGCCGGTCCATCTCAAGGTCGCTGACATGAACCTCCAGAAGACCTCGGAGCACGACGTGTTCGCCGGTCCCTCGAGCCGCTATTGCCCGGCCGGCGTCTATGAGTGGATTGAGGAGGGGTCTGGCCCGCGTTTCCAGATCAATGCCCAGAATTGCGTCCACTGCAAAACCTGCGACGTGAAGGACCCCAACGGCAACATTACCTGGGTTCCCCCGGAAGGCGGTGGCGGCCCGAATTACGAGGCAATGTAAGCCGGGATCACGTATCCAGGCCCGATGTGGCCGGGGTTACGCCACCCCGGCAATGTGACGCACGTTCGCGTGAGACCGGGGGCCGCCGGAGCGGCTGGCGGCCACGATAAGGCCATAGTAGCGGCGTCTTGGGGCGCTGTTGGCGGATTCACTTGGCCGCGTTGGGACGTGCGGCGGGGATCGCCGGTCCGAATCCTTGCGGCGAGGCGCCAAAAGCGGCATTGTCTGGCCTGACGGTTCCGGGTCCCGATGCCACCGGCCGCGTTCGCATGCGATACGGCCTCTGCTGCAAACCCAGGCACTACCAACTCAAGGCGAGCCCTGATGTTTTCAAATCGTTTCAACCGCTGGACTGCTGCCGCCATCGCCTTCATGGGCACCGCGATCATGGCGGTCCCCGGCGCGGTCCTGGCGCAGACGCCGGATCACCCGGAGAACACGGCGGCGCAGTTTCCGACCCGGAACGATCTGAAGTCGCTCACCGGCGCCGGCAGCTATCTCGCCGCCCGCCACGCCAGCGTCGAGCGCGACGCGACCTCGGCCGCGGCGTTCTACCGCTCGGCCCTGCGCACCGATCCGAAGAACAACGAACTGCTCGACCGTGCCTTCATCTCCTCGGTCGCCGACGGCGACATCGACGAGGCGGTCAAACTCGCCGAGCGCATCCTCACCATCGACAAGACCAACCGCGTCGCGCGGCTCGTCGTCGGCGTTCACGATCTCAAGCTGAAGAAGTACGCGGCGGCGCAAACCAACATCAACCAGTCGATCCGAGGTCCGATCACTGATCTCGTCGCCACGCTGTTGTCGGGCTGGGCCGCCTATGGTGCGGGCGATGCCAAGGGCGGTGTCGCCACCATCGACAAGCTGGCCGGTCCGGAATGGTATCCGCTGTTCAAGGATCTGCACGCCGGCATGATCCTCGAGCTCTCCGGCAAGGAGAAGGACGCCGGCACCCGCTTCGAGCGCGCCTACAAGCTCGACGATTCCATGCTGCGCATCACCGAGGCCTATGCGCGCTGGCTGTCGCGCAACAAGGATTCCGCCGCGGCGACTACCGTCTACCAGGCTTTCGACAAGAAGCTCGCCCGTCATCCGCTGATCTTGGAAGGCCTGCGCGAGACCAAGGCGGGCAAGAAGATGCCGCCGCTCGTCGATTCCGCGCAAGCCGGCGCCGCCGAAGCGCTCTACGGCATCGGCGCCACGCTGACCCGCCGCGGCGGCGAGGATCTGGCGCTGGTCTATCTCCAGCTCTCGCTCTACCTCCAGCCCAGCCATCCGCTGGCGCTGCTCTCGCTCGCCGACCTCTATGAATCGGTGAAGCGGCCGCAGATGGCGATCAAGGTCTATGAGCGCGTGCCCTCGTCCTCGCCGCTCAAGCGCAACGCGCAGATCCAGCTCGCCATCGACCTTGATTCCGCCGACCGCACCGACGAGGCGATCAAGATCCTCAAGGGCGTCACGTCGGAGGATTCCAAGGACCTCGAAGCCATCATGGCGCTCGGCAATATCGAGCGTGGCCGCAAGCGGTTCGGCGACTGCGGCGCGACCTATTCGCAAGGGATCGAGGTGCTGCCGCCCGGCAACGACAAGGCCAACAGCGTCTGGTATTACTATCGCGGCATCTGCGAGGAGCGCTCCAAGCAGTGGGCCAAGGCCGAAGCCGACATGAAGAAGGCGCTAGAGCTCCAGCCCGACCAGCCGCACGTCCTCAACTATCTCGGCTATTCCTGGATTGACCAGGGCGTGAATCTCGACGAAGGCATGAAGATGATCAAGCGCGCCGTCGAGCAGCGTCCCGACGACGGCTATATCGTGGACTCCCTCGGCTGGGCCTATTACCGCATCGGCAATTACGAGGAGGCGGTGAAGAACCTCGAACGCGCGATCGATCTCAAGCCCGAGGATCCCACCATCAACGATCACCTCGGCGACGCCTACTGGCGCGTCGGCCGCACGCTGGAAGCAAAATTCCAGTGGTCGCATGCGCGCGATCTCAAGCCCGAGCCGGAAGAACTGCCGAAGATCGAGGCCAAGATCGCCAACGGTCTGCCGGACGACAATTCGAACTCTTCGGCGGCGCAGGCCGAGAAGAAGAAGGACGACGGCAAGGGCGGCTGAGCTGAGCGCGTGATCCGGAAATCGTGTAGCGCTTTTTCGGCAAGATCATGTGAAGGAAAGACGTAGGTTCTGGGGGCGTGTCGCCGATGTCGGCGTTGATTGAACTGGGGCGGGCGAAGGTCAATCTGAGCCTTCGCGTCGTCGGCCGTCGTGCCGACGGCTATCATGATCTCGAAAGCGTGGTTGCGTTTGCCGACTGCGCCGACCGGCTGACGCTGGAGCCCGGCGGCGAGTTGAAGCTCACAACCACCGGACCGCTGGCCACAGCCTGCGGCGATAACGCCGACAATCTCGTGCTCAAGGCCGCCAAGCTTCTGGCTGAGGCCGTACCGGGCCTGAAGCTGGGCGCCTTCGTGCTCGACAAGGTGCTCCCCGTCGCGGCCGGCATCGGCGGTGGCTCGGCGGATGCCGCGGCGGCGCTTCGGCTCTTGGCCCGTCTCAACGATTTGTCGCTCGATGATCCCCGTCTCCAGAACGTCGCGCTCGCAACTGGCGCCGACGTGCCGGTGTGCCTGCTCTCGCGGGCCTGCGACATGACCGGAGTCGGCGAGCAACTGCTGCCGCTCGCGCTGCCGAACATGCCCTGCGTCATGGTCAATCCGCGGGTGCCGGTCGCGACCAAGGACGTGTTCCAGGCGCTGGGCCTGCGCAATGGCGAGCTCCTGGTCGGCGTCACCGACGTCATCCGCGCTCCGGCCTGGCCGGAGGAGGGGGCCTCGATCGCTGACTGGGTCGACGTTCTCGAAACTGTCCCCAACGACCTCGAAGCGCCCGCAATGCGCATCGAGCCGGTGATCGGCAAGGTCCTGCAAGCCTTGCGTGCCTCTGCCGGCGTCAAGCTCGCCCGCATGTCCGGCTCCGGCGCGACGTGCTTTGCGATCTACGGCGCGCCCACCGACGCCCATGCCGCCGCCGAAAGGATCCGGCGCGATCATCCCGGCTGGTGGGTGCATGCGGGGACGTTGAGCTAGTATTTCCGCGGAGACGCTGCGCAGCCCGGATGAGCGATGCGATCCGGGATTCTTTCTTGCCGCGCCCTGCATGTCGTTGCGCTCATGAAGGCTACGTTGTGAGCTAATCCGCACTTTGCTTGTCGAGCCCGAGAAACCGCCGGATCTTAGCCAGCACCTCTTGCGGCTTGTCATGCTGCAGCCAGTGTCCCGCCCCGGCGATGGTCTCGACGCGCGCGTTCTGGAAATACCTCTCCAGGCCCGCTGCCTTTGCGCCGACCAGAAAACTTTCGCCGGCATTGAGCAGCAGCGTCGGGCAGGCGATGCGCGCCCAGAGTTCGACGTGGTCGTCTGGCCAGAGCCGGTGCGGCGCACTGGCGCGCTGGTAGGGATCGAACTTCCAGCTATAGGTGCCGTCCTCGTTCTGCCGCGCGCCATGGGTGGCGAGATGCAGCGCGAGGTCGCGGGACAGCCGCTTGTTGTGAAGCATCATCTGCGCGGCTGCGGCCTCGAGCGTCGAATAGCGGCGCGGCGTGCGGTCGTGCAGCTTGTCGAGCTGCGCCACCCATTTGCCGATGCGCTCATGCACCGGCGGCTTCGGCGTGTCCGGCAACATGGTCACGCCGTCAAGGACGACGAGCTTGGAGACCAGCTCGGGGAATGAGCCCGAAAAGATCAGACTGACCATGCCGCCCATCGAATGGCCGATGAGCGTCACCTGCGGCGCAGCAATGATGCGGACAAGCTGGGCAAGATCGTAGACATATTCCGTCAGCGCGTAGCTGCCGCCTCGGGTCCAATCGGAATCGCCGTGTCCGCGCAGGTCGGGTGCGAGCACGTGGAAATGCGGCTGCAGCGATCGAGCGATGACGTCCCAGCTCCGGCAATGATCGCGGCCGCCGTGAACCAGGACGGCGGTGGGCGCGTTTTCGTTGCCCCAATCGGCAAAATGTAGCCGGAGGCCGTGCGATTCATAGAACCGGCTTTGCGGGGCGCTAGCCATTTGCCGGCCGCCGGGCCAGCGCGAGCGACAGGCCGAGGCCGGCGATGAAGACGCCCGAGCCCTGCGTGAGGCGCCGCATCAGATGCGGCCGTCCGATCAGCTGCTTGCGCGTCGCTGCTGCCATCAGCACCACCACCGCATCGGCGAGCGTGTTCAGCGTCACCGAGATTGCGCCGAGGAGGACGAATTGCAGCGCGGGGTTCGATCCCGCGGGATCGAGGAACTGCGGAATGAAGGTGAGGAAGAACGCGGCGGTCTTCGGGTTCAGCGCCTCCACCAGCACGCCGTCGCGAAAGGCGCGATTGTCGCCGATGGGCTCGCTCTCGAGAGACGGTGCCCGGCCGGCGCTGCGAAAAGTCTTGATACCGAGCCAGACCAGATAGAGCGCGCCGATAAATTTCACTGCGGCGAACAGTTCGGCGCTGGCCAGGATGATCGCGGAGATGCCGAGGCTGCCCGCCACCACATGAACCAGTCCGCCCAGCGCCGTGCCCGCAGTCGATGCGAAACCGCTGACGCGTCCCTCCGATAATGTCCGTGCCGCGACATAGAAGATGCCGGGGCCGGGAACGGCGGCAATGAGACAAGCTGCCACCAGGAACAGCCAGAAATTCGTCGTGATCATTGTGTTTTGGTAGCGAAGCCTGACGCGATTGCAAGGCCCCTCGTTTAGCCCATCCGGCGGAAGATCACGCTGGCATTGACCCCGCCAAATCCGAAGCCGTTCGAGATGGCGCTCTGGATCGGCATCGGCCGCGCTGCGCCGGCGACGATGTCGATGCCGTCAGCGCCAGGATCCGGGTTTTCGAGATTAAGCGTCGGCGGCGCGATCTGGTCGCGTAAAGCCAGCACGGTGAAGATCGCCTCCAACCCGCCGGCGGCGCCGAGCAGATGGCCGGTGGCCGATTTGGTCGCGCTCACGGCAATGCCGCGGTCACGGCCGAACAGCGCGGCGATGGCGCCAAGCTCGCTCTCGTCGCCGGCGGGCGTCGATGTCGCATGGGCGTTGAGGTGCTGCACATCCGAGGGCGCAAGGTTCGCCTGCCGAAGCGCGATCTCCATGGCGCGGCGGGCGCCATCACCGTCGGGCGGCCCTGAGGTCATGTGATAGGCATCCGCCGTCGTGCCATAGCCGACGATCTCCGCGATCGGCGCCGCGCCGCGCGCCAGCGCATGCTCCAGTTCCTCGATCACTAGGATGCCGGCGCCTTCGCCCATCACAAAACCGTCGCGGTCGCGATCGAACGGGCGCGAGGCGCGTGCAGGCTCATCGTTGAAGCCGCTCGACAGCGCACGTGCCGCAGCAAAGCCACCGAGGCTGACGATATCGATACAGGCCTCCGCACCGCCGCAGATTGCGACGTCGATCTCGTCGGCGCGAATCATGCGCGCGGCATCGCCGATCGCCTGGACCCCGGCCGCGCAGGCGGTGACGGGCGTGCCCAGCGGTCCCTTGTAGCCGTATCTGATCGAGACGTGGCCAGCGGCGAGATTGGCGAGGAACGAGGGGATCGTGAAGGGCGAGAGCCGGCGCGCGCCGCGCTGCTCCGTGATGCGCACCGCCTCTGCGATCGCCGGAAAGCCGCCGACGCCGGAAGCGATGATCGTCGCAGTCCGCGCCAGCGCCGCGGCGTCCTGCGGCATCCATTTGGCTTGCGACACTGCTTCTGCGGTGGCGAGCAGCGCGAACAGGATGAAGCGGTCCATCTTGCGCTGGTCTTTTGGCGCAGCCGCCTGTGCGGGATCGAAGCCGGCTTCGGCGTCATCGCCCTTGTCGGGCACGAGTCCGGCGATGTGCGCCGGCAGTACCTGCGCCCATTCGGGCAGAGGGCGCAGCCCGCTTTGACTGGCCAGCAGCCGGCGCCAAGACCGCTCGACACCGCAGCCAAGCGGCGACACCGCGCCCATTCCCGTCACGACGATACGACGCATGTCAGTCTCCAGACGGCGCGACGGCCGGGTTCATGGCCTTGAGTGAAGCGAGTCGTTTGCGCATCCCGCGGCTGGCGCGTGGACCTGCGATGACGACTGCATTGGTGAGCGTGATCGGACGCAGGTCGGCGGCATCGACGACGACAGGATCGAACGGGCGGATCTCGTCGCGGCTCGCCAGCCGGATGGCTTCGCCCTCTGGAGCGAGATGCTTGTTGCCCCAGGCGAGCAGCGCCACGATCACGGGAAAGAAATCCCGCGCCTTGTCCGTCAGCGCATATTCGTAGCGCGGCGGCCGCTCATGATAGCGGCGGCGAACAAACATGCCGTTCTCGGTGAGATGGGCGAGCCGCCGCGACAGGATGTTCGGCGCGATCCCGAGGCTTTGCGAAAACTCGTCGAATTTCGTCGCGCCCTGAAAGGCATCGCGCAGGATCAAAATGCTCCACCATTCGCCAACCGTCTGCACGGCGCGGCCGACAGGGCATTCCAGGATGGAGGAAGATTTGGGCTGCATGGCAGGAAGGTAAGTGAGTGACTTGCAAAAAGCAAGTGACTGGAGCGGGCAGCAGCAGGCGCGAGCAGTGTAAGTGATATGATGGTTCGGTGGGGGAGACAGCGCGTCTGGTAGGAATGTGCGGTGGGCACTTGCCGGACCGCGCTCGTGCTTCGGACGCAGCGCAGCGCCTCTTGGCGGTGCGCTGCGGAGCCGGGACCCATCTAGCTGCGCGTGCCGCGTGAGTCCCGGCTCTGCGCGGCCCCGCGAAGAGCGTTGCAGCGCGTCCGGGACACGGGAGGGAGTGCGATGCTGCCTAACGCTCCGTCATTGGGAGCGGAGCGAAGCAATCCAGATCGCCACCGCGGAAGGATTTCGGATTGCTTCGCTGAGTTCGCAATGACGAGTGGAAAGCGCGTCAGGCTGTCACGCTTAATGTGATCGCGCCAGACAGAACGCCACGACCTGTTCCAGCGCGCTCTTCATCGGCGAGGACGGGAACAGTGCCAGCGCGTCCACGGCCATGGCGCCGTAGTGCTGGGCGCGGCTCAGCGTGTCCTCCAGCGCGCGGTGCTTGTTCATCAGGCCGATGGCGTGGTCGAGATCGGAATCGCCGATGTCGCCGCGCTCCAGTGCCCGAATCCAGAAGGCGCGCTCGGTGTCGTTGCCGCGGCGGAAGGCGAGCACCACCGGCAGCGTGATCTTGCCTTCGCGGAAATCGTCGCCGGTGTTCTTGCCGAGCTTGGCGCTCTTGCCGCCATAGTCGAGCACGTCGTCGACGAGCTGGAAGGCGATGCCGAGATTCATGCCGACCGAGCGGCAGGCGGTCTGCTCCGCCTTCGGGCGGTTGGCGATCACGGGGCCGACCTCGCAGGCGGCGGCGAACAGCTCGGCCGTCTTGCCGCGGATCACGGCGAGATATTCGTCCTCGGTGGTCGCGGTGTTCTTGGCCGCGGCGAGCTGCATCACCTCGCCCTCGGCGATGGTCGCGGCGGCCGCAGAGAGGATGTCCAGCGCGCGCAGCGAGCCGACCTCGACCATCATGCGGAAGGCTTGGCCGAGCAGGAAGTCGCCGACCAGCACGCTCGCCTCGTTGCCCCAGAGCATGCGCGCCGACAGCTTGCCTCGGCGCATCTCGCTTTCGTCGACGACGTCGTCGTGGAGCAGGGTCGCGGTATGCATGAACTCGACGGAGGCGGCGAGCTTGATGTGGCCGTCGCCGGTGTAGCCGGCGAGGTTGGCCATGGCGAGCGTCAGCATCGGCCGCAGGCGTTTTCCCCCGGAGGAGATCAAATGATTGGCGACCTCCGGGATCATGGTCACATCCGAACCGGTCCGCGACAGAATCGTGGCGTTGACGCGCTCCATGTCACCGGCGACAAGGGCAACCAGCTCTTCGATCGACGCGCCGGGAGTTTCGAAAGGTACGATGACGGCCACGCCGGTCTCCAATATTTGCCCCGGAAGGGCTATTCTGATGGAAAGACAATAGAAACTGGTGGCGGATGCGGCAAGTGCCGCGGAACCATTGACATTTGCCGCTTCCCTCTTTTTCAGGCAGGAGACCTGCGTTTGCGTGAACTGGTTCGGACCAACGACATGGTGCTGGTGTCAGCGATCGGCGCGCTGCTCGACGGTGCCAATATCCATCATCTGGTGCTTGACCAGAACATGAGCATCATCGAGGGCTCGCTCGGCATTTTGCCGCGGCGGATCCTGGTCCATGAGGATGACGCCCTCGAGGCCCGCCAGCTTCTCACCGCGGCCGGGCTCAGCCACGAATTGCGCGGCGATGATTGAGGCCGCAGCTGATATCACCGAGGACACCTTTCTCGGCGGGCAGTTGCGCCTGAAGCAGAAGCGATCCGGCCATCGCGCCGGACACGACGCCATCCTGCTTGCGGCGGCGACCGCGGCCAAGGCGGGCGATCGCGTGATCGATCTCGGCGCCGGCATCGGTACGGCGGGCCTCGCGCTTGCCAGGCGCGTGGCTGGATTGCGGCTCGGCCTGGTCGAGATCGATCCGGTGCTGGCAGAGCTTGCGCGGTCCAATGCGGCGGCGAATGGAATTGCCGCCGAGACGATCGTGCTCGACGTCACTGCCGATGCACAGGCGTTTGCGGCAAATGGGCTCGTGCCCGACAGCGTCGACGTGGTGCTGATGAACCCGCCTTTCAACGATCCGGTTCGGCATCGCGGCTCGCCGGACCAGGCGCGTCACACCGCCCATGTCGCGAGGGACGAGACACTGAATGCATGGGTGTATGCGGCGCGGCGCATCCTCCGATCGAACGGCGTGCTGACGTTGATCTGGCGTGCAGATGGGATCGCCGACGTCCTGGCAGCGCTGTCACGGGGCTTCGGCAGTCTCTCGATCCTGCCGGTTCACGGCGAGGCGGGACGGCCCGCGATCCGGGTGCTGGTGCGCGCGGTGAAAGGCGGCCGGGCGCCGGCGCGAGTGCTGCCGGGGCTCATGCTCAACGACGAGTCGGGCGTGCCTGAAAAAGAGGTGAAGGAGATTCTGGAGGGGAGGGCGGTCTTGCCGCTGGCGGAGCCGTGATTGCTTATTGCGGAAGCGATTCCGACTGCTGTTCCTGCGGCGTCGTCAGGCGGATCGCCATGAACAGCGCACCGATCAGCAGCATCAGCAAATAGATTTTCATGGCGTTCTCCGCTGCCTCATTGCAGCCTCCCAACGGGAAATCTGCAAAACACGTTCCAGGCACTTCCAATGACAGTCGCGTGATAAAAAATGGTTAAACAGAGGTAACGGCATGGCCGAACATTTGAACGATCGTGAGAGTTCCGGCCTGGCCGACAAGCTCATGCAATATCTGCCGGCGCGTTTCCGGCCCGGCACGCCAATTGTGCCCGTGGTGCGGCTGTCCGGCGTGATCGGCGCAGTGACGCCGCTGCGCCCCGGCATGACGCTCGCGGGCGTAGCGCGCGTGCTGGAGCGGGCGTTTTCACATCGCAACGCCAAGGCGGTGGCCTTGGTGATCAATTCGCCTGGCGGCTCGCCGGTGCAGTCGCGCCAGATCTACCTGCGCATCAAGCAGCTCGCGGCGGAGAAGAAGCTGCCCGTGCTGGTCTTCGTCGAGGACGTCGCCGCCTCAGGCGGCTACATGATCGCCTGTGCCGGCGATGAGATCATCTGCGATCCCTCTTCGATCCTCGGTTCGATCGGCGTGGTCGGTGGCAGTTTTGGTTTCCAGGAGGCTATCAAGCGGCTCGGCGTCGAGCGGCGCCTCTACACCGCCGGGGCCCATAAGGCGATGCTCGATCCGTTCCTCCCGGAAAATCCTGATGACGTGGCGAAGCTGAAGGCGATCCAGCGTGAGATCCACCAGATCTTCATTGCCCTGGTAAAGGACAGCCGCGGCGGACGCCTGAGGGGCACCGACGACACCCTGTTCACGGGCGAATATTGGGCGGGCGAGAGCGCGGTCGCGCTAGGGCTCGCCGACAGCATCGGCGATCTCCGCTCAACTCTTCGTGCCCGCTACGGCGAGAAGGTTCTCACCCCTGTGATCGCGCAGCCGACCGGTCTGTTGTCCGGTCTTCTGGGCCGGAAATCGCCCGGGGCGGGTCAGCTTTCGGCGCTGGAAACAATGGCCGGTCTGCCTGATGAGCTGATCTCGGCGGTCGAGACGCGGGCGATTTGGGCGAAATTCGGGTTCTAGGGCTCGCACTCCCGCGCCATTTGGCCCCTCTGCCCTCCGATTGCGGCGCAGGTCCATCTGCGCAACAATGCGCGTGGGGGCTGAGCACTAGACAAGGATCGACCGATGCCGCCGTTCGTCGCTTTCGCGGGCGTGCTGGGCGGGCTTGCCGTGGTCCGCTGGGCCTACAAGACCGCTGTCCGGATCAACCAGGAGCTGGAGGAGATGCGCTTGTCGCGCGTCACCGAAGCCGCCCATATGGGGGACATCCAGACGCTGAAACGTGACCCCGTGACCGGAGCTTACCGCCCGGGGTAGTTGCGCCATTCGTCATGCCCGGGCTTCTCCCGGGCATCCACGTTCTTCGTGCCGCGCCAAACATTCGTGGATGGCAGGGACAGCTCGGCTATGACGGAGAACTGGGCTGCTTTCCCGCCCCCTTCGCCTTGATTCCCATCCCCGCCGCCGATACGGTCCCGCGCGATTCAAAACCCCCCCCGCGAGAGCCTGATCTGACGATGGACGCCTCCTTGCCCGCCCATATGCGCCCGGAACGCTCGTTCCAGGGCTTCATCCTCGCGCTCCAGCGGTTCTGGGCCGAGCAGGGCTGCGTGATCCTGCAGCCCTACGACATGGAGATGGGCGCGGGCACCTTTCATCCGGCGACCACCCTGCGCGCGCTCGGGCCAAAGCCGTGGAACGCGGCCTATGTGCAGCCCTCGCGCCGGCCCAAGGACGGTCGCTACGGCGAGAACCCGAACCGGATGCAGCACTACTACCAGTTCCAGGTGATCATGAAGCCGTCGCCGCCGAACCTTCAGGAGCTGTACCTGAAGTCGCTCGCCGCGATCGGCATCGATTCCGCCGTGCACGACATCCGCTTCGTCGAGGACGATTGGGAGAGCCCGACGCTGGGCGCCTGGGGCCTCGGGTGGGAATGCTGGTGCGACGGTATGGAAGTCAGCCAGTTCACCTATTTCCAGCAGGTCGCGGGCTTCGAATGCGCGCCGGTGGCGGGCGAGCTCACCTACGGGCTCGAGCGCCTCGCGATGTATGTGCAGGGCGTCGATCGCGTCTACGACCTCAACTTCAACGGCCGCGATGGCGACGCCAGGGTCACCTATGGCGACGTCTTCCTGCAAGCCGAGCAGGAATATTCGCGGCACAACTTTGAACATGCCGACACCGCGATGCTGTTCGAGCAGTTCAGGATGGCCGAAGCGGCCTGCAGGAAATATCTGGACGCCGGCTGGCGCGAAGGCGACAACAGCAGGCAGCATCTGATGGCACTGCCGGCCTATGACCAGTGCATCAGGGCGAGCCACGTCTTCAATCTGCTCGATGCGCGCGGCGTGATCTCCGTGACCGAGCGGCAGAGCTACATTCTGCGCGTGCGCGAGCTGGCCAAGGCCTGTGGCGAAGCCTGGATCCATACTGAAGCGGGCGGAGCGGCCTGATGCCCGATCTTTTGCTTGAACTGTTCTCGGAAGAAATCCCCGCGCGCATGCAGGCCAAGGCGGCCGACGATCTGCGCCGCATGGTCACCGACAGGCTGGTCGCCGAAGGCCTCGTCTACGAGGGCGCAAGGGCTTTCGCGACGCCGCGCCGCCTCGCGCTCACCGTGCACGGCATCCCTGCGCGCCAGCCTGACCTCAAGACCGAACGCCGCGGACCGAAGATCGGCGCACCCGATGCGGCCGTGCAGGGCTTTCTGAAAGCGACCGGTTTGAATTCGCTCGACGAAGCCAAAATCCAACGGGATCCGAAGGGCGACTTCTATATTGCGCTGATCGAGAAGCCCGGCAGCGCCGCGATCGACGTGCTCGCGGAAATCCTGCCGGTGATCATCCGCACCTTCCCCTGGCCGAAAGCGATGCGCTGGGGCGCGCGCTCCGGCAAACCCGGATCGCTGAACTGGGTGCGTCCGCTGCACGCAATCACCGCGACTTTCGGGCTCGAGACGGAACAGCCCGACGTCGTGAAGTTCTCGGTGGACGGCATCGAGGCCGGCCAAACCACTTACGGCCATCGCTTCCTCGCACCTGCGGCGATTTCCGTGCGTCGTTTCGAGGACTACGAGGCTAAACTTCTCGCCGCAAAAGTCGTGCTCGACCCTGAGCGCCGCAAGGATGCGATCCTCACCGACGCCAAGCAGCTCGCCTTCGCGCAAGGGTTCGAGCTCGTCGAGGACCAGAACCTGCTCGACGAGGTCGCCGGCCTCGTCGAATGGCCGGTCGTGCTGATGGGCTCGTTCGAGCCGGAATTCTTGACGACGCCCGCGGAAGTCATCCGCGCCACGATCCGCAACAACCAGAAGTGCTTCGTGGTGCGCGATCCCAAGACGGGCGAGCTCGCCAATAAGTTCATCCTCGTTGCCAACATCGAGGCGACCGACGGCGGCAAGACCATCATCGCCGGCAACGAGCGGGTCATCCGCGCGCGGCTCAGTGATGCGAAGTTCTTCTATGAAACGGATCTGAAGACCAAGCTCGAGGAGCGGCTGCCGAAATTCGAGCAGATCGTGTTCCACGAGAAGCTCGGCACGCAGGCCGCGCGAATCAAGCGCATCGAGCGCCTGGCGGCCGAGATCGCGCCGCTGGTCGGCGCCGACGTTGGCAAGGCAACGCGCGCCGCGCATCTGGCCAAGGCGGATCTGCTGACCGAAGTCGTCGGCGAATTCCCCGAGGTGCAGGGATTGATGGGCAAGTATTATGCGTTGGCGCAGGGCGAGGACGCTTCGGTCGCGGCCGCCTGCGAGGAGCACTACAAGCCGCAAGGACCTGCCGATCGCGTACCGTCCGATCCGGTCAGCGTTGCTGTGGCGCTCGCCGATAAGCTCGATACGCTCGTTGGCTTTTGGGCCATCGACGAGAAGCCGACGGGGAGCAAGGATCCGTATGCGCTGCGGAGAGCTGCCCTCGGGGTGATCCGGTTGATTGCCGAGAACGCGCTGCGTTTGTCGGTCATGAAGGTGGCGGCGTCCGCACTCGCCGGTTTGTCGGTTAAGCCGGCCGATGCGCAAAAGCTTCCGATAGACCTGCTCGCCTTCTTCGCCGACCGCCTCAAGGTCCAGCTCCGCGAGCAGGGCGCGCGTCACGATCTCGTCGATGCCGTGTTCGCGCTCGGCGGCCAGGACGATCTTCTGATGATCGTGCGCCGAGTCGAGGCGCTGGGCAGGTTTCTCGACACTGACGACGGCAAGAACCTGCTGGCCGGCACCAAGCGCGCCAGCAACATCCTCTCGATCGAGGAGAAGAAGGACAAGCGTACGTTCGACGGCGCGCCGGATGCTGCGCTCTACAGCCTCGATGAAGAGAAGGCGCTGGCGAAAGCGATCGGCGAGGTCAAGGCGGAAGCGAGCGCCGCCGTCGCCAAGGAAGACTTTGCCGCGGCCATGAGCACTCTGGCGAAATTGCGTCCGCCTGTGGATTCGTTCTTCGACAAGGTTCGCGTCAATGACGACGATGCGAAGGTGCGCGAGAATCGGTTGAAGCTGCTGAACGAGATTCGCAGCGCCACACGGGCGGTGGCGGATTTCTCGAAGATTCAGGATTGAGGCTCGTGCCCGGACGCTGCGCAGCGCGCCGCCCTTCGCGGAGTGATGCGCTGCAGAGCCGGCCCCATGTCGCCGCGCGCTTGGGGCTTCCGGGTCCGGGTCGCGCTTCGCTTGCTCGGGACACGAGCGCAACAGGAGCCCGCAAAAAAGTGCCCCGCCCGGCGGGGGGAGGACCGGGCGGGGCCTGATGTCCGATTTAACACTGCTCGCGCCAGCCTGATGTGGCGCGCCGGACATCTAGTCGATCTCAGGTAGTCGATCTCAGTCTCAGTCCAGCACCTCGACGATGCGACGCGAGCGCGGTTCGACCAGCACGGTCTCGCCGTTCACGACGGTGTAGCGATAGGTGGTGGCGCCGAAACGCTGCGGCACGTCATAATACGTGACGCCGCTCTCGGGTAAGGTGGCGCCCACCACCACGCGATCCGGGATGCGGAAGGGCGGCACACGTTGTTCGACGACATAGTCGCGGAAGGCCGGCCGCTGGTCGACGGCAATGCTGGGGGCACTGTCGACCACGGTAGGCGCGCGTCCCACCGTGACATCGCTTTGCGCCTGTGCCGCAAGGGGCGAGCCGATCGCAACGCCCAGCGCTGCAAGGGCAAGAATCCTGTTCCGCATGGGCAACTCCTTCGATGTGATGTTTGGCAAGCGCCAGTGGCGCAACCGGTGGCCAATGCATGCGACTTCGCAATGTTCCGGGAAAAGGCCTGCCGTATCCGCGGCAATTTCGGGCAGTTTTCGAGAAGCCGGGAACTCGCATTGGCTTTCCGCGTCTCTACTCGCGGAACCGGGGCCGCTATGATCCGCCCGCGATTCGTCCACCTCCACAGAAAGATAATTCATGCACATCACCGTCGCCCACATTTCGCCGATCCTGTCGTTGATTGCGGGCGTGCTCATCCTGATCATGCCGCGACTCCTGAATCTTATCGTCGCGATCTTTCTCATCGTGAATGGCGCGATCGGGCTTGGGCTCCTGAAGTGGCTCCGCTTCTAGGCGTTCACTTTTCGGAACTCTCCGACTTGCGCGGGCCCGCCCAAAGTGGTGTAAGGCCCGCGATTTCCCATTCCTCTCGCAGGTTGTGTGCAAGCTATGGCCAAAGCCGCCTCGAAGCCCAAGAAAATGCCAGCGAAAATCCCAGCGAAATCAAAGTCCTCCACTGCCGCAAAGGCCGCGCCGCGGGCCCGCAAGGCGCTGGCCAAGAGCACGCCGAAGCCGGTCGCCAAGCCCGTTGCAAAGCCCGCTGCCAAGCCGGCGGCAAAGGCTGTGACCAAGGCGGCTCTGCCGAAGGTCGCTGCAAAGCCCGCACCCAAGAAGGCTACCTCCGCCAAGGCGGCGCCAGCAGCGGCCAAGGCCGGCAAATGGGTGTTCACATTCGGTGACGGCAAGGCCGAAGGCCGCTCGGAAATGCGTGACCTGCTCGGCGGCAAGGGCGCCAACCTTGCCGAGATGGCCAATCTGGGCCTGCCGGTACCTCCGGGCTTCACCATCCCGACCTCGGTCTGCACCTACTTCTACGCACACGACAAGACCTATCCGAAGGAACTGCAGTCGCAGGTTGAGAAGGCGCTGGAGCATGTCGGCAAGTTGACCGGCAAGGTGTTCGGCGACACCAAGAACCCGCTGCTCGTCTCCGTGCGTTCCGGCGCGCGCGCCTCGATGCCGGGCATGATGGACACCGTGCTCAATCTCGGCCTCAACGACCAGACCGTGGAAGCGCTGGCCGAGTTGTCGGGTGACCGCCGCTTTGCCTATGACAGCTATCGCCGCTTCATCACCATGTATTCGGACGTGGTGCTCGGCTTCGAGCATCATCATTTCGAGGAAATCCTCGACACCTTCAAGGACAGCCAGGGTTACACGCTCGATACCGATCTGTCCGCGGACGACTGGGTCGAGCTGGTCGGCAAGTACAAGGACGCGGTCGCGCGCGAGACTGGCAAGGAATTCCCGCAGGATCCGCACGACCAGCTCTGGGGCGCGATCGGTGCGGTGTTTTCCTCCTGGATGAACGCGCGCGCGGTGACCTACCGCAAGCTGCACGACATTCCGGAATCCTGGGGCACCGCGGTCAACGTGCAGGCCATGGTGTTCGGCAACATGGGCGATACCTCCGCGACCGGCGTTGCCTTCACGCGCAATCCCTCGACCGGCGAAAGCAAGCTCTACGGCGAATTCCTGATCAACGCGCAAGGCGAGGACGTGGTGGCGGGTATCCGCACGCCGCAGGACATCACCGAGGAGGCGCGGAAGGAATCGGGCTCCGACAGGGCGTCGATGGAATCGGCGATGCCGGAGGCCTTCAAGGAGCTGACGCGGATCTACACGCTGCTCGAGAAGCACTACCGCGACATGCAGGACATGGAGTTCACGGTCGAGCAGGGCAAGCTCTGGATGCTCCAGACCCGCAGCGGCAAGCGCACTGCGAAAGCGGCGCTGCGCATCGCGGTCGAGCTGGCCAATGAAGGCCTGATTTCGAAAAAGGAAGCGGTGACCCGGATCGATCCAGCCTCGCTCGATCAGCTGTTGCATCCGACCATCGATCCCAACGCCAAGCGCGACGTGATCGCGACCGGCCTGCCGGCCTCGCCGGGAGCAGCCTCCGGCGAGATCGTGTTCTCCTCGGACGAGGCGGCCAAGCTCCAGGCCGATGGACGCAAGGTGATCCTGGTCCGGATCGAGACCAGCCCGGAAGACATCCACGGCATGCACGCCGCCGAAGGCATCTTGACCACGCGCGGCGGCATGACCTCGCACGCGGCGGTGGTCGCGCGCGGCATGGGCAAGCCCTGCGTCTCCGGCTGCGGCACCATCCGCGTCGATTACGGCCGCGGTACCATGAGCATCGGCTCGCGCACCTTCAAGACCGGCGACGTCATCACCATTGATGGTTCGCTCGGCCAGGTGCTCGCCGGCCGCATGCCGATGATCGAGCCGGAGCTGTCCGGCGAGTTCGGCACGTTGATGAACTGGGCCGACCAGGTCCGCAAGATCGGCGTGCGCGTCAATGCCGATACGCCCGAGGATGCCCGCACCGCGATCAAGTTCGGCGCCGAGGGCATCGGCCTGTGCCGCACCGAGCACATGTTCTTCGAGGAGACGCGCATCCGCACGGTGCGCGAAATGATCCTCTCCGAAGACGAGCAGGCACGCCGTGCCGCGCTCGCCAAGCTGCTGCCGATGCAGCGCGCCGACTTCGTCGAGCTGTTCGAGATCATGAAGGGTCTTCCCGTCACGGTCCGCCTGCTTGATCCGCCGCTGCACGAGTTCCTGCCGCACACCCATGCCGAGGTCGAGGAAGTGGCGCGCGCCATGAACACTGATCCGCGGCGCCTGGCCGACCGCGCCCGCGAGCTCTCGGAGTTCAATCCGATGCTCGGCTTCCGCGGCTGCCGCATCGCGATCGCCTATCCTGAAATCGCCGAGATGCAGGCGCGCGCAATCTTCGAGGCCGCGGTCGAGGCGCAGAAGCGCACCGGCAAGGCCGTCGGTCTCGAGGTGATGGTCCCGCTGATTGCGACAAAGGCCGAGCTCGACCTCGTCAAGGCGCGGATCGATGCGACTGCGCAGGCGGTGATGCGCGAGACCAATACGAAGATCGCCTATCAAGTCGGCACCATGATCGAGCTGCCGCGCGCCTGTCTGCTCGCGGCCGAGATCGCGGAAAGCGCCGAGTTCTTCTCGTTCGGCACCAACGATCTCACGCAGACGACGTACGGCATCAGCCGCGACGACGCGGCGAGCTTCCTCGGTCCCTACGTGGCGAAGGGCATCCTCTCGGTCGATCCCTTCATCGCGCTTGATCAAGAGGGCGTCGGTGAGCTCGTCAAGATCGGCGTCGCGCGCGGCCGCAAGACGCGGGCCTCGCTCAAGGTCGGCATCTGCGGCGAGCACGGCGGCGATCCCGCCTCCGTCGCCTTCTGCCACACGATCGGCCTCGACTACGTCTCCTGCTCGCCCTACCGCGTGCCGATCGCCCGCCTGGCTGCGGCGCAAGCCGCGCTCGGCAAGGCAATCGCGAGCCAGGCGTAAGCAGCATCGATATGCTGGAATGAAAGAGGCGGGGGCCCCAACCCCGCCTCTTTGCGTGATGCTGTATCCCTACCGTCATTGCGAGCGCAGCGAAGCAATCCAGAATCTTTCCCCGGAGGCAGACTGGATTGCTTCGCTGCGCTCGCAATTGTGCATGTTCACTAATTCGCTGATTGGATCGCTCCAGCGGAGGACGATCCGATGCGCGACAACAGCTATGACCGGACGATTGAGCGCAACTATCTGCC
>NZ_JADPKG010000065.1:0-3258 GCF_023073875.1 Bradyrhizobium sp. 154
CGAGCTCGAGGACGCGATCGACGTCGAGGACGACCATGAGCTGGCCGTCGAGGCGGTGGACGCCGCCGGCGAGCTTGGCCATGCGGGGGTCGAGGTTGACGGGGTTGTCTTCCTTGCCGTCCTCGGGCAGGCGCAGCACCTCGCCGATCTGGTCGATGAGCAGGCCGTAGGATTCGCCGCGCAGGTCGACGCCGACCGCCATCGGCACCTTGCCGTCTTCGGCCTTGGGCAGGCCGAGGCGGGCGCGCATGTCGACCACAGTGACGATGCGGCCGCGCAGGTTCAGCACGCCCGCGATCTCGCGCGAGGACAGCGGCACACGGGTGACGCGCTCGGGCATGAACACGTCCTGGACGCGGGAGATCGGCAGGCCGAACAGCTGGCCGCCGATCATCGCGGTGACGTATTCGACCATGGCGCCTTCGCTGGACTGGGTCTTGCTCATCGCTGGTCTCCTGATCCTGGGTTAGGCCGCCGCTGCCCGGCTCAGCTCGGAGGCGCCGGCGGCGCCCGCGGTCTGCTCCTTCAGCGCCGCGATCAGGCCGGGACGGTCGAACTTGGCGACATAGTCGTGGAAGCCGGCCTGCCGGCCGCGCTCGATCGCCGCCGGCGACACCAGCGCGGACAGGCCGATGATCGGCATCGCGCCCAGATTGCTGTCGGAGCGGATCACTTCGGCGAACTCGAACCCGTTCATGTCGGGCATCTCGATGTCGGTCAGCACCACGTCAAAGCTCTGGGCGCGCAGCGCGGCGAGGCCCTCCTGCGCGCCGCCCGCGGTGCGGACGCGGTAACCGGCGGCTTTGAGCACCGGCGCCAGCATGTTGCGGAAGAACGCGGAATCGTCGACCAGCAGCACCGACTGCGAATGCAGCGACGGCTTCATCTCCTTGCGGGTGAACCAGTCGGCAAACGCCATCGGCAGGAAGTGGCCGACGTCGATCACCTCGGTGGCCTGGCCCTTGATCACGGCCGAGCCGAGAATGCCCGAGGAGGAGCCGCCGACCTCGATATTGAGCCGTTCCTCGACGATGTCGATGATCTCGTCGACGACGAGGCCCATGGCGCGGCCGTCGTCGGCGAACACCAGGATCGGTTGGGCACCCTGGCTCGCAACGGTGACGCCCTCCATGGCGACCAGCGGCATCAGCTGCTCGCGGTACTGCACCATGTAGCGGCCGTTGCTGAACTCGATCTTGTCGGCGGGCAGCTCCTCGAGGCGGGTGACGAGCCCGAGCGGGACCGCCTTGGGCTGGGACGAGCCGGCGCGGAACACCAGCAGCGAGGTGGTCTGCTCGCCCGCGCCGATGTGATGCGCCCCGTTCTCGTCGGCCATGTCATGGGCCGAGGAGCCGGCGGCGCCGAGCGCCTTGGCAATGCCGTTGGGATCGATGATCATGATGACGGCGCCATCGCCCAAAATGGTGTTGCCCGAGAACATGTCGATGTGACGCAGCTTGGTCGACATCGGCTTGACCACGATCTCTTCGGTGTGGAACACGCCGTCGACGACGATGCCGAAGGTCTGGCTGCCGACTTGGGTGACCACGATAAAACCGTTCTCGGGATCGGAGGCGGCGCCGTCGTCGATCTTCAAGAGCTTCTTCAGATGGATCAGCGGCAGCAGCTTGTTGCGCAATCTGAGCACCGCGGTGTCCTTGATGCGCTCGATGCGGTGCTCGGAATTGGCGCGGGCGCGCACCAGCTCGACCACCGAGAGCTGCGGAATGGCAAAGCGGTCGCCGGCGGCCTCGACGATCAGGGCCGAGACGATCGCCAAGGTCAGCGGGATCTTGATGGTGACGGAGGAGCCTTCGCCGGCCACGCTCTTGATGTCGATGGTGCCGCCGATCTGGTCGATATTGGTGCGCACCACGTCCATGCCGACGCCGCGGCCGGAGACCGAGGTGATGGCGGCCGCGGTCGAGAAGCCCGGCGCGAAGATGAACTTGTGGATCTGGGCTTCGCTCATCTTCTCGAGCTCGGCCTCGGTGACCAGCCCGCCAGAGATCGCCTTGGCCTTGATCTTCTCGGTGTTGAGGCCGCGGCCGTTGTCGGCGATGCAGATGATGATGTGGCCGCCCTCGTGATAGGCCGACAGGCGAATGGTGCCCTGCTCGCCCTTGCCGGCCGCCAAGCGCTCGGCGGGGGTCTCGAGGCCATGATCGGCGGAGTTGCGCACCATATGGGTGAGCGGGTCCTTGATCAAATCGAGCACCTGACGGTCGAGCTCGGTGTCGGCGCCGTGCATCTCCAACTCGATCTGCTTGCCGAGTTCGCTCGAGAGGTCGCGGACGATGCGGGGCAGCTTCTGCCAGGCATTGCCGATCGGCTGCATGCGCGTCTTCATGACGCCCTCCTGCAGCTCGGCGGTGACGTTGGAGAGGCGCTGCAACGGCACCTTGAACTCGGTATCCTCGTTGCGGCGGGAGATCTCCAAAAGCTGGTTGCGGGTCAAGACCAGCTCGGAGACCATGGTCATCAAATGCTCCAGCGTATCCACGTTGACGCGGATCGACTGGTTGGCGATGCGGTCGCCTTCGGAGGCGCCCTCGTCGGCGAGCGACCTCTTCGGCGCCGGCTTGTCCTTGGCGGCGGGTTTTGCAGCGGCCGCAGGCGCCGGAGCCTCAAGCGCCGGCGCGGGCGCAGCCTTGACAATAGGCGCAAGCACCGGCGCTTCGATTGCGGTCTCGCGGAAGGCGCGCTCGAGCTCGTCGAGCGAGACTTCGCCCGGACGCAACGGACGCTCCAGGGTCTGCTCGATCAGCGCGCCGGTGGTCATCGCTTTGGCGGGCGCAGGCGCGGCGGCCGGGGCTTCCGGCACCAGCGGCGGGGCATCGGCGACGGGAGCTGCGCTGGCGCCTGCTGCCATGGCCGCCATGCCCTGCTCGACCATCGCTTCCAGCTTGTCGATCAGGTCGCGGTCGTTACCCTCCGGCTCGGCTTCGCTCGCCTCCAGCCCGGCCAGAATCTCCTTGATGCGGTCGATCGAGGACAGGATCACCGTCACCGCCTGCCCGGTCACCGGCATGCCGTCACGGAATTTGCCCATCAAGGTCTCGCCGGCGTGCGCCAGCGCTTCCAGCCGCGGCAGCCCGAGGAAGCCGCAGGTGCCCTTGATGGTGTGGACCAGGCGGAAGATGTTATCCAGGATCTTGGCGTTGTTCGGCTCCTGCTCGAACTTCACCAATTGATTGTCGACGGTGTCCAGGCTCTCGCTGGTCTCCGTCAAAAACTCCCGCAACAGATCATCCATGA
>NZ_JADPKG010000005.1:0-698 GCF_023073875.1 Bradyrhizobium sp. 154
GGTCCGCATGACGTCGGGGTGGAGGACAGTGAGCCGAGTTAAGTTGGAGTTGTTCCTTTGCTTCCCTGAATTGCTGTTGGCGCAAACCGGCTGCATCTTGCTGATCGCCAACTATCTCGATTTCCTCATTTTCGAGGAAGCAAATCCACTCGCCGGCTGGCCGGCCCGATCGGCGGCGTGCAAGATCCGCACGAGCTGCTCCCCTCGGTCGACCAAATCCGAGCGAAAGAAGTTGACATTGGCCAAGCATCCAGGGAGTAGCTCATGCGGGTAGCAGTGGTGTGGAACGAGGCAGGCGAGATCAATCCGTCCGGTCAGCCTGGTCCGGGGTACTACCGCGGGGCGGTGGAAAGCGTGGTGGCGGCATTGAAAGAGAGCGGCCACGAGACGCTGCTGTGCGAGGGCGATAAAGGACTGCTCGCGAAACTGGAGCGGTTCATGCCACCCGATCCGCAAGCCCGCCCCTCCGGAATGGTGTTCAACATGGCATACGGAATTCAGGGCGAGTGGCGTGGCAGCCAGATCCCGACCATGCTCGATATGGCCGGCATTCCGTACACCGGACCGAGTCCCTTCGCTGTTGAGCTGGCGTCCGACAAGGTCATCACCAAGAAGCTCATCCGCGACGACGGCGTGGCGACGCCGAACTTTCGGGTGATGCGTCGCGGCACCGAGAGCACCGGCGACCTGCGATTCCC
>NZ_JADPKG010000047.1:0-3083 GCF_023073875.1 Bradyrhizobium sp. 154
CATCAGCCTGTTATCCCCGGCGTACCTTTTATCCGTTGAGCGATGGCCCATCCACGCGGGACCACCGGATCACTATGACCGACTTTCGTCTCTGCTCGACGTGTCTGTCTCGCAGTCAAGCGGGCTTATGCCATTGCACGCGACGAGCGATTTCCGACCGCTCTGAGCCCACCTTCGTACGCCTCCGTTACGCTTTGGGAGGCGACCGCCCCAGTCAAACTGCCTGCCATGCGCGGTCCCGAACCCCGATCAGGGGCTGCGGTTAGACCACCATGTCGTCAAGGGTGGTATTTCAAGGGTGGCTCCACGCAGGCTGGCGCCCGCGCTTCAAAGCCTACCACCTATCCTACACATGCCGACACGAAGGCCAGCGCAAAGCTACAGTAAAGGTGCACGGGGTCTTTCCGTCTGACCGCAGGAACCCCGCATCTTCACGGGGAATTCAATTTCACTGAGCCGATGCTGGAGACAGCGGGGAGATCGTTACGCCATTCGTGCAGGTCGGAACTTACCCGACAAGGAATTTCGCTACCTTAGGACCGTTATAGTTACGGCCGCCGTTTACCGGGGCTTCAATTCAAGGCTCTCACCTCTCCTCTTAACCTTCCGGCACCGGGCAGGCGTCAGGCCCTATACGTCGTCTTACAGACTTCGCAGAGCCCTGTGTTTTAGATAAACAGTCGCCACCCCCTGGTCTGTGCCCCCCGACCCTGCTTGCGCAAAGCCGGGGCCTCCTTATCCCGAAGTTACGGAGGCAAATTGCCGAGTTCCTTCAGCATCGTTCTCTCAAGCGCCTTGGTATACTCTACCTGTCCACCTGTGTCGGTTTCGGGTACGGTCGTACGCGGAGGCTATTTCCTGGGACCCCTTCACCGCCCGAGCAATCCGATAAGCTCAGACGATACACGGCATCCGTCACCATCCGCTGGCCGGGGACTATTCACCCCGTTCCCATCGACTACGCCTTTCGGCCTCGCCTTAGGGGCCGGCTAACCCTGCGAAGATTAACTTTACGCAGGAACCCTTGGACTTTCGGCGAGAGTGTCTTTCACACTCTTTGTCGTTACTCATGTCAGCATTCGCACTTCCCATACCTCCAGGAGCCCTCACGGGTCTCCCTTCGCCGGCCTAGGGAACGCTCCGCTACCGCGTATCTTGCGATACACCCGAAGCTTCGGCTCGTGGCTTGAGCCCCGTTACATTTTCGGCGCAGGACCCCTTGTTTAGACCAGTGAGCTGTTACGCTTTCTTTAAAGGATGGCTGCTTCTAAGCCAACCTCCTGGTTGTTTTGGGAGTCCCACATCCTTTCCCACTTAGCCACGAATTGGGGGCCTTAGCTGTCGGTCAGGGTTGTTTCCCTCTCCACGACGGACGTTAGCACCCGCCGTGTGTCTCCCGAGCAGTACTCGTGCGTATTCGGAGTTTGGTTGGGTTTGGTACCGCTGTGGGCGGCCCTAGCCCATCCAGTGCTCTACCCCGCACGGTATTCACTCGAGGCGCTACCTAAATAGCTTTCGCGGAGAACCAGCTATTTCCGAGTTTGATTGGCCTTTCACCCCTAGCCACACGTCATCCAAGACCTTTTCAACGGGCACTGGTTCGGACCTCCAGTGGGTGTTACCCCACCTTCATCCTGCACATGGCTAGATCACTCGGTTTCGGGTCTAAAGCCACGAACTGAACGCCCTGTTCAGACTCGCTTTCGCTGCGCCTCCACCTACCGGCTTAAGCTTGCTCGTAACTTTAAGTCGCTGACCCATTATACAAAAGGTACGCAGTCACCCAGGACAAACCTTGGGCTCCTACTGTTTGTAAGCATCCGGTTTCAGGTGCTGTTTCACTCCCCTCGTCGGGGTGCTTTTCACCTTTCCCTCACGGTACTGGTTCACTATCGGTCGCTGAGGAGTACTTAGGCTTGGAGGGTGGTCCCCCCATGTTCAGACAGGATTTCACGTGTCCCGCCCTACTCGAGTCCTGCCGATCGTCCGTCCCGTACGGGGCTCTCACCCTTCACGCCGGCCGTTCCAGGCCGTTCCGGTAAACTCACTGCAGGCACTGGCCTGGTCCGCGTTCGCTCGCCACTACTAACGGAGTCTCGTTGATGTCCTTTCCTCCGGGTACTGAGATGTTTCAGTTCCCCGGGTTCGCTTCAAACCCCTATGGATTCAGGATTTGATACCTTCATCTGACCAATCGTAGTGAGGGGCCAAACCAGCGTTTCCGCCAGCCTGACACCACAATACGAAGGGTCGAAGGTGGGTTTCCCCATTCGGAAATCCCTGGATCAAAGCTCGTTCGCAGCTCCCCAAGGCTTATCGCAGCGTACCACGTCCTTCATCGCCTCTCAGCGCCAAGGCATCCACCGAATGCTCTTAAGGCACTTGATCGCTCTCATGATCGATGTCCGAGCCTGACCGGCAGCCGCATCAGCGGATGACGTCAGGCACAGGACCACGGTCACGATAAAGACCAGTGACCAAACCGCTCTTCAGCGGTTCGGTCACATGCTTGCCGAACATGACCTCCAACGGGCACCCCGCTTTCGCGGGACCCGCGGTCACATTCCCTCTTCACAGTTTTTAGATATCGATGCCGCCTGCTGCGCTCAGCGCTGGCAAGGGCAAACTTGCTGCCTTCTCTTCCGGATGATCACCGCGCCTTCACGAAGAGGCGCTGGTGGAGACGGACGGGATCGAACCGACGACCTGATGCTTGCAAAGCAACTGCTCTCCCAGCTGAGCTACGTCCCCTGATCATGGTGGGCCTGGGACGACTCGAACGTCCGACCTCACCCTTATCAGGGGTGCGCTCTAACCACCTGAGCTACAGGCCCGAGCGGTGATCCCGCTTATCCGGATGAGAAAGAGAAACGAGGGCGGCCTCTCCAGGTCCCGCCAATCGAAGCCCTGACTGGGCTTCATGTATCCAATGACGTCTCGAGTGGCGGCCCGTCAGCCAGACGGCTGCCGGTCGTCCAAAAGAAACATCCTTAGAAAGGAGGTGATCCAGCCGCAGGTTCCCCTACGGCTACCTTGTTACGACTTCACCCCAGTCGCTGACCCTACCGTGGTCGCCTGCCTCC
>NZ_JADPKG010000013.1:0-690 GCF_023073875.1 Bradyrhizobium sp. 154
GTCGTAGAGTTCCAGCGATTGGGTCAGGGCGAAGACATGTTCATGTCGGTTGTTGCCCACCAGTGCGGCGCGGATCGTCTCCATGGAAGAATGGCAGCGTGCATCCCGGTAGGTCGCCAACACGTCGGGATTGCGTTCGCCCGCAACAATAGCTCGGATGATCCGCATGCCAGTCGCGCCCGTGATATCCGAGACCACGTGATGGAGCTGCAGGTTCATCTCCATCAGGGCCTTCTGCATATGCTGGATATGGGCAGCGGCATATTCCACCAACCGCTCCCGCTGGCGCAAATAGGCGCGCAGGGTTGCAATCTCGGCATCAGGTCGGAAGCTGCCGCGTAACAGGCCATAGGAATGAAGCTGGCGCAACCATGCGGCATCGCTGACATCGCTTTTGCGCCCAGGCACGTTCTTTGCGTAGCGAGCATTGACCAGAATGACCTCAAACCCGCGCTGCTCCAGGATCTCGTAAACCGGGATCCAATAGACCCCGGTGGATTCCATCGCGACACTCGTCACGCCGTAGGCCTTAAACCAGTCTGCCAGATGATGCAGGTCTTCTGTGAATGTGCCGAACGTGCGCACTGGCATATCAGTGCAGGCTGGGTTCACCGCAGCCATGTGCATCTTTGATCCGATGTCGATGGCGGCCGCGCCGACATTGACCGGCTTCAGCTCCGGGCGGTCACC
>NZ_JADPKG010000120.1:0-689 GCF_023073875.1 Bradyrhizobium sp. 154
GGGCGCCGATGGTGGTGCCTATAGCGCCGAATGACCGCTGGTCGCTCGACTTCGTCTCGGACCAGCTCACCGATGGCCGCCGCTTCCGCATCCTGACCGTGGTCGACGAGTGCACGCGCGAATGCCTGGCGTTGATGGCCGACACCTCGCTGTCGGGCTCCCGGGTGGCGCGGGAGCTGGACCGGCTGATCATCGAGCGCGGCAAGCCCAAAATGGTGGTCAGCGACAACGGCACCGAATTGACCAGCAACGCCATCCTGACATGGGCCGATCAGAGCCGCGTCGCCTGGCATTACATCGCGCCCGGCAAGCCGACGCAGAATGCCTTCATCGAAAGCTTCAATGGCCGTCTCCGAGACGAATTGTTGAACGAGACGCTGTTCACGTCGCTGGCCCAGGCCCGGGTCGAACTCGGACATTGGCGGGCCGACTACAACGATACGCGACCTCACTCGCAACTCGGATGGAAAACACCATCGGAGTTTGCCTTCACCTGCAACCCGCGACGGGATCTGGCGCTGCGCTATGCCGATGGCTCCGCACCAGCTCCCGTCGCTACCACCGCCCATTCGGGTAAATCCAACAGCCGGGGCGAACTCAGGACTGGATAAAACTTGATGTGGTGGAACGGCCCGCTCCAACAGCATCAAAGTGCTAGAACGTGGTCGTTGTTCGAACGCCACAAAGGA
>NZ_JADPKG010000115.1:0-3052 GCF_023073875.1 Bradyrhizobium sp. 154
CACGCCTCACGTTCCAGGCGGCGACTGGACTGCACCCGATTGAGATAACCGTAGATGTAAAGCTTCAGAAGGACTGCCGCATGGTAGGAAGGCCGGCCCGTCTCCTTGGCGATCACACGCTCAAACCCCATTCCATGCAGGTCGAGCGCCTCGACGAACACATCGATCACATGGACCGCGTTGTCCTCGCTTACCCAATCCTCCAGACATTCCGGCAAGAGCGTCAGCTGGGATCTGTCCGCGCCTTCAACGAAGCGTCCCATCCGTGTCCTCCATCAGGAAATGGAGGAATCGTAGCTCAGCCTTCGCCGCGACGTTTTTGGTATCAACGCAAAAACGCGAGCTCTCCCAGATAGTTGGCTGCTCTGGGCGCTGCGTGGCCATCCAGCAAAATTAGGAACGTGTCGGCGAGCATGTTGCGTCCCATAGTGGGCAGCAGGCGAACACAACCGACAACCTCGCGCCGCTCGACCACGAGAAGATAAGTCGGTTTCAGCGCGTCGTACCGATCGATCTCCAGTCCGGCCCTGACCGTGACGTCCCAGTCGAGCCGCTCCTTGAATACACGCCCTCGCAGACGGTGCATTCCCATTGTCAGTTCAGAGTCGTGCAGGAGCGCTGCACGCGAGCGCACAATGACTTTCATTCTCGACCTCCGGCTTACGAATCACAGCTTCGAGATCAAGAAAGCAGGCGCGGTCACCGCGTTGCGCTGTCAGTTCTGACAGGCCGTTTTGGAATTGTTCTTGCCGCAAAGCTGCCGCAACGAGATGTTGTTCGCGCACCTCAAGCGCATTCTTTAGCTCGACCGTTTGCGTTACGAGGTCCAAACGGCGCGCGTGACGAGTTCATCCTCGCAGCCACCGCCCAAAACCTTCGAAAGATGGCCAAGCTGATCCCGATGCCCAGGCCGAGGCTCGCATAGAGGCGGTTGAGGAGTTCGGCAAGCCGCGACGGAGCTATTACAACTAAATACTGGCCACCTTTTTCAACAGAATCTACTTGCCAGCAGAACTTTTCGACACTCGCGCAATGAGCTACATCGTTGTGACCGAAAGTTCTGCGAGGCCAGTCGATGAAGAAGGCGAAGATCAGGGAGAACATTCCAGCTGGCGCACCAGCTCTTGAGAAAGGGCTTGATCTCCTTGAAGCGCTAGCCGCCGAATCGCGGGGGCTCAACCAGAAGCAGCTCGCCGAAGCCGTCGGCCGTTCCGTCAGTGAGATTTTCCGGATGCTGGCGGTGCTGGAGCGCCGAGGCTATGTCGCGCGAGATCTGGCGACCGGTGAATACGCATTGACGCTGAAGCTGTTCCGGATCGCCTCGCAATTTCCGCCGACCGAGCGGCTGCTCAAGGCCGCGCTGCCGGTAATGGAACAGCTTGCCTCTCGCGTGCAGTTGTCGTGCCATCTTGCCGTCCTGCACGGTGAGCAGTTCATGGTGGTTGCCCGCATCGAACCGGAATGGCTGATGGGGTGGTCGGTCAAAGTTGGCGCGGTGTTTCCGCTCACCCAACAATACGCATCGGCGAAGGTCTTGGCTGCATTTCAACTCGAAGGCCGGCGGCAGGAGCTTGCGCATGTCATTGCCGCGCACGATCATGTCAGCATCAAGAAAGCGTTGGCAGCGCTCGACCGCATCTCCTCCGTGGGCGGCAATTTCTCTAACGATGACGGCTACACCCGCATCCTCGCCTATAGCTGCCTCATCATCGAAGCCTCTGGCCGCGCGGTAGCGGCCTTGACCGTTCCGCTGGTCAGGCAGGATCGCATTCCCGCCAGCGAAGCCGACAATATCGCCGCCGAGCTGCGCAGCGCAGCTCGGATCGTATCCGAGAAGATCGGCGGTGTCCCCTAAGCGACGGTCATACCACCGTCGACAACCAAGGCTGCGCCGTTGAGGTGTGCAGCCTCCTCGGAGGCGAGAAAGGCGACGGTACTGGCGACGTCCTGCGGCCGCCCGTGGACACCCTCTCCTTGTCGGCGCAACGCTACTGCATTGTCGCGCGCCTGATTATCCAAGCCCCGGATCATGCGCGATTTGATCGGTCCGGGCAGTACGGCATTGACCCGGATCCCCGTTCCCTTCACCTCGAGCGCCGCCGTGCGGGTCAGTCCGAGCACGGCGTGTTTCGAGGCGACATAACCTGCGAGCCCCGCGCGCCCGCGGATCGCCGAGGTCGAGGCGGTGTTGATGATGGCGCCCGTGCCGCGCCGGATCATCCTCGCCAGCACATGCTTGAGGCCGAGAAAGACCCCCTTCACGTTGACTTGTAGCACCTGATCGAACGCCTCATCCGGATAGTCGTGGAGGGGCGCGACGACACCCTCGATGCCCGCGTTGTTGGCGAAGATGCCGATCGGCCCCAATCGTCGCTCGACCGTTTCGACGAAGGCGGCCGTGTCGGCCGCGCTCGCGACGTCGGCGACGATCGCGAGCGCCCGTCCGCCGGCCTGCTCGAGAAGGCGCGCACTCGCCTCCGCCGCGGCCCGCTCGCGGTCGACGATCGCGATCGCATTGCTCATCTGCGCCAGCCGCAGCGCGATCGCGCGCCCGATATCGCCGCCGCCACCGGTGACGAGCGCCACCGGCCGGTCGTCTGCCGTCATGATTTCAGGAACTCGCAGCCGCCCTCTTCCAGAAGCCGCCAGGCCTCTGACGGCGCAATGGTCTTGACCAGCTTGTAATAGTCCCAGGGCTGTTTGGACGCCGCGGGCGTCTTCACCTCGAACAGATACATGTTATGCAGCTTGCGACCATCGGCGCGTATGCTGCCCTTGCCGAACAGCGGGTCGTCCGTTGGCAGCGTCTTCATTTGCTCGACCACGGCCTTGCCGTCGCCGGAGGCGCCGAGCGCATCCACCGCCTTCAGGTAGTGCAGCGTCGCGGCATAGGCGCCCGCATGCAGCGCGGTCGGGTAGCGCCCGTTGTTGCGCGGCGCGAACCGCCTGGTCGGAACGACGAGAGCGAGAACCATGGCACGTCTGTGGAAGGGTACGGACTACGAGGTCAGCTCCGTGGTCCGTGGTAAGCTTCGCAGCATCAAGCTGTGGA
>NZ_JADPKG010000060.1:0-2953 GCF_023073875.1 Bradyrhizobium sp. 154
GGGGCTCATCTTGAAGTTGCCTCTGATGTTCTCAAGCGCGTGGGGATCGGCCTAACACCTGACGGAACGGATAATGGCTGATTGCCGGTGTCTGCCGGGTCCGAAGCAGCATGCGTCGTTCCCCCTGGCGGACAGGACCGTTAGCACTCGCCCGCCCACCGAATGCTGCTGTGGTTCTGGTTTTCCTTGAAGCTGGAGCACTAGAATGATGTTTCCATCATGGTCATATGGGCCGGAATGCTTTTCGATAGCTAGCAGATCACACATGGATATCGTCGGCCTAGGTGCACTCCTTGTCTTAGTGCTCCCGTCGATCGCGTTCGCCGCTGAGAAGCCGGCATATAGCCCGGACGCTGCAACGCCACTCGTAACGACTTCACGCATCTCTGCGACGGTCGAGCTCGGGCTGCCGGCTCTCGCTGCAGCGATCGAGCGGGACATTCCAAAGCGGCTTGCCACCATCGACGAACGCATCAACTGCGTTCATCGTCATGTTTTCATCTTCCGGGTCAACGCCAACTGCGACGTATGGGGATTTGTCGACCGGACTAGCCCGGTCTCGCTGTATGGCCGGGGCGATCGCGTCTTCGGCGCGGTCTCCATACATGGTGCTGCCGAAGGTCAGGGAGCTAATCGGTTCACGGCGCGCATCCGGGGCGAGACCGAGGCACGCGCGACGATCGAGGTTGAAGCGCGCCCCGAGCTGCGCAGGGATGGATCGCTCCAGCTCAACATCAGCGACTCGTTCCACTGGAGTGAGCATCCCTACCTTCACGTGCTGGGTCGCGAGTTTGACCTTGCCCCCTATGTCGAGCCCAATATTCGAACCCAGCTGGGCCGCATCCGGTCGCGCGCGCTGGCCGCGGCGCGGGCACTCGACCTGCACGGCAAGGCCGAGACGGCATGGCGTCACGCGTTTGACCCCATTAAAATCTCGAAGGATCCGCCGATCTGGCTGCAGCTGATCCCGCAGACCGCGGCGTTCGCGGGTGTCCGCGCCGATGGCAAGGTATTGTGGGGATCGCTTGAACTTACCGGCTCCGCCGAAACTCTAATCGGGCAGCAGCCGCCAGCTGTCACGGCAACGGCTCTCCCGCCGCTCGGCGCCGCGGTGGCTGAGCCGGGCACCTTCGATGTCATTCTTCCCGTGCGCATCAACTACGAGGCGGTCAAGGAAAAGGTAAGCCAGGCAATTGCAGCCGTTCCGGCGCAGAACACGTCCGTGCGCGAGGTTCAGATCTACCCGTCCTCGGGCAAACTCGTGGTCGGCCTTCGCATAGCAAAGAGCTCCGACGCCGATCCCAACGCGGGTCAATGGATCTATCTTTCGGCCCAGCCAAACGTCGATGCCGACAATAGGACCTTTGGCCTTTCCGAAATTGGCCTGACGACCTCGTCAGAGGACAGCCAGATTGGATCTGCCGTGCAACAGCTCGCGGCGCAATTGAAGAATGGCTCTAATCTCGACTACGGCATTTCCTACCAAAACCTGCTCATGGCTGCGAAGGAACGCTTGACGCGCCCGCTGAAGGACGGCTTTCGCATGGAGGGCCACCTTGACTCCGCAAGGCTTGGAAAAGTGCACTTGCTGCGCGAAGGCATCCTGATTGCCCTTCATGCCAGCGGCGGTCTGAAGATAGTTTACGGACTGTAAGCACGTGAGCTCGACCATGCGATACTTCACCAGCAATCTCTTTGGTGGCTGGCCGCGCAGGTGGATGTCGACCGCGCTCATCGCCACGGCTGTGCTTGGCCTTCCGGGAATAGCGTCGGGCCAGACGACATTTTATGATGCGCCGGAATCGTTGCTCAACGGCGCCCCGGGCACCTTAGTGCGGCAGGAGCCGATGGACGGTGCTCCGCTCGGCGCCTCCACTTATCGCGTGCTCTATCGCTCGACGGGGCTGAACGGTCGGCCGGTCTTTGTGTCCGGCGTCGTCATCGTTCCGCAAGGCACGCCCGCGCTCGGCGGACGTCCGATCGTTGCTTGGGCACATCCGACTTCGGGTATCGTCCCGCGTTGCGCCCCATCGCTCGCCATTTTTCTGTTTCAGCAGATCCAGGGACTTCGCTCGATGATCTCCCGTGGCTTCGTCGTTGCGGCGACCGATTATCCAGGGCTCGGTACGCCGGGCCCGCATGCTTACCTGGTCGGTGAGAGCGAAGGTCGAGCCGTGATTGATATTGTGCGCGCGGCACGCTCCGTTCCCCGCGCAGGCGATGGCAAGGACTTCACGGTTTGGGGGCATTCACAAGGCGGGCAGGCCGCGCTCTTCGCCGGGATGATCGCAAACGCCTACGCTCCTGAGCTGAAGCTTCTCGGTGTCGCTGCAGCGGCCCCGGCAACGGACCTCGTGAAGCTGATGAGCGACGACATCAACACGATCGGCGGCAAGAACATCACAGCGATGACGCTTTGGTCGTGGCACCGAGTCTACGGAGCCGCCATAGACAACGTCGTCGATCCGCGCGCCATGCCTGCAATCGACAGGCTGGCGCAAGAATGCATCGAAGGCCCTTTCGACCTGATCGTCAGGCAGAGGACAGGGCGGCCACTCGAGCAATATTTCCTGACCGTGCAAGATCCGAGCAAGGCAGAACCTTGGCGATCGCTTCTCGAACAGAACAGCACCAGGGTGCTCTCCCCTGAGATCCCCATCTTTCTTGCGCAGGGGGCCAACGACCAGGTCATCCAGTCCGCGGTCACGCAGGCCTACATGGACAAGTTGTGCAAAGCCGGCAGCAAGGTCAGGATGGTGATGTTGCCCGGTATCGGCCACGGACGCGCAGCCCAGGCGAGCGCGATGGCGGCGGTAAATTGGATGACTGACCGCTTCACCGGAAAAAGACCTCCTGACGATTGCGTCAGATAGAGCTTGCCCAGAACGCCAAAGGAATTAGCCATCGGCTCTTTGGCTTCGGCTTCAACGTGCGGCGCTGTTCCAATTTTCGG